>JBEDBL010000001.1:0-41373 GCA_041177245.1 Verrucomicrobiota bacterium
GAAGTTTCCTGACTCTGCGCGCCAAGAACGCCCGCGTCGGTGTCCCGATTGCCGCGACGAGAACGCCGGCCAAGGAATAGCCTCCCCATGCAACCAGAGCGGCCAGGCGCCAGTCCAAACCAAGGGCAATCCCCGCCGCCGGTGCGGAAATGAAATACAACGCACCGAGTCCGGTTGTCCCGAGGAGAGCGGAGATCGACAGCATTGCGAGACTTTAGCGAGTTCTTTAGTAGGAAGCGAGGTTTCGAATAATCCGCTTTGCGCAGCAAAAAAGTGCAACTCTGCCAAGGCCACTGCAGAAGATCCTCCGGTTAGCGACAGGTGTCGTGCTATTCCGGAAGGGGCGTCGGGTTGGCCGGTGTCACCGTGACATCGGCGCCGGGCATGGCATCGGCGACCGAGCGGCGGATGCGATCGATCCGCTCGTTGACATCCTTCATGGACATCTGTGGATCGAACCCGAGGAACAACTCCACATAGAGCCGCGAACCCGACCGGCGGGTCCGGATCTTGTGCAGAAGATCGTAGTCATCGAAGCATTCGGCGAGGCAGCGCAGGATCCGTATTTGCATCGTTTCCCCGAGAGCGACATCAAGCAGATCGCCGACCGATTCGGTGGCGATCGCCCAGGCGCTGTGGAGCATGAAGGCCACCCCGACGAATGAGGCCAGCGGGTCGAGGTGCTGGCTCCACACCTGATCGCGGAAGACGATTTCGACGATGAGGGTGAGCGCCATGAGCGCATCGAAACTCGCCTTGGCGAACCAAAGCCTGGCTTGCGAGGCAATGATCGGAGAATGCTGCGACTTGAGCAGATGGCGGTTGCGCAACGAGATGGCGAAACCAATCACGGCGTAGACCGAGAAGATAACTATCCCCGGCACGGTTCCGTGCGGCTCCACCGGATGCTTCAGATGATAAAAAGCCTGCACCGCGATAACCACCGCCGCGCCGGTCATCAGCACCACGATGCTCATGCTTACCAGGTTTTCCAGTTTTCCGATGCCGTAGGTGAAACGATGGCTCGGTGCACGGCGCACGGCGCGCAGTGTGATGAAGGCGGCCAGAACCGCGGTGGTGTCACCCAACTCTTTGAGAAAATCGCTGAGAATGGTCAGCGAGTTGGAGTGGAAAGCAGCGCCGCCCATCAGCAAGACATCGACCAGGCAAAAAGCCAGAGCGATGGCCAGGCTGCGCTCGCGCTCACACGGCTTGCCCGCCCCTGTTCCGCCGCTCGCCTTCAAGAGAGAGCCGACTCGAGAGTTTCGTGGACATCGAGAACGCCGATGAATCCTGACATTTCGAATAACTCCTGCAGCGGCTTGGTCAACTCGGCGAAGCGGCAGCGGACTCCTCGTGTTTTCGCGCGCTTGGCCGTGGCAAGAAAGACACGCAAGGTCGCGCTGCTCGCGTAGGAAACTTCAACGCAGTGAAAAACGATGGAACTGGACGCGTCAGCCAGCAAGTTGTTGATGGCTTCCTCGAGCTGGTGCGAGGCAGGCGCATCCAGCCGCCCCTCGGGGGAAACGACCACAAAATCCCCTTCTTGCCGGTGGGTTATTTGCATAGCGAGATAGGTTGTCTGTGGAATCCTCGTTGATCAACAGTTCTGTGGTTCCGGACCGGGGTCGGGAAGATCAGACGTAGGTTTTGCGCAACATCTCCGCGACCGGACCATCCAGTTGTTCGCGGCGTCTCACGTCCTCGAACCGCTGCAGGAGATCCTCCGGCCGGGCGCGCGCCTTTTCGGGTCCTTGGAGATCGTGGAGGATACTGCCCCGGTTCATCATGATGAGACGGTCGCCTAGGTGGACGGCTTGTTGCATGGAATGCGTGACCATCAGCGTGGTGAGTTTGTCGCGCTTGATGATCTCGTGGGTCAGGCGGATCACCTGATCGGCGCTCTTCGGGTCGAGGGCCGCGGTGTGCTCGTCGAGCAACAAGAGATCGGGCTTGAGCCACGACGCCATCAACAAAGTGAGTGCCTGCCGCTGTCCGCCGGAAAGTGTGCCGATGTCGTTGTCCAGACGGTCCTCTAGACCCATATTCAAGCTCCTAACGCGTTCGCGCAGTTCCGAGCGCAAGACGCGCGGTATGGCCCAGGCCAATCCTCGACGCAATCCGCGGCGCGCGGCCATGGCGAGATTCTCGGCGATGGTCATGTTTGGTGCGGTGCCGCTGTAGGGATTCTGAAAAACCCTCCCTATGAGTTTCGCCCGCCGGTGTTCCGGCCATTTGGTGATGTCATGACCGGACAAACTCACGGTTCCGCGGTCGAGGGGAAACGTTCCGGCCACGGCATTGAGCAGGGTGGATTTTCCCGAACCGTTCGTGCCGATGATGATGAGGAACGACCCCTCCAAAAGGTTGAAAGAGACATCACACAAGGCGGACACCTCATTGGGTGTTCCCGCGTGGAATGTTTTTCCGATACCTGAGACTTCAAGCATGTCAGCGCGCCCTCCCTGCTCGCGAACGCAGACCAGCCAGCGCGCCAGGAACGACAAGCGCCAGGAAGACAAAGACCGCGGTGATGAGTTTGAGATCGTTCGGGTCGAGTCCCCAGCGCAGAGCGATGGCGACAATCAGACGGAAAAGCAGCGAACCCATGATTGCACCGGTGATGACGATGCCAGTGCTTTTGCTCCCGACCAGAGCCTCGCCGATGATCACGCTGGCCAATCCCCACACGACCATGCCGATGCCCATCTGCACATCGGCGAAACCCTGATATTGCGCCAGAAGGGAACCGGAGAGCGCGATCAGTCCGTTGGAAACGGCCAAGCCGAAGATCAGGATGAAGTCCACGCTGCCGCCCAGCGCGCGGATCATCTGCGGGTTGTCGCCAGCGGCACGCATGGCCGTCCCGAATTCCGTGCGGAAAAAGAGGTAAAGGATCATCCCCGCGCCGGCCACCATGGCGGCCGCCAGGCAGAGCACCGATGCGTCGCGTTGATCCACATCCCATCCGAAGACATGCACGTCACCCGGACCGAAAATCATTCCGAACAAGGATTCGGATTGCGTGACAAGCGTGGTCTCGTTGAGCAACGGCAGATTGCTTTTGCCCATAACGTGCAGGTTGATGGAATAAAGCGCGGTCATGACGAGAATGCCGCTGAGCAGACCGTTGATGCGGAATTTGGCGTTGAGCAAGCCCGTCACCGTTCCGGCGAGCACGCCGGCGAAAAACCCCGCCAATGTGGCGAGGGCCGGAGGCCAGTGCATGACGAGCAGCGAGGCGGTCACCGCAGCGCCGAGAGTGATGGATCCGTCGGCCGTGATGTCGGGAAAATTAAAAATGCGAAAGCTCAGGTAAACCCCGAGGGCGAGCAGCGCGAGGATCAACCCGACCGTGGAGGCTCCGAGCAGCAGCGTCATAACAGTTCCTCCCCGCCGGAAAATTCCACCGGCGCCATCCATACCGCACCACGCATCAACTCCGTCTCGCCGACGCCCTCGATCTCGCGATCGTCACGAAGCAGATGCAGGACCGTCTTTGCCATGCCGCTCGAGGCTAGTCCCTCCGCAGTGGAAACCAGATCGAGTTTTCCGGAAGGCAGTGGACGGTAAGGAAAGACGGCCGCGTGGAAGTGTCCGGTCAGATCGCCGCGCGGATCAAGCGGCCGCAAAAACGGGGATAGATCCGCATCGGGTTGCCGCGCGGCGAATCCGGCAATGATGACCACAGTGCGTTGTTCGTCGCGTTCTCCGGTGAAATTAAGCCAATCCCGCACCCCGGGGAAAGAGAACGGAGAAATGCCGGACGCCTCAGCGGGAGAGCGGAGCAAGGTGGCGCCGATCACACCCGTGCTTTCCGCAACAGCAACAAAGGCTCCGGACACGTAGCCCCCGCGTTCCATCGCGGCCGTGACCAACGCGGAAAAGCCGATCGTTCCGCGCACACTCTGCGATGCTTCAAAGCGCAGTTGTCGCGAAAACGCACCGCGCGCCGCCAGACCGTAGAGCAGCGAAGCTTCGGGAACCATGCGCGCCTCGGCCAATTGGAAATCGGGAACACTGCTGCCATCGGTCGGCATGGCGAGAGATGCACCTCCTGCGCAAAGCAACTCCCCGAAACGCGAGCCCGTGCTCCCGGCGGGACCGAAGGCCCCGAGTCCGATGACCACATCATCCGGACCCAGCCGCGCTTTCGTCCCTTCGCCGTCGCATGCCCCTGCGGCAAATTTTTCAGGATCGCCATGCATGCGTCCGCGCAACACGGAAACGGCCGAAAGAAGATGTTCCTCGAAAACGGTGCCTTGGGATTCCCAAGTTTCGGCCGCAGGCTCCGGCGCGGGAACTTGTTCGAGGAGCAAGCCGGCCAAGCCGGAAAGTTCGAGAACGGACATGACGTCGGCGTCCGCCCCGACGATGCGAAGATTGCCGCGGGCGGTGCCCAGCGTGCGGTGGTATTTGAAGAGAATCCGCACGCCGGCGGAGCTGATGTAGTTCACCCCGGAGAGATCGAGTTCGATCTGCCGGTGGCCGCCCCGCAGCGCTTCCTCGATCGCCGAACCGACATGAGGCGCCCAATTCCCGTCGAAACGCCCGGCCAACTTGAGGCCGAGAAAATTTTCACCGCGGTTCGAAGTGATCTCCATGGCTACGGTTTCTCCTGTTTCGCTGCCCGCGCGACCAGTTCCGGCGGAAATGTAATGCCGAGTTTGCGCGCGGCATCGTCGTTCAACCAAATAACATTCTCGGCCACATTGAGCATGGGGATAGAGCCCGGGCTTTCGCCGCACAAAATCCGAGCAGCCATCCCGCCGGCCACCACGCCGGGTTGGCGGAAACCGAGACCGACGCAAGCCAGCGCGCCGCGCCGCGCCGCCAGCGGATCGTCGGTGAAAAGCGGGAGTTCCGCGTCGCGCGAAACCTGGATCACCGCGTCGAAACCCTGCATGACCGTGTTGTCGGTCTGTGTGTAGATGGCATCCACGCCCCGCGCGACAAGCGCCTGCGCGGCCGTGCCCACTTCCGACGAGCTCGCCACGGTCACTTCCTCGAGCGTGAATCCCGCGGCGCGGAAAATATCGCGGGCCACGCCGATTACCTTGACCGAATTCGCCACGGAGGCATTGTAAATTGTCCCGATTTTTTTGGCGCGCGGAAGGATTTTCCGGATGGCATCGACCATGTCCTGCACCGGAGGAAAAGATCCGGTTCCGGTGATGCCGGGCAAATGGTTGTCCAACGACTTGCCCGCGCCCGCCGCCACCGGATCAGTCACGGCACTGAAAACAACAGGCTTGTTTCTGACCAGGGTGCACGCACCGCCGAGCACGGGCGTGGTCATGACGAAAATTAGATCACGGTCGGAAGATTCGAGATTTTTGAGCATGGAGGGCACATTGGCGATCTCGCCCTGCGCGTGGGTGCGCGTCACGTCGAGATTTTTTCCCTCCTCGAAACCGGCGGCACGCAACCCGTCGATAAAGCCGGCCAGACAATTTTCCTGGTTTTCCTCCGAAGAGAAGTAGGCGGCGCCGATTTTGTAGGCCGTTCCCGGGCGCGGTTTGGGCACAGCGGCGCCGAAGCCCGGGAGATTTGTCTCGGTGGCCGTGATGTATCCGGCGGCTTTGCTGCGGACAGCATCGGGTATGGTCCAGCGGTCGCGCAATCCCTCCAGAGCAGTTTCATTGTAAAGGAACGCTTCGGGCACATAGTTCTCCACGGGGATTGTCGCCGGATTTTTGCCGTCGAGGACATCGGCAGCCAGTTCGCCGACGGCGCGGCCGACCTCCAAGTAATTCGCGCCCAGATCGAACAGCCCGCCCGATTTGATGTTGAGCGGCAGCGAACTGAACACGGGAATTCCCGCTTTCGTTGCCGCCGCGATGATCGGCTCGGATGCCGTCGAAACGGTGATGTCGCCGCTGATCCAGAGGGCTTCCGCACCGCGCGCCAGCACCGAACCTGCCGCCTCGATGGCGCCGGTGGAACTGTCCGCATTGGCTTCGATCAACTCGATGCCGAGATCGGAGCAGACCTTGCGCGCGATGGTTGTCTGGGCCACCGAGTTCGCCTCGGCCGCGTTCCAGACGAGTCCCACACGCCGGAGCTCGGGTCGCATCACGCGGGCCATGCGGAAGATCGATTCGATCGGTTGCAAGCAACCGTAGCCCGTCATGTAGGGCGGATGGTCGAGATGGTTCTCGCGGCTGATGCCGACCCCGGCACCGTAGGGATCGGTCACCAGGCCGAACACGTGCCTCGTTCTGGCTCCCGTTTTGTTGGCGCCCGCCACGGTCTGCAGCGAGATGGTGCTCATGCTCAGGATGAAATCGTAGCTGCCGCTGGTCACCTCTCGCGCGATGGTGTTCGCGGTGCCGATGTCGTTCTCGGCGCAAAAGCGGCTCAACTTTATGCGGTCACCATCCGCGTAACCGCGCGCGGCCAAGGCTTCGACCGCACCGGCGGCGCCGTCCTCGAGCACACGCGTGGCCGCGTGCTCGACCAAAGCCACCCTGATCGGACCCCCGGAAACCTTGGTAGACTCGCGCGATCCGCGGTCGGTGTAGAGAAGGATCGCGGACGCCAGGAGGATCAAAATGAATCCGAGGGCTAGTCGCTTGAAAGTCTCGAGCATGGCGGCGGGTGCAGCCATCCATTTAGGGGGGCAAAAATGTTTTGTCGCCATAATTCAAGGCGGGCTGCGCCCCGGAGCCTATACGGTCTTGGCAGCGATATCCTGAGACGTAGAATCCGCGGTATTGTTCCATGGGAAATCTTCTCATTGTCGGCGCAGGCGGATTCCTCGGGGCATGCACCCGTTATCTGCTCGGCGGATGGCTTCTGCACCATGCAGTGACGTCGAAATTTCCGTGGAGCACGTTCGTCGTGAATGTGCTCGGATGTCTGGTCATCGGCTTTCTTTCGGGCGCGGCGGAAAGGTTCGATGCCTTCGGTCCGCAAGCACGCCTTTTTCTTTTCACCGGATTGCTCGGCGGATTCACCACGTTCTCGGCCTTCGGCTTGGAGACATTCATCCTCCTGCGGCGGGGCGAATGGTTGATCGCCGGGTTCTACGCCGCGGCCAGCGTGATGGTTTGCCTTTTTGCCGTGTGGGCGGGGTTCCGTGCCATGCACTTGGTCGGGCGATGAGGTCTGTTCTTTGCGGTTTGGCCTGCGCCTTTGCCGCCATCGCATCGGCCGCACCGCCGCAGGGCGCGGACGACACGGGACAGATGGAAAACCTGCCGTGGCTCGAGTGGGACAACGCAACCGGCGACTGGTGGCGGAGCCGGCCTCTCATCTCCGGCAGAGGCATCGACTTCACTGCGACCTACACCGCGCAGGTTTGGGGAAACGTGACCGGCGGACTCGAGCAAAACGCCGCGTATTTCGGATTGCTGCAATTCGGTTTGGATATCGATTTGGAAAAAGTCGTCGGATGGAAAGGCGCTTCATTCAACACGACGTGGATTTGGATGATGGGCGACCAGATAACGACGCCTTTTGTCGGTTCCAATTTCGCAGTCAGCGGTATCGAGGCCCCGAGGGGATTCCGCGCGCTCGATTTGTGGCTCCAGCAAAAGTTTTTCGGGGACAAACTCACGCTGCGCGCCGGCATTTTCAACGCGGACCGCGATTTTACCCTCTCGGAGTATTCGGCTTTTTTTCTCAACAGCGCCTTCGGTTGGCCCGTGGTCTACGACGGACGGTCAGGTGGCGAGCCGTCCTATCCTTACGCAACTCCGGGACTCTATGCGGCGTGGCAACCGGCCGAGGGCTGGATTTTCCAAACGGCGGTCATGCAGGGAGCGGCCTACTCGCAGAACGCGAATTTTTATTGGAACATCAACCGCGCGGACGGCCTGATGTTTCTCGGGGAAAGCATTTACTCCTGGCGCAAAGCGGAGCTTCCCGGAACAGCCAAGCTCGGCGCCGTCTTCCAGGACGGTGATCTCGATGTGGCGGGAAGCGAAGGCGAGTATGCTTGGGGCGGAGGTTTTTATTATGCGATTCTCGACCAGTCGCTTTACGTCGAGCCGGAGTCGACCGAGGAAACGCCTCAGGGCTTCGGCGGTTTTCTGCGCGGCGGTTTTTCCGCGCCGCAAAGATCCAGCTCCCTAGGTTTCTTCGCGCAAAGCGGGCTCGTCTATGACGGACTGATTCCGGGACGCGATGACGATTCAATCGGACTGGCTTTCGGATGGAACCAGGAATCGCACGGCGAAGCATCGACCCTGACGGGCAGCAACCGGGGGCTGGAGATGGTTTTCGATGTTTCTTACCAGGCGCAGTTGTCCCCGTGGCTCAGCGTGCAACCCGATCTGCAATACATCATCCAACCGGGCGGAAGCACCGCGATCCCGAACGCTCTCGTCATCGGGGTCAGTGTGGGCCTCGACTTCTGAACGGACTTTGCCGTTGTCCGGGGGACCACGGGCGCGCAAAATGTCTCACTCCCCATGAAGCAGGACCAAATCGTCAAAGCGGCGCGCAAATTCTCGAAACCATTCCGCATCACCAACGGGAAGAAATTCCGGCTCAAGGAGCATGACCCGGGCGACACGTTGGATTTCACGGAAAAAGACAAACCGCGGGCCAAGAAAGCCTTGGCCGCCGGCGTGCAGGCACTGTCCGAATTGCAGGACAAGCTCTATGCGAAGGATCGATGGGCGGTGCTGCTCATTTTCCAAGCGATGGATGCGGCGGGCAAAGACGGTGCGATCAAGCACGTCATGTCGGGGATCAACCCGCAGGGTTGCGAGGTCCACTCCTTCAAAGCGCCGACCAGCGAGGAACTCGACCACGATTACCTGTGGCGTTGCTCGAAGCGCGTTCCCGAGCGCGGACGTATCGGCATCTTCAACCGCAGCTATTACGAGGAGGTCCTCGTCGTGCGCGTGCACCCGCAGATCCTGCAAAAACAAAAAATTCCGCGCGAACTTTTCACCAAGCGCATCTGGGACGAACGCCACGAAGATATCCGTGATTTCGAACGCTACCTCAACCGCAACGGCGTGCTCGTGCGGAAATTTTTCCTCAATGTTTCGAAGGAGGAGCAGAAAAAGCGCTTTCTCGAACGCATCGACAAGCCGGAGAAGAACTGGAAATTCTCCACCGCCGACTCGCACGAGCGGAAGCATTGGAACGACTACCATCGCGCCTACGAGGACATGATCCGCGCCACCGCCACGAAAGATGCACCGTGGTATGTCGTGCCCGCGGACCACAAGTGGTTCAGCCGCCTCGTCGTGGCTGCGGCCGGCATCGACGCCCTCGCCTCGCTCGACCTGGCTTACCCGACGGTCGACGCAGCCCAACTGAAAGAACTAACGGCTGCTAAAAAAGAGCTGCTCGCCGAAAAGTAGCGCCTAATCCCCTATAATTTTGACGAGCACACGCTTGCTACGAAGGCCGTCGAATTCGCCGTAGAAAATCTGTTCCCACGGACCGAAGTCCAACGCGCCGTCAGTCACGGCAACAACAACCTCCCGCCCCATGATGCTGCGCTTGAGGTGCGCATCGGCATTGTCTTCCGCACCATTGTGACGGTATTGGTTGTACGGTTTTTCCGGCGCGAGACGTTCCAGCCACTTTTCGAAATCAGCATGGAGTCCACTTTCGTCGTCGTTGATAAAAACGCTGGCTGTGATGTGCATGGCATTGACCAGGCAAAGTCCTTCTTTGATCCCGCTCGCGCGGAGACACTTTTCGACCTGCGGTGTGATATTCATCAGACCGCGCCGCGCAGGGACGTCGAACCAGAGTTCTTCGCGGAAGGATTTCATGGGAAAGAATTGAACGGGAAGTAACGAAGGTGGAAACGCCAGAGGAGACCGAATTCGTTATCTTCGTTTTCTTTTGCTCAGAAGACTACAACACCGCGTAACGGGCGAATTTCGTTTCCAGCGCGGGAGGGATGTGGGCGGTGAGAACGGCGTCGTCGCCCTCGTAGGTGATGTCGATGACATGGCCTGCGCGGTGCAACTCGGCCAGCGCGGCGCTATCCGACTGAGGAATGCGGAATTTCTGACGGAGGCGCCAAGCGGATAGCTGGTTTTGCAGTTCGTCGACGAACTCCTGCAGATTTTCGCCGGTCTTGACCGAAATGGCCACGCTGTTGGGATGACGCGTCATCGCAGCTTGCACCGCTTCCGGATTTTCCAAGCGGTCGATCTTGTTGAAAACGATGAGCGTGTGCTTTCCGTCGGCTTCGAGTTCGCGGACCACCGCATCGGTCGCCGCGATGTGTTCTTCCCACTGGGGATGACTTAGGTCGACCATGTGGACCAGAAGGTCCGCACTGCGCAACTCCTCGAGCGTGGCCTTGAAAGATTCGATGACGGTGTGGGGAAGTTTGCGGATGAACCCGACCGTGTCGGTGAAGAGAACCTTGAGTTTGTTCGGAAGGACAAATTGGCGGGTGGTCGGATCGAGCGTGGCAAAGAGCTTGTCCTCGGCGATGACGCCGGCATTGGTCAGGCGATTGAGCAGCGAGGATTTTCCGGCGTTGGTGTAGCCGACGATGGCCACGACCGGCCACTGGTGGCGTGCGCGGCCTTCACGCTGGATGGTGCGGTGCTTGCGGACTTCCTCGAGATCTTTTTGCAGACGGGCGATACGTTCCTGCACACGGCGGCGGTCGACTTCAAGCTGGGTTTCACCCGGACCCCGCGTGCCGATTCCGCCGGTCTGGCGCGAAAGGTGGGTCCACATGCGCGTGAGACGCGGCAGCAGATACTGCAACTGTGCGAGTTCGATCTGGAGGCGTCCTTCGCGGCTGCGCGCGCGCCGCGCGAAGATGTCGAGGATGAGTTGCGTGCGATCGAGGATTTTCTTGGATGTGACCTCTTCAAGATTGCGGCCCTGCGCGGGCGACAACTCGTCGTCGAAAATAATCGAACCCGCCCCGGTCTCGCTGCAGCGCGCGGCGACCTCCTCGGCTTTGCCTTTGCCGATGTAATAAGGAGCCGTGGGATGCTCGAGTTTCTGCGTGACGGTGTCGACAACCTTGGCCCCGGCGGTGGCGGCAAGTTCGCGCAGTTCCTCGAGAGATTCCTGAAGATCCCAGCGGCTGACGCCGTTGTGCTCGAGTCCGACAAGGATCGTTTTTTCCGTGGCGGAGGGAGGCGGCGTGGTGAGGAGCATGCTTAAAAGTCGAGGGTTGAGGGACGGGAGTAGGAGAGAAGCGGAGACAACCCCGGGCAATGGAGAGAAGAACTGAACTCCCTGAAAACGCGCTTCATGAAAGGCCCAACGAGAGGGCGAGGCGATCGAGGGTATCGGACGTCACTGCGGAAATATTCTCCTCGGGCAATGTGGATCTGCCCCGGAACCAGGTCAACTGCCTTTTGGCGTATTGGCGCGTGGCAACTGCTAGTTGCTCGCGGCATTGCTCCATGGTTGTCCGGCCGTCGAGCAGTGAAACAATCTCCCGCCATCCGAGAATCTGGCGGGCGGTTCCGCTGGCAATGTCGCGAACCGCGCGGACTTCCTCGACGGCTCCGTTTTGCAAACGGTGCTTCACCGCGGCATCGATCCGCATGTTGAGTTCTTCGCGAGGTCGCACGATCACGCACCCGCGCAAACCTTCCGGTGGCGCGGGAAGTTCCGATATGACCCGGGAGGCGGGGAGACCGGTTTGCAGGGAGAGTTCGACTCGCCGGGCCACGCGCCGCGGGTTGTGCATATCAATGACAGCGGCACTTTGCGGGTCGAGTTCGTGCAATTTGGCCTGCATCTCCTCGAGAGTCATTCCCCTCACCCGCTCGCGCAGCGCCGGATCGATGGCGGGCAACGAGGGCAGCCCACCGATCAGCGTCTGCAAATAAAGCCCGCTGCCGCCGACCACGAAGGGTGTTTTTCCGCGGGAGACAATGTCGCGCAGAACATCGCACGCCATGCCGGCATAGCGTGCTACATCCATTTCTTCAACGCAGCCAATGTGACCGTAAAGATGGTGTGGCACCTGGGCCCGCTCGTCCGCGGAAGGTTGCGCGCCGATCACGGGAAATTCGTGGTAGAGTTGGAAGGCGTCCCCACAGACGACTTCTCCCTGGTGTTCCTCCGCGAAACGCAGCGCGATTTCCGATTTTCCGACCGAGGTCGGACCGGCGATGAAGATGCAACGCCGTAGGATTTCGTGCTCGGTCATCGGCGGAAAACAAAACGTCCGCTTCCCGCGGACGGGAAGCGGACGCTGTGAAGATCTGATGGCACCTCAGGCCTGCTGCGACTCGGACTCAACCGTCTCGGCGCTCTCGGACGTTTCCTCCCGGTCGCGGCCGATGGAGCGGTCGGAGGGAAGTTTGGCCCCGCTGACCACGAGTTTGCGGCCCATGAAGTCCTTGTCGTGGAGTTCGTCCACGGCACGCTTGGCCTCGGAGATGGCGTTCATCTGCACGAAGCCGAATCCCTTGGAGCGCTGGGTGTGTTTGTTGGCGACGATCTCGACGTTGGCCACCGTGCCGACGCCCGAGAAGAGATCGAACAGGTCGCTCTCGCTGGCATCATAGGAGAGGTTGCCCACGTAGAGACGCGGGGTCGTGACCTCGATGGCCTCGGGCTTGCGGGACTCGCGCGGGGCGCGAGGCTCGCGGGGAGAGCGCGCGGGGCGACCGGACGACTCTTCGCGCGGAGCGCGGGTCTCGCGGCGTTCGTTGCCGTTGGCTGACGATTTGGGGGCGGGCTGCGGCGCGAGGCCGAAGAACGCTTTGATTTTATCCCACAGGCCTGCCGGCTTGCGGGGTTCGCGACGCACATGGAATGTGTCGCCGGAACGGGGACTGGACGAGTGACGGCTGCGGCCGCTGCGGCGGCGGCGCTGGCCGGAATGACGTGAATTCATGGAAGCTACCTTTTCGATATTGTTGATGGTTGAAAAGCGGGGCGCGCCTACCGCGCACGTTGTTGAGACCGCTTGTTGTTTTTGACGGAACCCGGGCCGCGAATGGGGCGCGGAGGAAATCCGCCGGGTTTTCGGGGAGGGCCAAGGAGCCGACATTGCGCCGCGCGAATAAAGTCGCGGCGAAGCCGAGCAGGGCGAGCCAACCGGATTTGGGGCGACCGGAATCGCGAGCTGCCTGCATCCAAGAGGATACCACAAACATGGCCATAACCTCGAAAGGCGAAAGCGTAGGGACGCGGATGGCTATGAGCAAGAAAGAAATCGCCGCCCCGAGGGGCGGCGATCGCAATTTTACTCTGTTAAACGGTTGGTTTTGTCGCGTTTTTGACTACTCCGAACCCGGCCCTCCCATAGGCTCATTCATGTCGGGAGGAGGCGGGCTATCCTGCCCTTCCCCATCCGGACCCCGACCGTGGTGCGGGGGGTGTCCCATGAGACCGGGTCCGAGCTTATCGAGCAAGGGTCCGAGGGTCGGATCGGCTTTGAGCATGGCAGCTTTCCCAGCCTCGAGCATATCCCGGGCGGCATCGCGCTTGGCCTCAGGCCCCTGGGCATTCCTCATTTTTTCGCGCGCGGTTTGCACAGCCGGATCGTCCTTGGCTTTCTCCCGCGCAGCTTTGAGTTGCTGCTTCTGCTCCGGCGTAAGCGACTCGAACTTGCCCTTCATTTCCTTAGCGCGATCGCGGGCCTGCTTGATTTTGTCGAGGGTGGGCGCCAGCGAAGGATCGGCGGCGAGCATGGCCGCACGCACCGCATTCTCCAATTGGCCTTCCAAGGCATCTTTCGCCTCCTTGAGGGAACGGACCGTAGGATCTTCCTTGGCTTTGTCTCGAGCAGCCGAAAGCTTTTGCTGCTCGTCAGGTGTCAGGTTTGCGCCGACCTGCGGGCCTTGCGACTTGCCATACTTTTTGCCGTGAAAGCCGCCACTGGACCCGCCGGGCTGCGGCTGTGAATCATCCTGCGCTGCGAGCGGCGAAGCAGCCGCCAGCAACCCAATGAGAATAAGGTTAATATTTTTCATAACACCGTGTTCAACCCCGAACCTTCGTCCGGGTTGCGGCGGTTTGACAGCCACGGGCAAAATAGCGATCAAGACAAGATCGACCGGTAGACCGAGGCGATTTCGCGGGAGACGGCACGCGCATCGAAAAGTTCGACCACCCTTTCCCGCGCTGTCTTCGTGCGCTCTTTCGCCGCGGCGGGATCCGCAACAAAAGACCGGACGGCCTCGTGCAGTGCGGATGTATTGCCGGGGGTAACAAGAACACCAGCATCGCCCAGCGCCGCGGAAACGCCTTCGAGATCGGAGGCTATCACGGGAACGCCGCATGCCATGGCTTCGAGGAGAGTCATGGGAAGTGCTTCGTGCAGCGAAGGAAGAAGAAAACCATCAAGGGCCGCATAGAATTCCAGGCGATCCACGATACCGCCGAGCAGACGAAAGTTGGGCGTTCCCGCCGCCGCACGGCTCAGGATTTCGCGTTCGGGCCCCTCACCGCCGATCACGAAATCGATCGACGGCATTCGACGCGCCAACTCGACCAGCGAAAGAAAATTCTTTTCCGGTGCCAGCCTGCCGAGCGCACCAAAGACAAAACTTTTCGAGTCGATACCGAGACTCTCTCGTGCACGGTTCCGCTGCTCTGTTGTCGCGGGGCGGAAAAGACGGACGTCGATACCGTTCGTGACAACGGTGATTTTGCGACGCGGTACAAATTCGCGGACAGCCAAGAATCCGGCTACTCCCTCCGAAACCGCCACGACATGATGGGAAAAAAAGTGGGCTAATGCATCAGGGGGCATCGACCACCACCGGCGGAAGGCGAGATCCGCACTACTGTGGTCGTGCGCCACGCGCTTGGCGCGGGAAAACAATGCGCTCAAAGGCTTCGCGATCCAGTTCGCGCCGGGAAGGTGGAAATGGAGCACGTCATACTCGCCAGCGCGGAGCAACCGCGCAAAGTTCCGCAGATAAGCCGGCGGCCACTTGGCTCGAGAGAGGGAATGAACCTTGATGCCGCGCTTTTCCAGTTCGTCGGCGAAAATTCCCCAGCCATGCATGGCAGCCACTTCGCACCGCAGTCCGGCAGCATCGGCGTTGGCCGCCAGATCCAACAGGACGCTTTGAGCCCCGCCCAGACCGAGATGATCGATGACGTGCAGAACACGGATCATGCCACGGAGGTAACTTCAAGAAATGTCCCGACATTACGTGCGTTGTCATGCCACTCGCGAACGAAGCGGGTGGCTTCCGCGCCCGACGAATCGAGAACGGAGGCACTCCCGAGCAGGTCGCCGATGCCTGTGCGAAAATCAGCGAAAGACCCTTGCGCCATCACTCCTGCGGCAAATTCGCCGAACATGTTGTCCGGATCGATTCCGAGGGAGGCAATCGCCGCGCGACCGAGGCCCGCATGAATAAATGTGTTCGGCACACCTTCATGCGAGGAAGTGTTCACGAATATCTTGGCGCGATCGAACTCGCCCTGCACTTCGCGGTAGGCAACGCCCTCGACAAACTCGACATTGGGTGCGGTTGTTGCGCGCGACTTCATCGCAGCGAACAATTTCGCATCGTGCGGCGTGCAGATCATACGACAACGCGCGGCCGGGAACGCGTCCGCGAGATCGAGAAACAGGCCCGGTTGTTTTACATCCTCGCAGCGGGCGACCCAAAGAAGGTCGACCGGCTTGTCACCGCGCTCACCCCGGTTTTCCTCGCGCAGCAACAATCGTGTGACCGCGCACTGCATCCCCAAGCGCGCGAAATCGGCCGCCTGCGCTGCTGTTATGGACAATCGGACATCCGCCGCCTGCATGCCACGGTGGAAAAAAAATCCTCGAAGCGGATTGCGGCGCCTGAACTCGCCGTCGATCTCCGCGTCGAGCGCGCAAACAAAAACCAGCTTGAACGGGATGCTTTGCCGCCAACGCGCAAGCAGATAAAGCAGGGCAGTCCAACCGTAGACGACGACATAATCCGGTTTCTCCTCCCGCAACACGGCGCGGAGACGGGGCAGGGCGCGGAGCATGTCGACCACTCTGCCTGTCTCGTAGCGACCGCCATTGCGGATCTTGATACCCTCCCACTCTATGCCGTCCGGTTGTCCGGTATCGGCACCGAGCAAGACAGCGCGGTGACCCCGGCGCACCAATTCAGACGCCATCAGGGCGGCTTGCAACTCGGCCCCGCCCGCCGCGCGCGGAGCGGCCGGATCCCACACAAGATGAGCCCCGCGGGAGAGGAAAAGATATTTCACGACGCGTCACCAACCGGACGCGCGGGATTGCCAGCGACGGTGGAACCGGCGGACACATCGTGGACAACAACGCTTCCGGCGCCGATGGTCGCGTCGTCAGCGACATTGATCGCACCGATAACCACGCTGTTGCTGCCGATGTCGACGCGATCGCCTATGACCGGACAATCGTCCGCGGCCTTGCGCATTCCGATAGTGGTCGCGTGACGGAGCGTGCAGTCGGCGCCGATGACTGCGTTGTCATGGATAACCAGGGCATAGCCGTGGTAAAGACGAAGACGCGGCCCGATTTCGGCTTTGTAGTTCAACTCGATGCCCAGCTCCCAATACATGAGAAGCTGGTAGACAGCCAGATACGGCATCCCGGCCCACCGGATCCAGCGTGGCCACCGATGCAACTTCTGCGCGAAGCGGAAGGAGGCGAGCATCAATTGACTCCGGACGTTGCCCGCATTGGCGGACCAATCTTGCAGGATGCCTTGGCTCATTTAACGTGCGGTTTGCCGATGGGCGTCTATTTCTACCTACCGGAAGCTTACCTGCCGAGCGTGGAAAACCGAGCGCTTTGGCGGCAGGGACGATACGTCATGCTCGAAGAGGGCGGAAAATTGGCGGCCGCGCATAGTTGGATCTACCGCACATGGATGGCTCTTGCCGAAACCGGATGTCGCTCGGAACTGGTGCACCAGATGCCTCGCGAGGGGTGCGTGCTCGCGCTGTCGGGAACAATACCGGCGTCCCTCCGTGCGCATGCCGGCATGTTTTTGGTCGGCGTCGTGGCCGACGGATTACCCCATCCGACCGCGCATATGCATATCCTGCAAAATCCAACTCATGCACGGCGGCTTCCGCGCGGATACTTCATGCCGCACTGGCCGCAACCGGGTTTGATCCCGCGCGAAGCATCGCGCGGCATGACATTGGAACGTATTGCATTTTTTGGGACCAAGGAGAATCTCGCCGCCCAACTTCAAGACCATCCTTGGAGGGGCAAGTTGCAGCGGGAAACCGGTGTCACGCTTGAGATTCGCGGTGCAGATCGCTGGCACGACTACAGTGATGTCGATGCCGTCGTTGCCGTTCGCGATTTCCGCGGCGGACGTCAGTTGCACAAGCCGGCGACGAAACTATACAACGCGTGGCTGGCGGGCGTTCCGTTTATCGGGGGCGTTGACTCGGCTTACGCAGCCGAAGGACAGTCCGGCATCGACTATTTGTTGGCACGCTCACCCGATGAAGTTATAGCGCACCTAGCACGGTTGAAGCGCGACGAATCGCTGCGGAGGGAACTCGTCGAGAACGGAAAGAGAAAATCGCTCGGACGTGGACAGGAGGCGATTACCGCACTCTGGCGCAGTCTCGTGCAGGAGACGATCCCCGCTTTGGCGGCGATCCGAGGCCGTCGACCGGAATCGCTAAACTTTTGCGCCGATGCGGCGGTGCGCGGCACTTTGGCGCTAGACCGGGTGTTCAGAAGTTGACGAAACGCTGGTACAACCACTTTGAGGTATAACGTGGGGCCGCACGGAAAGCGGCCAAAATCTCGGCGGCATCGACCCGGTCACCTGTTCCGGCCAGTTTGAGGTGCCACGCAGCGCGAAGCGTTGGCGGAAGCTGCTGACCCTTCTCTTTCTCCAAGGTGGCGATCAGATACCAGAAATCTTTTTTGGACTCGCGGGGTAGTCCGCTCCGGAATGCGGAAACGAGGCCGACCTCTGCGGGACTCCATCCACGTCCCAGCCAGCGCTCGGCTTCGCGTGCCGACACGCGGCTGGCTTCGTCGAAAGCAAGTCCTCGTCCTCTTTTCGAAAGTGAACTCTCCGCATGGCGATAGCTGATGAGTCGGTCCGGCAAATTACCCGCCGGATAACGCGCCACCAAACGCGCCCAAAGCTCATAATCCTGGGCTATGCGGAAACTTTCGTCATAGCCGCCCTCTTGCTGCACGACATCGCGGCGAAAGACAACGGCAGTGTGCAGGAAGGGGTTGAGAAAGGGGGTACACCAAGCAATCGCCACGGCATCTGCGGGTACATCAAGCAGGCCGATGTTCGAGCCATGTTCGTCGATGAGCACGCCCTGTGTGCCGAGCAAAATGGTTTGCGGATGGCGGGCGAGGTAGCGCCTCTGTGCGCTCAGGCGGCGCGGATCGGAGAGATCGTCCGCATCCTGCCGCGCAACCCAATTACCGCGGCATTCACCCAGACCGCGATTGAGGGATGCTGTTTGTCCGATGTTCGTTGCGTTGCGAACAAGCCTGATGCGGGCGTCACGGCTGGCCCAGCGCTGAAGAATTTCCGGCGAACCGTCGGTCGAACCGTCATCGACCGCGATCATTTCCCAGTCGGCGAAGTCCTGCGCGACAATGCTCGCCACCGCAACGTCCAGGTGCCGCTCTGCATTATAGACCGGCATCAAAATGCTGAAGGTGGGTGTCATTTAAAGTGAGGCAGAGAATCGCAGGTCAACACTGATGGTCGCACCAGTTTTTGATGACGAGAAACCTCATGAAAATTTTGGTCTTGTCCGGAGGTGCGGCAAAAGCCAACGCAGCGCGGAAGTGGTCCTTGGCCGAAGGAAACACGGCTCCGAAAGCGGACCGGCCGAGTTGCCGCCCTACTTTAGCAGCAACGGCGATTGAAGAATAGCCAAGGCGCGCATCCGGACCGGCAGCCAGCAACCTCTCGAGCGCATCGCGGCGAAAAATCTCCCAGACCGGACTTTGCCTGTCCGCCAACTGAGCCAACAGATAAGACCGGAAGGATGACTTCACGTGCATGAGTTTCTCCCAATCTTCGAGTCCGCTCTTGGACGCGAGCGGCACGGCGGCGAGCGAGGGAAATATCTGCTTCACTGCCCTCTTCATGAGCTCCTTGTGTTCTCTCAACTCGTCGGGCACGCACGACATAAACTCAAGAATCTCGTCGCTGAGCAGAGGGTTGCGGTGGTCCAGAAACGCCCTTTTGTACACCGCCGCAGAGTTGAGGTAATTCTGCAGGCGCTCCGTGAAATAAAGCCTGTCCTTCACCTGATTCGGCTCCGCGTCGCCCAAATTGCGCGTTATTTCTTCCCACACCGGACGCGAGGCTTCCGACATTTCCCGATAAGCTTCCGGCCGAAGGATAGCTTGCAGTCCTTCGGCCAGATGGAACGGCCGCAATCCCACAAGGAAAGGTGCAGCCGTTAGGCTGCTGACCGCACGCTTCCACCCGAATGCTTCATCACCGCGCAGAACACGACGGAAGCCGTCACCGCGCAACTGCCTCATGATGGCGGTTTCTTCAGGATGAAAAGCGGCAACGTCGGATTGCCATTCGGTATAGCGGCAACTTTCCTCAAAGGAAGGACCGTAATCCCTTCCACCCCTACGGAAAAATCGGTGGCTGGTTCCCGATGCTTGCGACAAATGCAACGCGACCGCTGCATCGGAACCGGCCTCCCCCTCGTCCAGTCCCCAAGTGACGGTCCGCAACTCAGAAGGGGATCGCACGGCTGCAGATGCACCAAGGATGGCCCGCGAGTCGTAGCCGCCGCTGAGAAAAACCGCCGTATCCTCCGCTTTCGATCCTGCCAGATCACGCGGCACCGAAGCGACAATGCGGTCCGCAAGCTCAGAGGCCAAAAGCACGGGTGACGTGCGGGAGGCGCGAGATCCGGGCGCGAAGCGCCAATATTCCACTGTTTGAACATTGCCGTCAGCAACACGAAGCGCATGGCCTCCCTTGAGTCTTCTGATGCCGCGATAAAGCGTCTGATCAGAGTAAAGATGACCGGCAACGATGAGCGAGGCCATCGCGGCGCAATCCTTTTCCTTCGAAACTCCTTGCAGGCCGCTCAGGGCCTGAACTTCGGGTGCGAAGCAAAGCACGTTGCCGAATGTGGTGTAGTAAACCGGCTCGGACGCGCGCTTGTCCGCCACGACCCAGAGGGTTCCTTCCGCATCAACGCAGGCGAGACTGAAAAAACCACCAAGCAACACCGGATCGAAACGCGACGAGGCCATTTCGCAGCGGACTTGGCCGTAGGAGACTCCAGTCGAACCGGCAGAAGGGGAAATTCTTCGGCCAACTTCGGGCAGACCACTGACGGCAAGCATGGAACCGGCTCCGCAATCGGCAGGCGGGAGATCCTCGTAGAAATCCTCCCGCAAGGACATTTCAAGCATACCGGCCAGCAATCTTTTGGCCTCGGTGGCCGGATTCCCGCGCGCTTGGCGAAAAATTGAGACTCCAAAAATACCGGGCACGGTCTTAGTTGCGTTTGCGTGGAAGCGTGTCGAGCACGTCGCGGGTGGGTTGCGGAATGTTCAGAGTTCCGATAAGCGTCATCCCGTGGCGGTCCGAGCAAAAGATGTCAAAAATATGCTGGCGGGGCTCGGGAACTTTCTCGCCCGCTGGGGTTGGGCGGTGCTCGCGGTTTTTGCGTTCGTTTACTATTCGCAGTATTTCCGCTCGGGATTGAATTTGGGCGGTGAAGGCGGAACCAACGCGGTGCTCGCGCTGCGCTTGATGGAAGGTCAACGGCCGATCATCGACACTTTCCTCGGTTACAACCTGCTCTGGTTCTACCCGATCGTCGCACTCTTCAAGTGCACCGGTCCGGACTATACGGCGCTGCGGATATTCTTTTTCCTCATTTGCGCGGTCAATGCACTGCTTGGCTTCGCGGTGGTCCACGCTGCGACGCGCCGTTCGTGGCTGGCTTTCGCCACGGGCATTCTGCTCGTGCTGGTCCCCGGTATGATCTTCCGCAACTACATGGGACTGATCGGTGTGCTCTCTATGTCGGTGCTGCTCAAGGCTTACGTGCTTCCTGCACCTTCCGAGCGCGTCAGGTTCCGCTGGATGCTGGCAGCGGGAGCGGCCATGTCTCTCTGCTTTCTCTTGCGCATCGAACCATCGCTGCTGCTGACCATCGTGTGGCTGGGACTGGCCTCGCTTTACCCGCTGGGTTCACGCGGTAGTTTCTTTCAGAGGTTGCGTGCCTCGCTGTCAGGGACGTTCGCCGCTATACTGGTATTCGCGGCCATGCACGGGATATTTGCCTGGCATGCGAATGCGCGGGGATTCGGGAAAGAATTCGCCGGCCAATACACGGGGATGGTTGGTTATTTCGGATACGAACTTTCGCAGCAACTTAAAGGTCTACGAAGCGGCGGCCAGTCCGGCGACGATGTTTCCGTGCCGCACACGACACCCGACAGCGGATGCAACGAGCGGCACGGGTCGATACGCAGGTTCGGGCGCACTTGCAGTCAGACGGAACCGAAGCAATCGGAGTGGGTCCAAGATCGCCTTGGACGACCGCCGGTCGGTGAAATCTGGAAGGCGAAACGCGAGCGCGACCGCTATTTTGCGATCTGTCTTTATTACCCGGTTTTCTGGTCCACAGTTTTTTCGGTTATTGCGATCGTCATGTTGGTCTCGGCCATATCTCGCGGCGACAGCGCGGATAAAGAACGTGCGCTGATTGTTTTGACCACGACAGGCTGCGCTCTCTCGCTCTTCCCGCAGTATTTTTTTTTCCGGCCCGACGCGCCTCATTTCAGCGAGTTCATGGTACCATTTCTGCCGGCGGTGGCTTGTTCCTCCAGTGCAGTTTGGGACGCGGCCCGCGCGTCCTCGCGAAACATATGGAGATATCTTGCGTGGGTCCTGACTGCAGTATCGACGTTGCTTGTCCCTCTCTATCTCAAAGCCATCATGCCGCGTGAGTCCGCCGGAACTTGGTTTCACCAGGGAAAAACCGTGGAATTTACGGCGGCCAACGGCGTTCGGGTCAAAGTCACCGAAAAGGAGGCTCACGCTTTGGAAGGTTTGCGCGATGCGGTATGGGCTCACTCGGGACCGGATGATTATGTTGTTTGTTATCCCTACGCGCCGACTGTCAACTTCATGACCGCGCGGCGCAGTTACGAGCACAATCTCTACATCGACGACGCCACGGCCGGCGCACATTTCGAACGAGGGGCTATCGAGCGAGCGCAGCGGCTGAGGCCTGCCGTATTCGTCATCGACAACCGCCCTATCAATGGCAGCGAACCATCGCGATTCGCAAACTGGGCGCATTCTTTCATGGAATACCTGCGTGGAAACTTTCGGTTGGTCGGAACGTTCCAATACGGGAGCCGGGAACTCTACGTTTATGCCCGGCCGGACAAAATTGACTGAACGATGTTGTTAGAAGTCCTGCTTGCGGGGAGACACAGAAATTTTTTTCCACGTGTCCGCTTCGGTGAACTCGCGGCCGGCAAAAATCCATACAATCATTTTCGTGCCCGACAAATATTCGGGCTTCGCTTTAACGCGACGAGCCAGTTGCATCCGCGAACTGGTCGCTCCTGAACCGCGGACACCCAGAACCTCGGGCATGAAACCAAGTGCGGCCGCCAACTGCTCCGGCAAGCCGGCGCCGGTCCCGTGCAAATCTCCTCCTTGGTGGAACACAAGAACATGGCTGTCACCCAGAAGCAGCAACTGGGGATCTTGAACAGCGGTGGGAAGGGAAGGAAAACGGAGTTGAACTTTTTCCGGTGATCCGCCCAAGTCACCGGAAATTTCGACGTCCTTGAGCGCCGCTTCGGGGGCGCTGTTCACCGCGATGCCCGCGGTTGTTGCCATCCTCAGAATAGGCGGCAACGCGGCATCGATTCCGCGGCCCGACCAGTGCGTGTCACGCAGGCAGAACACTTCTTCGCGGGCAGCGGAGTATTCCGGCAACAGATCAACCACCGGAACACCATGCGCGCCAATTTCCGCCATGATTTTTTCCCAGCCTGCCGTCATGGCAGCTTGTTCCTCCGGGCCAACACCGAGGGAGGAGCTTTGTACGAGGCTCTTCGGCGGAACGGGAAGGACAGCCAACGAGATTCCGGCATCCTTGAGTTGTGAAGCGAAGTTTGAGATTGCCGCAACGGCCGGCGAGACGAGCGAAGCTATGTCCGGCGAAGCCAGCTTGTCCACAAACCGCAAATCCGCGGGAAGGAAACGCCGCCCATCGGCACCCTCAACGAAAAATTCTTGTCTGGACTCGGCCGCAGCGACTTTGTCCGCGAGCGGACCTGCGTGACCGCCTGCAGTGCAAACGGCGAGACTGAGCAGAATCAGTTTTGCGGTGCGAGCCATTCGGCGAAGTTCGGTTCCTCCATCATGACGTCCGGATGATCCAGTTCGCCTCGATTGAGAGAGTCAAGTTTATCGGCTTTTTCTGCGTAGTTGGAAAGCCGCAACATGATGCGGTCGCCCGCGGCCAAACCGGGCGGGATCATGATGCGCCGGTCGCGCATCGTGAAAATGTAGGCCAAGGCATCACTACCAATAGCGCGTCCCGTGGAGACATCGCGGATTCCGGTCAAGTGAACGGCCGTAAGATAATCGGCGTAAGGCGTTGAAACGGTGGAAGGCAGCGGTCCGGCCGCTTTTATATCGGCCTCCACGTCGACAGATTTTCCGGCTGGAAGAACGAGAAAGCCCCGTTGTTCGGTCTGTTCTCCTGCGGCCAAGTCCACCTCGGACCAATCGCCACGCACAAACTCACGAGCCGCCATAACCCAAATGACCACTCGTTTCCCGTCAAGCCAACCCGGATTCCGCACATCCTCGGCAGCGAGCATTTCGCGCGCCGACTTTGCACCGGCGTCGTTGCGCGCGAGTTTGTCCACGCGACATCCGAGCGCGTGCGATAAATGCTCGGCAAAACCCGAGGAGGTTCCCCATCCCAGATCTTCCGAAGAGTAGATGTTCGTGTAGCTGTCGCCGAGAACAAGCACCGGCGAGGATCGGTTTGGACGCAACTCTTTGCCATCCACTCCGAAGACCGTCTCTATTTCGACGGTTTGCAGACAAAGTAAGCGGGAAGTGGAGGGAAGATCGTGCATCAAGGCCGTATCTCCGACGGCGGAAACAGTCCTTTTTCCCAACGTGAGGTCTTCTTTCGGAAGTGCGAGGCCTGTCGCTCGGACCGCTGACGCTACCGCGCGAGCAACGAGGCCCATCGCTCCCGGGGCCCAATGGCTGTCCGTGCGGAGGAACTGTTCTTCCCCGGTCATGTTCTTGCGCGACCAAAGAATTCCGGAGGGGTCGACGACCACCGGTGCCGATGCGGAGTCATGGTCGGTGGTGTTGATCCCGGACAATTTTGCGGCCAACTCCGAGACGACGGATGCGGCTGGCGGTTGTGCAAAAGAAGCATTTGCCGGGGCGAGTTGCTCGGGGTGGATGGACGCTTTGCCCGGAACAGGAACAACAACCAGCCGGATTCCCCGACTACCGAGTTGTGCCGCGAAGGAGGTAATTCCCTCGGCAGCCACAGCTCCAAAGGCGGATGACATGACCAAAGCATCGACATCTGGCCGGTAAAAAAGCCATCCGTCGCGCCCGACGTAAGCTTCTTCGCTTCCGGCTCCGCCGAGGCGGAGCAGACCATCGAGCACGCCCGGACGGACTGTTTTGCCGATAGCTGATGAGTCTTCCAGTGCGGTTTCGAAATCCTCGATTGCACCGATGGAGGCATTGTTGGCCTGAACGATTGCCGACCAGCGGAATCCCCCGGCGTGGAAACAATGCCAGATGCGCGAGATGCCGTTCCGCGCTTTCTGCAAAGGGTCTCTCCAAGATCCGAGCAAGCCATCGGCAAGAGGGACGAGAAGCAGACCCAGGCAGAACAGCACCGACAACCAGACCGCCAAAGGGCGCGCCACTTCGGTGCGCTTCCAACCCTCCGCGTACTCTTCGCGTGAGGATCCGCCGGCCGACCCGGGTTTATGGGCGACGCTGCTGCCTTGACCGGACATCATGAAACCTTAGCCTCGCCAGCTTGCATGACTGACTGGATTACCGAGAAAAAAAACAACGTTCGCGATCGTGACGCTGTATTTTGGTGGAGACTTTTTTTCGCAGTCGCCGCGGCCGGTTTCAGCCTGCTCATGATTCTCCAACCTCCGCCTTGGAAAGTTATTGCCGAGGCCGCGGGACAGGAATTGACCATCGCGCAACTCGTTTACGCGGGAACATGGCTGGGCGCCCTTGGGTCGGTCGCCATTATGGGACTTCTCTTCGCTATCTGCCCCTGGTGGGCGCTCGCTCCGCGGCCGCAAAAGGGCAAATGGTGCGCGACCGCCGCACCTCGGTGGTTCTGGCCGACGGTTCTGGCCGCGGTCATTGCCGCCGGATCGATCGCGGCACCGTCATTGGACGACAGTCTTTGGGACGACGAACACGAGTCACTCGTCTGGTATGTGCTAGGTCGCTATGTGCGGCAGGAACCGGATGGGCACGTCAAGTTGAAGGAGCACAACTGGCGCCGGACCATATTCGGATACTCCACGCCGAACAACCACATCTTCCACAATATACTGGCGCGTTCGTCCAACGCGCTGTGGCGTGCCGTGGCCAGACCGAAAGGTTTGCAGTTCAACGAGGTGGCGCTGCGCATACCCGCTTTCCTCGCAGGCTTGGCCTGCATCGCAGCGCTCGGAGTGCTTCTGCGTGACTTCGGGTTCCCCGCGGCCGGCTCCATCGCCGCTTGGTTTCTCGCATTGCAACCGTGGTTCACGGAGCACATGGCGTTGGCGCGCGGATACACCATCACCATGCTTTGCACCGTTTTGATCTTTGTGTTTTGGCGAAGGGCTCTGGTCTCCGGAGCATGGCTGTGGTGGGTGCTTCTTACCGTTTCCGAATTTCTCCTGCTCTGGACCTATCCGGCAGCCGTTTTTCTCGTCGCCGTCTTGAATGTCGCCCTATTTGTATTGCTAAAAACAGGTGCCACCCCGGTGGCAGGGCCCGAACGAACCGCACTGTCCCGATGGTTCTGTTGCACGGCGCTAGCCGCCGCCGGTTTGTTGCCACTCATTGCCCCTCTCGTTCCGCAACTCCGCAAATACATCGATTCTTTGACCAGCGGATTGATGGGTTGGCCGTGGCTTGTGAACTTTGCCTCGTTTGTCACCGCGGGCGCGGCTTGGGACAACGGTTCGGGTTCCGACCGCGATTACCTCGATCTGCAGCTGGTCTCGCACGCCTACGGACACTTGGCCGTGCATATGCTGCTTGCGGGGACCGCGCTGCTTTTTGCGGTCGGATTTATACGCTTTGCCCGGGGCGGAAAATTGGCACTCGCCGCAACGATCAGCGCTTTGCTCGGTCCCCTTATGCACTGGGTTTATGCGGAGAGCAGCGGGGTGGTTTTATGGGAATGGTATCTTATCTACGTGCTGCCCTTTGTCTGCATGTTCTGGGGTGTAGGCACTTGGACCGCTTCGATCTCGTTCGTCAAAATCACTCGAGCCAGGTGGACCGGCGTGCCGGTCGCAGTTGTTTTGGTGTGCCTCTATGCCATTGTGACCGCGCCGGTGCGTGCGTGGCACTTCAACCACACACGCGTACCCTACCGCGAGACCGCGGAAGCCTCGCGCGCGTGTGCGGACGGAAAAGATGCTATTGTCTTCAGCATAACGGGTGCGCCGCTCGCCTACGATCCAGACCTTTTTTTGATCGAGAAACCGGTGGATCTGGCCATTCTCATGTGTCAGGCAGACGCGCAAAAGCGCCGCCTCATCGCCAACATGGGGCAGATGCAAACCCTGCAGCTGTGCTACCCCGGAATCTTTGCGCTGGTCGATAACAGGTCTCTGTTCCCGCATGTGGAAAAGTTCAAAGGATTTTTCAGCGGCGGTGACAGGTTCCTTTGTTTTTACCGGCCGGGTAGTGCGGCCCTCTTCGACTTTGCGGGAATTCTCACGCCCGAGGAACTGGCTTACGCTAGAAGCAAGGCGGACATCGCGCCCGAGAAGTATTTTTCCGGGCGTGTGAAGCGCCATGAGGCGCAGGGGACGGGAGGATACGGCCCCGCTCCGGGTGTCGGCAAAGAGCCCCACCATTTCAGAAAATAAAGTAGATGAAGGGATTGAATTTCTGGACGCTCAACATGAGCGCGGACATCCAGAAAACGGCGAGAGACCAAACTGCTTTCGGTGCCGTGAGCCGTTGAGTCCACGACATCGTGGTCGGTCCGAGCCAGACAAGTAGCGAGGCAAGAAGGAAAACGACGACGAAATACGGCTTCCAAACAATACCGGCGATCAAGGGCGCCAAATTTCCAGTCCCGGCGAAACCGAACAGTCGGGAATAATACTGCATCGCCCCCGGTAAATCGGGTGCACGGAAAAGAACCCACAGCAACGCGACAATGGTAAAACTGAACGCCACCTGCAAAAATTCCGGGCACCCGGCCCACAAACTGCGTCGCGGCATGGCGCGCTCGGCTCCGAGCAAGAGCCCGTGAGCGCATCCCCACAGGATAAAATTCCACGAAGCGCCGTGCCACAAACCTCCGAGGAACATGACAATCAAGAGGTTCGCATAGGTGCGCCATAGTCCGCGACGGTTGCCTCCCAGCGGGATGTAAAGATAGTCGCGCAGCCAGGTCGACAGAGTGATATGCCAGCGTTGCCAGAAATTGGTGATGCTGTGTGCGCGGTAGGGCGAATCGAAATTGATGGGAAATCGGAACCCCAGCATCAGCCCCAGTCCGATGGCCATGTCCGAGTATCCGCTGAAGTCGAAATAAATCTGGAAGGCATACGCGAACAAACCGAACCAAGACTCGAGAAAACCGGCGTCGGTCGCACCGAACAAAATATCGGCAACTTTGCCGCAGGGATTCGCAATGAGCACTTTCTTGCCGAGGCCGAGCGAGAAGCAAGCCACTCCGCGGGCGAACGCATCCCAATTGCGATCGGGACGCCGCAGTTGCCTTGCCACCGTCTGGAATCTCACGATGGGTCCCGCCACGAGTTGCGGAAACATCGACACATAAGCGGCAAAGCCGGCGAAATTACGCAACGCCCTGGCTTCGCCGCGATAGACGTCGATGGTATAACTCATCGACTGGAACGTGTAGAAACTGATGCCCAATGGCAGCGTAACCTCGAGGAAAAAGTCCGGCTGAGCCCAGCCGAGTTTCTCGCCGAGGGCGCGGTAGTTCTCCGCGGCGAAGTTGAAATATTTGAAGAAACCGAGCAGTGAAAGATTGCTCGCGATTGATGCCAAAAGCGCGGCTTTTTCCGTGAAAGTGCGGTGTTCGATTAGATTGCGGATGCGCCGGTTGCCTTCCCGCAGGAGAACCAGACCGCCAATGTAGTCGATCAAAGTCGACAACATCATTAGCAACATAAAAGCCGGATTGGCCCACCCGTAGAAGAGGTAGCTGAAGGCCGCAAGAACCCCGAGCCAGACGCGGCGCGGAGCCAGCAGGCTCGCGGCCAGCGCGACCGGAAGAAAATAAAAAAGAAAAAGGTGGGAGCTGAAGACCATGGGTGTTCAGTCGGTAGCGAGAACGGAACGAAAAATTTCCGCGTGGTGCCCGATCCAGCGTTGCGCGCCAAAGGAGCTTTCGGCGCGGCGCCGTGCGGCGGCGGAAAAATTTCCCAGTTGCGGAAGAATTTCCCCCACCGCCAGGGCCAAGGCCGATCCCGGGGGAGTCGAGGCGGTTTTCCACGAATGCGGAATATCGATGAGCTTGGCGCACGAATCGTCGACCATTTCGGGAATTCCGCCCGACCGCGCGGCCACCACCGGCAAACCGCAGGCCAGCGCCTCGGCCACCACTGTCGGACAAGGATCCATGTATTTGGGATGAAGCAGGAGATGATGGTCGCGGTAAATGGACGGTGCTTCGTCCTGGCGGAAAGGAGGCAGGAAGCGAACGCGATCATGCAGGCCGAATGCTTCGACTGCTTTGCGAACATCGCCATCGGCTCCGCGCCAGATCAAAGGACCGGCCACGGTCAGCGTGCATTCCGTCCCGGCTCCGCGCAGTTCGCGCAAGCACTCCAATGCGGCGAAGACGCGATCGCGGTAATTTTGCGTTCCCATGGCCAGCAAGCGCAGGGGCGATAGAGGCAGTGGTATTTCCGGCGGGCGAAACTTTTGCAGATCAACCGGATTGAGCAGAACCGTCGATGAAATTTCGCAAGGGCCGAGGAACTTGGCGGCCGACTCGCGGCAAAATTCACTCTGGTATACGACAAAATCCGCAAGGGTGCGCAGGCGGCGCATCGGCGCATTGTGCCTCTCCGCCTCCAATCCGGCCCAAGCCGGATAACCAACCCCATTCTGGTTCCACATGAACTTGATTCCACGCGAACGGCAGATGCGAACGAGTTCTTCGGCGAAAGGTGGCTGCGCGCTGCTGACGAGGTAGAGGATGTTGCAGTTGAAATCGTCGCAGCGGAATCCATCGCGCAGCGAAAGCAGCTTCACCGCGCCGCCATGAATGAACTTGTCCGGGTCGAGGACTCCGCCGAACCCCAAGACCGGTTCCGCAGCATCGAAGCGGCGGATCTCCGCGTAGTTTTGCCGCGCAGCGCGGCGATGCGGCCACTCGACGATGCGGCACAAGGCATCGCGCAGGCGGCACACCGCGCCGAAAACAATGTTGTGGATAGACATCGTTACGAGAGCTAATCCATGTAGATGGAAAACCGGAAGCTTGGCGGCGCATGGCCGCAAATCTGCGACTACTCAGGAGACTTGGGTATTCCGCCCAGTCGCTGGCGAGAAAAGTGGTCGACCCATGAGATGAGCGCCAAACGTCTGCACAACGCCATCCGCATTTTCCGACCGCGCCGGATCCTCGAAACCGGAACATTCGAGGGACTCGGCACATGGGTTATGGCCAAAGCACTCGCATCCAACGGCGGTGGCGAGATCATCACTATCGACTACGACGGCGACCCGGAGGTCGCCATGCCCGAGACGGATTGGCGGGAACTCGACCGCATCCGGGCGGAGAATCTCGATCGTGCCCGGAAAGATTTTCCGCGGGTTTCGATCGAATTCATCAAAGGCGATTCGCGCAAGGTGCTTCCGGATTTGTTTCCGGCCAAATGGGATCGCTGGGATTTGTTTTTCCAAGACTCCATGCATTTCGCTTCGGGCATCCGCGCCGAATGGGACATCGTCTGTCCTTTCGCTGCTCCGAATGCCTTGGTTGTTTTCGACGATGTTTGTCTCGATTGGTGGAAACTCGGGTCATATTTGCGGGGCCAGGACGACTTTTGCATCCGCTTCGTCATTCGCCAGATGCTCGAACGGTGGTGGCGTTGCCGTTCCACCGCTGAAGGCCGCGCGCAGTTTTGGGCGCAACGCCGCGGCTAGTCCGATATTTGCCGGACAAACTCGCGCGGGGATATCGCGGCTTTCCATCCGGTGGCGTCGCGCAATTTTGCCGACGACACTTCTGCCGTGGAAACATCCCAAGGATAATGCGGAAGATATTCGCGTTCGATCTTCCGACCGCATGAGTCTTCCACAAGCGAGACCAAGTCGTTGACCGAAAGCGAGCATCCCGAGGAGACATTGAAAACGCCACACAGATCCGGGGAGAGGACGCTCTCCACCGCTCGGTGGAGGTCCGGCGCGGCGAGATAGTCTTTGATCGCGGAACCATCACCCCAGATTTGGACTTTGTCTCCGGATCGGACGGACCGCAGAAGAACAGGAATGATTCCTTGCGGACGTGTCAGCGGACAACCGGCTCCGAAAACATTGGTGATGCGGAGAAGACAAGCGTTGTCGCATGACGAAAAAAGTTCCTCTGCCTGAAGTTTGGCCGCGGCGTAGCGTCCGAGCGGAGCACAGGGTGTTTCCTCGGTGGCCGGTGTGTCACTTGTGTCCCCGTAAACCGCAGCAGTGGAAAAGAAAACGATGCGCGGCTGAGTCGGGCAATGCGCGGCCGCTGCGACCAAGTCGCGAACAAAAGGCAGATCCTCTTTTTCCTCCGTGCCCGGTTTTTCCTCCGAGACCAGGGGAACGGTGCTCCAACCCAGATGCAGGATTGCATCGAATGATGCCAGCACGTCCGGTTTCCGAAGCTCTTCCAAGTCCCGGTATAGCCCGGCTGCTTCCCGCGAGAACAGGACAACATCATGCCCGGCGCCGACCAGATGGGCGGTCAGACCGGGCGCAAGACGGCCTCGACCCCCGGTCAGGGCAATTCGTTGACGCGTTTGCATTTTTCTTAGCGCGCCCCTCTAGGAACGCCGAAGCTCGGTGATTTTGCTGGCAAGCGAGAGAAGATCTTCGCGCGACCGGCAGTTCCGGCTGTCGAGGCATTGTCCCGAAAGCGCGGGCGCTGAAATGCGAATTCCCGAATTTTTCATATCGACAGTGCGGTTCGTGGTGACTTGTCCGCTGACCGAGTGAAACAACGATGCAAATGTGTCCACCATGCCGGGCGCACCCTTCGGGAGATCCGCATAAGCACTCTGCAGCGCGCGGGCCACGGCGGAAGGGTTGTGCGTGACGGCGGTGTTGGCGGCAGCTAACGCACAAACTTTGCGTAACTCATTCGATCGCGCAGCTCTTTTGAGTAATCCGACCGCGGCATCTACGGAATTGAAGAGGCATTCATCCGGCAAGACATCGCGCGCCGTTCCAACGGGTGAACTGATCACCAAACATCCGGACGCGAGCGCTTCGAGCACGGAGTATGGTCCACCTTCCCAGCGGGAGCTGATTACACAAGCGTCGAGAGTCTGGTAAAGTTCGTTCAGCCGCGAACGTGAGAGAATATTGCGCGGATAGTCATCGGCCGCACCCCACTCCTCGCCGGCAAAAACCACGGGAATGCCCTCGGCCCGGAGCGAATTCAGCAGCCAATGCCGTCGCGGGCCGGCCAGCAGGACGGTAAGGCCGGGAATTTTTCCGCGAAGTGAACGCGCGATCTCGAAGAAAATATCCGGACCCTTCTGCAACTTGGGTTTGCCCAAATCAGCGCCTTCCGAATCGCGATGAAAGTTTCCGATGACGAAGGCAACATCGTCCAAGCCGAGCGATTGACGAATTTCCGTTCTACTGGCTAATGGGCGAAAAATGTCTGGATCGACGCAATACGGAACACGAACGACAGGAAGTCCGAGCCAGCCGAATTGCTCCTCCGCTTCTTGCGAACGGGCAATCCAGAGATCGACGTGCTTGGAAACTTGGTCGAAACCTTCCGTTCCAACATAGAAGGCGGGCGGATTGTCCGCTTGGCAGACGACGAATTTACCGCGCAAGGCATCGGCGGGGATTGCGCTCACTGCGGCGGGCCAGGCTGCGTGGACAATGCGCGCGAGGGGTAAGGACGTCCACCGGCATCTGTCGTCCAGCGATCGCCGGACCCATGCAATGTCTTCGTCCAGCGCCCACGCTACTTTCTGTCCGCCGGCTAGGTGAACATGCCAACTCCCGCTCATGGACGGGTGGCGAGCAAAGTCTGGATCAGTTGGCGGTAAGCCAGACACATCTTGTCTCCGGCGGGGCCGTCGGCGAGGAGCCGGGCGCGCAATGAGGAATATTGTTCTCGCAGCTTGTCCATTGCCGGCACCGGATCGCTTTCGAGCAATACCCCGAATTTTTCCCCGAGTTCCAACGTGCCGCCCGTTTCCGCATAGTAAAGCAGAGGCAATCCGCATTGCAGAGCCTCGACCGGATGCATCGCGCCCGGCTCGTAGCGGGAGGCGGACACCGCCGCGTGGCACTGGCGCAGCAAGTCGGCCAGCTTCATTCCCGCGCACGGACCGAAAGTCCGGGCGGATTGCCAGCGAATGTCCGAAGGCCATCGACCGATGATCCACAGTTCGACACCCGGAAGCCGGCCGACAGCGATACATCGGTCGATTTCGGCGTAGACATCAAATCCTTTCGAGGGATTGTCCGACCAATGGTGAGTCACGATGCGGAAGGTCTCGCCCGGTTGCCAAGGCTTGTTGCCGAAAGGATGGAACACCGCGGGATCGGCGCCATTGATGATGACGGAATGCGGACGCGCCGTATCGAACCAGCGTCTTGCGTGGTGGTCGCGGAGCCAGGAGGAGACAAAGACCGTGTGATCGGCGGCCGCGTTGGCCTCCGCCAAATATGCATCCATCCCACCGGTTCCTTTGCGCGCATCGTTGTCATTGATGCGCTGGACACAACGAAGCCGCGGATTCCGCTTTTTGGCGGCGATCACTTCTTCATAGGTGAATTCCAAGGGACCGGTGAGCCCGGCATGCGTTCCCATGACGAGATCGACGCTCTCGTCCAAGCGGTAAACGACCCGGTAGTCGCAGCACCGCAGATACGCTGATAGTTGCGCGGCCCACTGGTTGCCTCCCCCGTAGGGTCCGCGACGAGGACGCAAATTGAACGCCACGGTTGCCGTTTTTTTGTTTTGAAAAAAGCTCATGAAATAACCTCGGTCACCACACTCTCATTGAGGCTCGCCTTGCGCAGGTTCCCTCGTTCATCGAGAGGGAGAGCAAATCCGATGGGACGTACGTGGTCCTCGAAGCAGAGAGGCAAACCCCCGTCGTCTGCGGGCAAATCATCCTCGCTCTTGATCTGATAGTAAAAGTCCCCGCCGCCGGGTGGAGGAGTGTAGATGCCGTATCTTTTCCCGCCGCGCACCTTCGCTTTGCAACCCGTGTCGTCGTTGATGATGTCCGCGGCCACCGGACGTGTCAGCATGGCTTGCTGCCACGCAAATCCGGAATCTTGAAATCGTGCGATCATGTCGTCCTCCGCACCGAGCGAGGAATCGAGCAACGGCGTTCCGCCGCGCGCCGTGCGCCAAGCACCGAGCGAACGCCAATAATCGGTGCGCGTGAGAGAAGGAATACCCGAAGCGACCACGCCGGGACGGCGCCAACCTGCAGTGTGCAGCGATCCAGGGCCTCGGACCACCCGCGGTCGTCTCAAACGCCGGCGCTTGAGATCGGCTACAAAAGGCACAAGATCCGCCGTCTGCCATCCCCCATAAAATCGTCGCACTGTCCGGCGACGGAGAAAATTCAATCCCACGGATCCGATATCCGGATTTTTTTCCAAGGTCGCCACCAGACGCATCAGCCATACGCCCTCCACCACGAACTGCATATCGTCCGGCCAAAGCAGCAGATAATCACCAGTGGCCCGATCCACGATCTCGTTCATCGCCTCCGCGTGGGTCTGTTTTTTGGACCACCGATGCGCAACCCAATCACATCCCGCCAAATAACCGGCCAAGCCCGGTTCTTCGGAAGCATTGTCGCTCACGATCCATTCAAGATTCTCGTAGCAGATGCAGCGGCGCGCCGATTCCAGCGTCGCACGCAGATAATGGAGACGGTTCCAGCTGAGGATCGCCACGGTGACGCGCGGCGTGTTCATGACGAAAAAAACGGTTTGGCATCGACCGTGATCGGTTCACCCCTGCGGTAATACTCGCGCTTCCAATGACCGGCGCCCGTCCATTTTCGCAACCATCCGCGCCAACCGGCACCATAGGTCTCCATAATGTTGGCCCGTGCTTGTGCGTCAGCGTCCCGCGAACTGCGCGGCAAAAAGCAAAGATGCAGGCAGCGCAAAGGGGAAGCGTACCAAGACATTTCTTCTTGGAGATTGCGCTTCATACCGTCGTCCCATCCCGGCGCGAATGCGATATGACCGCCGTGCAAGCGCTCGACCGTGTTGCCGTCCCAAGCCCGGATGGCGGCGAAGTTGTAAAGTTTCGTGATGCTGCGGCTGGGAGGTGAGGCATAGCCGCGCGCAGTGGTGCCATCGACTGAAGTCACATGGAGCACATTGCCTTTCATTCTCCAGACACGCGTGAAATCGCCGCGATGAAGCATCGTTTTGAGCAAAACGAGACCTGCCGGGTCGTAAATCTCATCACCATCGATCCCGAAGATCCATGTGTCGGTTCCGCAGAAAGGTTTGAGCAGTTCGTGGGATTCACGCGGATGATTCAAGCGGTGGACGGAGGCATGAGGGAAATCCGCAGCAATTTTGTCGAGAATGGCGGGTGTCCCGTCCCGCGAACCGTGGTCGCACAGAAAGAGGCGGTCACAGAATGCCGCCACGTTGCGAACCGCGCGATCGACATGGAGATCCTCGTCACGGACAAGGACAATTCCGACGATTCGTGAAGGCGCCATCAGTAGCCGATCCTGCGTCGCGCTTCTCCGGGTTCCACGACCCGGATCACGCGCGCCGGGTTGCCTGCAACAAGGGAGCACGAAGGAATATCGCCCACCACAACGCTGCCGGCGGCAACAATAACGTTGTCGCCCACCGAGATGTTTCCGATGACGATACTGCCTGCACCGAGGAAAACATCCGAGCCGATCCGCGGCCGGCCGCTGGCGAAATCGTTGCCAACGGTGACACCATGGAAAACGCAGAGATTCGTTCCAATCGCGGTAGCGTTCAGGATGATGCGACCCCAGTGCAGAAGGATAACTCCACCGCCAAGATCCGGGGTGAGAATTTCGAGTCCAGAGCGGCGCGAACTCCGGAGGTAAAACCGATGGCACAGAGCGCGCAGTGCGGAGGAATAAGCCGCCTCGGACCATCGGTGCCAGGCGAGACTTCTGTTTTGCGGCTCCGCCCAGAACAGCCTCCAGGCAGCGGCCCCGGTCAGGCCTCTCCGCCGGGCGCGACGCTCCACATCGGCACGCAGCAAATCGAGTTTAACGGGATCGAAAATCATACGCGGCGTGATTGCCACCAAAAGGCAGGAGCCCCCTCGACAAAGAGTGCGTCGTTCTTGGCCGGCCCGATGTAGTGACGACAGACAGCTTTCGCCCCGCGAAAGGAGTTCCAGCTGATTTCGTATTCGTCGCGCGGCAACAGCCCGCCCCGACCCCAAGCTGAGGCCCAGAGACCGAAAATGGTTTGTTCCAAAAATTCATACTGCCTCGCGGTGGAGGCGCAGGTTTCGAGAAAACGATCGGCCAAGGCAAGATCTGCCGCGCGTTTTGGCATGAGATCAAGGCCGCTGTTCGCACGCTCGAGCATGCGCAGGTTCATGGAGGCTTCGATTTCGCCACGGGGATGGGAATATTTTTCTTTCTCGTCTTCCATGATCCACATTTCCTCGCTTGATCCGTCGATCCAGTCGAGCACGGCCGAAGGACGTCGAAAAAAAACGATGTCGCTGTCGATGATCAAGTAGCGCCCACCCGGAGCGTAGTGGCGTGTATCGAATACTTTGAGAAACCAGTTGTGGTTCGCCCGATGGCTGCGGCAGGCGGGAAAACCGGCCAAGGCCTCCGTTACATCGCGATCGGCCTCGGTGCGATTGATGACTACGGCGTCCGGAAAATGCCGCTGCAGGAGCCGATGGTCCTCCGCCGTAAACGATCCATCTTCATGAATGAAAGGATTCCAGCGCCGTCCGGTATGAAACTCCCAGCTGCGCAGGGCGAGCAAACCCATGGGCAGCATGGCGTGGCCGACGACCATGTGCACGCTGATCCCCGACTTGTCCGACGGCCAATCGCCGCGCCGCGCTGCCGCCTGAGGTGCGAAATAATTTCGGCCGGCACTGATGAGTCCCTGACGGACGAAAGACGGAAGCAATTTCATTCTGCCGGGCGCCAGAGGTTCCAGACATTTCGGCAATAGTCGGGACGCAGGGGAAGGTGTCCGAGAAACCGAAGTTGTGCCGTTTTGATTCTGGCACGCAGGCACCACGGACTTTTCACGCCAAGCTCGCGGGCCTGGTCGAGCAAGGGCGCGAGCAAGGCCCATTCCCGGGCTCTCCATGCCTGGGTCAACGCGTGGTCGATCATTTTGCGCGGCGAGGTGCGAAGAAAGGCAGTGTCGAGTCCTTGATGAGCACACCAATCAAGGAATTTGCGCTGCAACTGCAGGCGATACCAAATCGATGACGCTCTCTTTTGCCCAAGCGAATCCCCGTGGAAGGCCTTGTCGAGGATAATGGTATCGGTATGGGCAAAAGAGCGCGTCACCCCGCAACGCAGCCAGTATTCGGCGTCCTCGACCTGGCGGAAGTTCTCGTCGAAGCCGCCGACCGCATCATTCAAATCGCGGCTGATCAGCGCACAACCCGCCGTGGCGATCGGGGTCCAATAGAATGCAGCTTCCGCCGGCAGAGGCGGTTCGCCGACCGCGTAGGGCCGGCTGTTCAAACGTGTTTCCGTTGGATCCTCGCGCCGCTGCACGGCAAACCCGTAGATCACTCCCGCCCCGGTGGCGACAGCTTGCCCCGAGAGTTTTTCCAAGGCGTCGGGGAAAAGCCGGTCGTCGGCATCAAGGAAAAGAAAATGATCTCCGGTGGCCGCGGCAACGCCGGTATTGCGCGCGGCGGATAATCCTCCGTTCGGGCGCCGCACCAAACGCACCTTGTCCCCGAAGTGTCTCAAAGCCGAGGCCGGGTCGTCCGTGCTGCCATCATCGACCACGATGATCTCGTCGGCCGGTCGAGTCTGGGCCAAGACGCTCTCCACGGCGTCGGAGATCCATTGCGCCGAATTGTAGCAGGGAATGACGACGCTGATTTTCATCGCTTCTTTGCCATCAGTTGTCGCACCAGCGCGAGATAGGGCGCATAGGCTTTTTCCGGTGCGAAGTTTGCCGCGAAGTCGCGACCGGCTTCGGCTAAGGCCGAAGCCATGGCTGGATTGTCGGCTACGCGACGCAGAGCAGTCGCGAAGTCGTCATCGCTCGCGCACTGCAGGTAATCACGCCCCGCTTGCAAATCATACCCCCGCACGGCATAGGTTGTGGCAACCAGAGGCTTGCCGTGACTCATGGCCTCGAGAATTTTGGTCGAGACTCCGGTGCCGGATTCGACGGGAGAAATAAAGGCATCGCATTCCTTATATAGCGACTGCAATTCCGCCTGGCTCACCCGCCCCAAGGAATAGAAACCGTCCGCAGTTGGTTCGGCGCCCCCGCAGGATCCAGCGGCAACAAGGAGCCACGAATCTTGTGTTCGTTGGGCGATGCGTCGCAAGACGGCGATAGCGTCCACATTGGGTTGCAAACTACTGCCGACAAAGAACCCCATCTTTCCGCCGGCAGCGCGATGCTTCCTGATCTTTTTGAGGGCAGGAGTGACCAAATAAGAGGAAGGCATATCCCGCGAGGACTCAAAAGCATGCGGGACAAATACCGCATCAATGCCGCCTCGTCTCAAGGCAGCTTGATCATCGCGCGATACGCAGAAAGTGGCATCGGCGGAGCGCCCGGCCGATATTTCCCGGCTCCACACTCTCCGCCGTAAAAAACCCTCGGGTAGCATATCGGAAAGGACATCGTGCAAAGTGAGCAGAACTGGAGGCCGGTCTTTTGGAGGAAGTTCGGACCAAAAAGCATACTCCAGCAAAATCACGCGCGAGTTTTTGGCCAGCTCCGAGATTTTACGCCGCAACGAAGGTTTCAGACCGGCATCGATATAGTGCCACCATTGCCGGCGCTGCCTCGGCGAAGTAGATCGCTTCGTGGCGTGGTAGGTCAGCCCATCGTAGATCCGCCACAGAAAACCACCGGCGACCCGTTCCCAACGACTCGGAGACCAGCGGACATAATGAATCCCTTTTTCACACACCGAGCCATTTCGGTCACCCGGAGAAAGAACGGTGACTCGATATCCTTCGGAAGCGAGCAAGCGGAGCAAAGGAACCAATCGGAGAGCCGATCCGCGATCGGTAGCAGGCAACCCGGGCCACGGATACAGAACAAGTATACTGTCCTCAGACCTCATCTGTTGATGAGAATTCCGTGAGTTTCTCGACAAAGCGCCGCGCACTGAATTCGTGACTGTGTTTTTCCACTCCGAGCGCAGCTTTTGCCAGGAGCGCTTCGTGGCTCGAGGCAACCTCGGCGATGGCGCGCTTCAAGTTGTCGAGATCATCTTCGGGCACGGCCAGATGTGCCGCATCGGATTGCACGGCCGTTTCGTGCATCCACGATTGCTCGGAGATTACGACGACCCTTCCGGAGGCCAGTGCTTCGCAGAAAATACCGCTGGTTCGCACACCGTAGGTCTTTAGCCGGTAGGGCAGGAGCAGGACTGTCGTGCAGGCGAAGAGAGCGGCATACTCCTGCGCGCTATCGATGTTGCGGTCGACTATTTCGACATGCGGGAGTCGGGCTTCGCGTAACCTCTCCACCCAAGGACGCGAACCGTCGTCCGGACCTGCTGTCTGCACAATAAAACGCGGACGGTTGTTCCAGTCTGCTGTGGCCAAGATTGCAGCTGCCACCACCGGAAATCCTTTGTCACAGCGCGGGCTTCCCAAGACTCCCAACACCGGAGCGGCAGCGGGCAAAGGCACCGATAGCTCCCGGATGGTTTTGTCCACGACATGGGGCAATATTCGAACCTTCCGCCCGAGCAACTGCTCGTAAGCTCCAAGCAACCGGGTGCTGTCCGTCAATGGCCGTAGACGTTTTGCGTTCGGGCTGTTGGTCAATTTTGCCCAAGCACTGCGAAAACCGCGGTGGGCGGCGAAACGCGACGGATCGTAGGAAACATGAACAAACAACTCGGGGACTCCGGGACCTCGCTGGCCCGCCATCCAATCCGCCCATGCCGCAAGATGACGGGGGGTCATCATTTGGCCGAAGATCAGATCGTCGTTTTTCCACTCAACACCGCAGAAGGCCTTTCCGATTTCACGGCGGAATTGCCGCATCGTGACATGGTCGAGCCAGCGCAGAATCCATGGTTTACGTTGAGCAAAGGGCGACGGTTGTGCGCGGGAGTCCCGAGGAAAGACCGTAAGGCATCGGTGCGGCGACATAAGGGATCCACCGAAACTGCGCTGGGCAAGAATGGTGGTCTCGAAACCCAGATCTGAAGCCGCATCGGCCAGCGCGCGGTTGTAAAAGAGATGATGACCAATGGCAGACTCCAAGCACTGGTCAACGAGGACAAGCTGTCGGCGGCGAGGATACAAAATGCTGTCGCGGAGATGCGAAGGGTCAGAGGCGGAGAAAACGCCGGACGTCATCCCAGCGTGCTTCCATCGTATGCGAGCTGGCCGTGATTTTGAGACATCTCTGACTCATTGTCTCCAACCGACCGGGTATTCCGTAAATGTCGACAAGCGCCTTCGCCATGGCTCCCGGGGTGAAATCGGCAAGGATTACCCCGTTGTAATTCTGCTGGATAAGCTCCCACGCGCCCTTCAAGTCGAAACAGACCGGCACCGTTCCGCAAGCCATGGCCTCCTGTGGTGTCATGGGCCCCCCTTCCCCCCAGGGACTTTTGCCGATGTTCAAGGCCATGAACACACCGCAAGTTTGCATTTGTGCGATGATTTCGCGCTCCACACCTCGTAGTTGGAAAAACTCGAGTTCCAATCCCGCCGATCGGATGGCATCGCGAATAGCGGCTATGTAGGAATCTGTATGTGTTCCCTCGTCGAAATATCCGACGCGATTCCGGATCCTGCTTTCCTCTTGGGGACGCCAGTGATTTTCGTCGACCAGCTGACGCAGAAGATGCGTCTGCCTTCCGAAGACGGCCATGTGCCATGTCTGCACCACGCGGTTGACGCCGGCCGTCTCCACGATTCGCCCCTTTCTCATCGCGCGGGCAAGCACGGGAAAATGACTGCGCGAAGAAGCGGCCAACTCCTGATCCCAGAAATGAAACTTCGGGCAATGGCGTAGAAATGCGTCTGCTTTCATCCACGAGGTCACGCATCGGGCATCGGGTGCATCGGCGAGTTTGCGACGGAACTCTTCGATCGACAAAAACGGCGCGTGTTCGGCCAGCCAGTCGGCATGGCCGCCGTCCGTGCTCACCATCCATGCCTCATATCCGTGCCTTCTTAGGATGAGCACGAGATTATTGAGAAGTTTTTCCCCTCCGCAAAACTTGTGGCTTCCCCGGAGATCATCGCCTGCGGCATACGAGACGAAAATGACGGGGAGTTGGTCCGAAGTTGCTGTGCTTGGCCGAGATCCTACAGGGTTAGATCTTATCTTGATCAACCGACCGCAGTCCTCTCTCAATCCGTTAAAACAGCGGCTTAAAGCGATCCCAAGATTGGTCAGCGCCACTCGTGTGCTTTTAAGACGGCTATCGGCTTTCATCGAAAAATATTTTGCTGCAGCTAAACTAGGGCCGCGCAGAGCTTGGCCGCGGCGACGCTACTAGGCTTACCGGTGGATATCACTCTGTCCGCGCCACAAAAACGTGCCGACATCGCCACAAATAGTTTCATGGATCAGCTCGAACGAAGATCCACGCGTTTCTGTAAAGTGCCAGATTTGCGTATATGGCTTGCGCGGGACTTTACGGTGGGCACGCCAATCCTGCATCACGATGAGTGTAACGTCCTTGATGAAGGATGGAGAAAAGTGATCCAGCCCCCGAAAACTAGACAGTGTTGAGTGAGAGTTCTGCGGTGTAAAACCCGTAGAACCCATGAAGAACCGACACAGTGTAGAACAAATCATTCGTATCCTTGGGGAGATCGAGCGC
>JBEDBL010000002.1:0-35369 GCA_041177245.1 Verrucomicrobiota bacterium
AGATGCCGGGCCAACCGCAGGACGAAGCGGTTCGCGTCGGTCGCGCTGATGGAAAACTGCCACTTCGGCAAACCGAACCGCCTGGTAAGCTCCTGCCCCACCCAAGTTGAGTCGGCGCTCGGAAGCATCACTGTCGAACCGCGATTCAACTGTGCGGTAATCGCCGAGGTAATCTCATCGACCGCGTGCCCGGTCATGGCCCCGGTGTCACCCAGACAAAAATCGGTGTAGCAGTGGCCGTCGACATCGACGAATTTTGCACCGCGCGCTTCTGTCACCGAAATCGGAAACGCACCCGGCCACCGCTTCATCCAAGGCATCGGCACACCACCAAGCAAAGAACCGTCCGCTGCTTTGGCCGCGGCCAGCGATTTCGGATGCGACTCGACGAACCTCGCCTCCTCGCTGGCAATGCGCTGTGCGAGTATATTGCGATCTATTGCGCTCATTCGTGACTCTTATGCATTGTGCCGAATTCTGCGGATAATTTAAACTAGGCGCAAGATGCAGGTCAGCAAGCGGCCCGGTGAGTTTTCGGGCGCAGGATGGCTGGAAGATAGAGCGGATGGACCGGGGTGCCATCCTTGGCCAATCGAAGATGGCAAAGCCCAGGGTGCCGCTGAAGCAGGGCGACAACTTCTGCTCCTCGAGCGCGCAACGCCTTCGGTGGTTGCCCGTAGGCCAGCACGACGGTTTTCGCTTCCGCCGCCATCTCCAGGATCATCCGGTCGTTTTTCGGACCCACCGGATCGTCCACTTCCAGCAGTCGTCTTTTGTCCGTGGCGCGATAAGCATGGACGTTTCCGACGAGTTGGCCCCCGTAGCCCCAAGCGCGCGCGAACGTCCCGGTCTTTCGGAGCGTCGGGTCGCTGTAATCAATGCAGGCCACACTGGGATTCATGAGAAGCCACAGGACAAGCGGAGCGCCGGGATTCCATATCTCCCTGAGCTGATAGCGGTATTGTTGGCAGTCCGAAAACACAACGCTGACCGCGGAGTCCGGCGGCCACGCCGGTCGGGATTTTCCTCCCGCATCATGTTGTTGGACGACGCGTAGTGATTCGGCGCGACCGGGCGAAAATCCAAATAATGAAGCCGGGGATGCGCTTTCCATGATTTAGACGGAGAATTTCACCAATCCGTCTCGTTTTAAAGTCGTGAAGATTCCCGAACCCGCCGATCGGGCCTCCGCCACCGCTCGCACGTCTGTAGAAATTTCCCGCGGGGTGAACGTTGATTATCTGCCTATTTTGCAACGCGGCCTGCCGCCACGACGGCGAAGCTCAGTCCAAATGAAACACCTCGCGCAGGGAAGCAGCCACCGGGCTGTTGTCCGGATTCGAAGGCATGATATCACCCATGTGCTTCCACCATTTTTGGCAGACCTCCGTCGAGGCGATGGCCGCCCACAGCTCCTCGCTTTCAATTTCGGCGTAGCCGAAGAGTTGTCGCGTTTCCGGATGCAGGAAGATCGAGTAGTTCGAAACGCCGTGGTCTTTGAGCGCCTTTTCCAACTCTGCCCAGATGGGGTTGTGGCGTTTCTCGTATTCCTCCTCCGCGCCGGCCTTGACCGACATGACGAATGCTTTGCGGATTTTCATGATATTTCAGCGATCACATCGAGCTGCGTGCCGCTGATTTTTTAACCAAGGCGCAAGGTCACTTCGACCAGTCCTCCCAAGCCAACCCCTCGATGGACCGAAAATCCCGGACGTTCAGCGTAGCCACAGTCAGACGATGGACAAGGGCGACCGCGCTTGCTGACGAGCACAGGCGTGCGCGAGGTGGCCACGCTTTCGCACAGAGCGGGAAAGCGCGTCTTGGCCTCGAAAATTCCAATGGTTTTAACGGCACGAACAGACCAGCTGGTTGGCTGTTTTTCAAGGATGGTTCTCGCCCCCGGCATGGACCGACATGGCGGCGAATGCCTTGCGTATTTTCATGATTTTGCTTTGGAGGCCGGGAACTCCGGAACATATTCGCGCTGCGGGTTTGCACGGTTGAGAACCAGAAAAGACGCCCCCTCCCGCACTTGCTCCTCGATCTCCGACCAATGGGCCTTCATTTCACAGATAGAAACGGCATTCATCTGCTGGGCTGGATTCACGGTCTTTCCGGAAAGTTCTTCCACCACCGCGTTCGCTTTGGATATGACCAGTGACCCAACCGCTTCCTGAAGCAATTATGCGCATCATCCGTTACCAAGACCCGCAGGGCGCCGTTCACTACGGCTCCGAGAAACCCGATGGCTCCGCCATGCGTTGCACCGGCGACATTTACTCCGGGCTGCACGAGACGATGGAACCTGCGCACGTTGCCAAACTCCTCGCCCCGGTCGCTCCGAGTCAGATTCTCTGCATCGGCCTCAACTACAGCCGCCACGCCGCGGAGTCCGGCATGAATCCGCCGGAGCGGCCGGTGCTTTTCCTCAAAGGCATCAACACGGTGCAAAATCCCGGCGACCCGATCGAAATCCCGGTCAAAGGCGCGAGCACCGAGGTGGATTACGAATGCGAACTCGTGGCGGTCATCGGCAAGACCTGTAAAAATGCCACCGCGGCCAATGCTTTGTCCCACGTGCTCGGCTACACCTGCGGCAACGACGTCTCCGCGCGCGACTGGCAGATCAAATGGGGCAGCGGCCAATGGGCGCGCGGCAAAACCTTCGACACATTTTGTCCACTCGGCCCGTGCCTCGTCACGGCCGACGAAATCCCCGATCCGCAAACGCTCGGAATACGCACCATCGTCAACGGCGAGACCGTGCAAGACTGGACCACAAAGGACATGATCTTCAGCGTGGCGCGCCTCATCGAATTCCTCAGCGCGAGCAACACCTTGCCCGCCGGCACGGTCATCCTCACCGGCACCCCGCACGGAGTCGGCATGGCCGCCAAGCCTCCGCGCTGGCTCAAGCCCGGAGACAACGTCACCGTCGAGATTGACCGTATTGGAAAGCTGAGCAATCCCGTGGCGCTGGAGTGCTGAGCCGGAAAGCGCTCCTGCTCATTTTTGTAGCCGGAAAGCACATGGACACCTGGCTTCTCCGGTAGTTGGATGGTGCCCAGACCCATCTTCAGGATCATGCAGAACCCGCATCCCCTTCGCGTCGGACTTTTCGGTATCGGACTCGAGGCCTATTGGCCGCAGTTCGAAGGTCTCAAACCCAAACTCGAAGGCTACCTCTCGCAGGTCGCGGGGAAACTCGGCCGACCCGGTGTCGAGGTCTGCGACCTCGGACTGGTGGACTCTCCTGAGAAAGCGATGGAAGCCGGGCATGCCATGCGGCGCGCGGACGTCGACATCATTTTCCTGCATGTCACGACCTACGCGCTCAGTTCGACAGTGCTGCCCGTGGTGCAGCGCGCGAAGGTGCCGGTGATCATTCTCAACCTGCAACCGGTCGCCGCGCTCGACTACAAATCATTCAACAAGATGGGTGACCGCACCAAGATGACCGGCGAATGGCTGGCCCATTGCGGCGCCTGTCCGGTGCCGGAAATCGCCAACGTCTTCAACCGCGCGCGCATCGGATTCCACCAGGTGACGGGGACATTGCAACCCAGCGACTCCGCTTGGCGCGAGATCGACGATTGGATCGAGGCGGCGCGCGTGGCCAACGTCATGGCGCACAACCGCCTCGGACTGATGGGCCACTACTACAACGGCATGCTCGATATCCACACGGATACCACGCGCCAAGTCGCGTATTTTGGCGGACACCTCGAGATCGTCGAAGTCGAGGAACTCGCCGCAATGCGCCGCGGAGTCACCGCCGCAGAAACGCAAGCCAAGCTCGCCGAATTCCGCCAATCCTTCGACATCCAACCCGATTGCGCCCCGGTCGAACTCGAACGCGCGGCGCGCACTTCGGTGGCTTTGGACAAACTTGTTGCTGCGAAAAAACTCGGTTCGCTCGCTTACTACCACATGGGCACGGGCAACGACGAACACGAGGACGTAATGAGCTCGGTCATCCTCGGCAACTCGCTGCTTACCGCGCGCGGGATTCCCGTGGCCGGGGAATACGAGGTGAAAAATGCGCAGGCCATGAAAATCACAGACAGCTTCGGCGCGGGCGGTTCGTTCACCGAATACTACGCCATGGATTTCGACGATGATGTCGTCCTCATGGGCCACGATGGTCCGGGCCACATCAAGATCGCTTCGGGCAAAACCAAAGTTCGTCCGCTGGAAGTCTATCACGGCAAAGTGGGCAAAGGACTCTCTGTCGAGATGAGCGTGCGGCACGGACCGGTCACGCTCCTCTCCGTAGTCGAATATGCCGACGGCTCGCTCAAGCTGCTCGTGGCCGAAGGCGAGTCTGTGCCCGGACCGATTCTCGAAATAGGCAATACGAACAGCCGCTACCGCTTTCCCATCGGCGCGCGCGCTTTTGCCGAGCGCTGGAACGAACAAGGCCCCGCGCACCACTGCGCCGTCGGCGTCGGTCACCTCTCGGATCGCATCACCAAGCTCGGCGCCCTGCTTTCCATGGATGTCGTGCGCGTCTGTTAAACCAACCGCACCACACGCGCTCCCTCATTGTCTTTCGAATGCAGGCGACCGACAACCAACGCCCTACGAACCCCGTTCGCAAGAAAGTCCTCCATCTGAATTCATTAGGTCACCGGAGAGTCAACCTCGTCCCGCCGTCATCGCGGATCGCGCGCGACGAAACCCCAGCAGTCATGCTGAGCAAAGATCAGTTCAAGTAAGCTGGACGGTAAACATCGACCGGTTTGCCCTGGGGCATACTGCGGAATCGCCTCCACGCGCCGCGCGTGGCGGGATCATTTTCGTCGGGCAGCGGGATCTCCTGCAGAGCCGTCTCGAAGCGCTTGCGGGCAGAGATGACTTCCGGGTCTGCAGACTCGCTCACGTCGCGGTATTCGTCACGGTTGGCCGCACCGCGGGTATCATAAAACCGCCCGCGGCCGTCGAGGAGCCAGTCTTTATCCCGCAACCAGCGCGCGTTGTTCATAGCCATCCGGATGGTCTCGCGTGGCGTGAAGGTTTCTCCGAGCAAATATGGGGCAAAACTGTGGCCGTCGGTGTTCATCGGTCCGCGATATCCCGCGAGTTGCGCGAAGGTCGGCCAGAAGTCGGTGAAGTCCACAAGCACGTCGCTGGAACCGCGGGGTCGCACCGGACCGCCACCCACCACCAAGGGAACGCGGATGCCGTTGTCGCGATCGTAGCTGTTCTTGTCCATGACAGCGTTGCGACCGCGGATGTCGGCCGTGCCGTTGTCGGAGGCGAAGAAGATGACGGTGTCCCTCGATCGTCCCTGCTTGGCCAAGCTTTCACGGAGACGTCCGAGCAGGTGGTCGAGGTAATGCATGTTTGAAGCGAGCGTTCCGGGCACCTTGCCGCCGGTCGGTTGGCCTTGTTTGTCCAGCTCCGGCACATCGGTGTAATACCAGCGTCCCTCGGGCGAACCGTCCACCTCCTCGTGCGCCTTGTGCGGGAGATTGGTTGCCCAGTAGGCGATGAACGGTTTGTCGCGCTCGGTTGCGGCGAATCCCAGCAAATGCTGCAGCTCCAGTTCAGGCCCGAAGTCCTCCGGCGTAGTCGGCACACCTTTGCCGTTGCGAACCAGACCCGGGTGCCAATACCAAGAGACGCCATACATGTCGTTCCGGTCAGGCGACCAATGGTTTTGCCGAGGTCCATTGTGTCCCGGCCAATACCATGCAATCAGCCAGTCATCTGCGCCCAACACACCCGCATCGGGACCGTCCCCCGGGTGTTTTTTGCCGATCATGCTGGTGGCGTAACCAGCCTCCTTCATCATCTTGAGCACCGGCAGATGCCGCGGATCTTCCCAAAATGGCACTTCGGGGCAGACCGGGTTCTCGTAGTAGCCGGTGTGGTGCGGGTATTTGCCAGTCATCATCATGGCGCGGGACGGGGCGCACACGGGCGTGGACCACGCATTCCGGAAAAGCACGCCGCCGTCAGCCAACTTCTGCAGGTTGGGCATGGTAATCGACCCGCCGTAGGGCGACAGTTCGTCGGCCGAAACATCGTCGGCGAGAATGAAGACGATATTGGGAGGACGTGCTTCGGTCAGGTTACGTTCGCCGTCGTCGCGGACTGCGCGCTGCGACCGAGGGTTGAAAACATTTCCATTCAGCAGGTTGTCATCGGCGAAATCGTGGTTGTCGGCACTACTCCCGAAGCTGTAGCCGGCGTCGGCTTCGCAGTAGTTGCGACGTCCTTGGCGCGAACCGAGCCAGATGCCGTAACTGCCCGGGCGCGATCCGGAGAGATCGAAGGTATTGTTCTCGATGCGGTTTTCACGCGGCGCTTGATGGCGGACCGTGCCTCCTTCGCCGCAGTTGCGATAAAGGTAGATGCCGCCGAAGGCGGCGCGGACGAAGCGATTTCCCTCGATGATGTTGCGCGCTGATCCATCGACGGCGATGACTTCGCGTGCAGCGCGAGTGTCGAACGTGCAGTTTTCGATCGTGTTCTCAGCGCTTTCCGCGTCGAGATAGAGGACCGTGGAGGCGGACCAGCCGGTGAATCTGCAATTCTTGACAGTCACTCCCGTGACACCGGGACCTAGATAGAGAGGGATGCGGTGGTTTGCCTCGATTTGCATATTTTCGAGAACGATCTGCCGCGGTGCCGCCGCTTGGGCGCGCTCCGTATGACCTTCGCGCACAGAGGAGTTGCGCACCCGCGCAGCCTCGCCGTTGATTCCGAGGCCGAAGATGCGGATCGCTCCGCGCAGGCGTCCGTTGCGGATGGTGATGCGTTCCGGCACGTCCCAGCCACGACGTTTTTCCTCCGAGCGGATAACGATCTCCGTCGGCTTCCCTTCATTGAACCATCCGCCCTGCAAATCGATAAAGGTGCCGCTGGCGCCGCTGCCGGCAAGAACCACCTGTTCAAGACGCGGCGACGGAGCGAGCAGTCTCAGGAGGGTCGAAGGCGCGAAATAGAACCACAAGGCTACGGTCGCGCTCGCCAGAAGCAAAACGACGGCCGTCCCAAGTTTGAAGGACATGGCCCCCGACTTTATCTAGGAGCGTTCCGCTCCGCCGCGCAGCGCGGCCACCCCGCTCAGATTGCTCCACGTGAAGCCGTAAACCGCGACCACGATGAAACACGCGAGCGGGACGATGAAGCTGACCGACACATTGCTGATGTCGGCCACGTGGCCCATGAGTTTCGGCATGATGGCTCCGCCCATGATGGCCATGACGATGTAGGACGCGGCTTTCTTGGTCTTTGCGCCGAGGCCCGAGACACCGAGGGCGAAAATGGTCGGGAACATGATGGACATGAAGAAGTAGATGGCGAAGACGCCGACCACCGAGACCCATCCGGCTTTGGCCATGACCAGGAGGCAGAGGGCGACATTGATCAGGGCATACGTGCCGAGCACTTTGTGCGGCGCGATCTTCTTCACCACTCCCGCGCCGATGAAGCGGCCGGCAAGGAAGCAGGCGAAACCGAGCGAAGCGAGCGTGGACGCGGTCGCGTTGCTCACCGGCACCGGCGGTTGCGAGGTCATGTAGTTGATGAAATACGCGAAGATGCCCGACTGCGCCGCGACGTAAGCGAATTGCGCCAAAGTCGCGCCGGAAAAATGCGGATGCGCCCAGATGGATCCGATGCTCATGTCTTTCGCGCTGCGCACGACCCAAGGGGCGACCAAGACCACGAACAGGGCCGATACGCCGAGAAGCACCGGGAGAAAAAGATCCTGCGAAACTACCACGGCGATCGCCGAGGCGATCATGCCGATGGAGACACCGAGGACGGCCAGATTGAGCAAAAGCAAGAGCTTCGAAGCGCGCCCGGCATGCGGTTGGGCCGAGGACGACTGCTCGCCGTCTTTCGGCGCGGGCGTTTCCGCGCCGATCAGGTCCGGCATCGGCGCCTTGGCGAAGACGAAGGCAAGAAGGACGACCACGGCGGCGACCGCGGCGTAGGGAATCCAGAGCGTTTCGCTGCCGGTGCTCTTGCCACTGGCATCAGTGGAATAAAAAAACATCGCACCAGCCATCGGCCCGAGGATCCAGCCGATGCCGTTGCAGGACTGCGCGAGATTGATGCGCGTGGCGGCATATTCGGGCGCGCCGAGCACTGTGGTGTAGGGATTGGCCACCGTTTCGAGGAAGGTCAGACCCGCAGCGATCAGGCAGACACCGAGCAGAAACGCCCAGAATTGCGCGATCTGCGTGGCCGGAATGAACCACAGACCTCCCGCCGCCACCATGAGGAGACCGGCGATGATTCCACCGCGATAGCCGAGCTTGGTCGCGATCCAGCCGGCGGGCAGCGCCATGAGGAAATATCCGAGATAATGGGCGAATTGCACCCAGGCGGACTGGGATAGAGTCAAACCCAACTCCTCTTGGAAATGCTTGTCCATCACATCGATCATCCCGTTGCAGAATCCCCACAGCAGGAAGAGCGAGGAGACGAGCGCGAAGGTGACGAAATGATTTTTGCCGTCGGCGGTGGCGAAGATGCGGGGGGTATTCATCGGTCAGCGGGCGGAGGGGTTGAAGGCATCGCGAATTTCCCCGATCCCCGCGCCGAGCTTGGCGGCGGAGATGGCATCGAGTTGTTCGGGTGCGCCCGCAAAGTGCACAGTGATCTGCTTGTGCGTCAGGCTCGCGCCGGGCGCGAGTTCCGCCGCGGGGGAGGATGTTTCCAATTCGTAGAACGGACCGAGCGGAGGCTCGCCGGGGGCCGGGGATCCGTCATTGTAGGCGTTGATCACATCGCCGGCGAAAGGATCTTTCTGCTTTTCCCACATGGAATTGACGTAGCGGCCATCCTTCGAAACCGGATCGCAGCGCACGATGGTAAGGGCGCCGAGATCGGGCGAATAACTGCCGGCGAAAGGCGTGGCGCGCGAGGGCGGAATGCCTATTTTGCCCCGCGAGGCGCCGTCGCCTTTGAAAAAGACCACACCCTTGCCGACCTTGAGGCGATCGGCGGAAATTTTTCCGAAGTAGGCATCGTTGACCACGGGCCCCTCGCATTCTTCGCGGAACGGGATGGCCATGACCGTGGAAGGCGACGGCTTGTACATGCCGAGGATCCAGACCGAGAGCAGTCCGGAGTCCGCGTCCCACGCTTTCTCGCCGCGATTGGTGATGGTGTTGACGGTTTCGTAGGCCACGAAGGGAAGATTCTCCGGTATGTCCACACCGAGGGCCTGCGCGGTTTCCGCGCGGTCGAGCAAGCGCACTTTGCGTTCGACCGCGAGGTCGAATTTCGTGCCGGACTGGTTGATGACGGAAAACTTGCGGGCGAAGACAGCCTGCGTTTCTTCCGAGGAGACAAGCTCGAAACTCTCGGTGTCGATCGGCGCAGGCGTTTTCCAATCCGCGAAGTCGAACGCCGCCCCCGGAGCGAAGAAGATGCCGAATTGTCCGCCTTCCGGTCCGAGCCAGAAACGCTCCTCGCCGCCGAAAACGTGGATCTTGGCTTCGAGAGTTCCTTTGGCTTCTTCTGGAGGCACGACTCCCTTGGAGATGAGTTTGTAATTCAACCAACCGTAGCTCTTGCCGGTATCACCTGTGGCCGTGCTGGTCATCACGCGCGCCTGGTAGGAGGGCACCACGGCGACCGCGGCATCACCGCGGCGCAGGACGATCGCGTCCGTGTGCTTTTTGAGAAAGGCGGCGTCTTCGCCGAAGTTTGAGGGAAGATTTTCCATGGATTCCGGAGCAGCAAACAAAGCAGTCGCCGCGATCGAGGTGAGCAACAGGGGGGTGATGTGGTTTTTCATGGGGAAGGGAAAAGTATCCCCCGCCGTTGTAAAGCCTCAATCGGAAACCGTGAATTTCCAACCGGAGGTGGCGATAGTCGGCAGGCCTGGCATTTCCTGTTTGGACTGCACTTGAAGAAGGAATTTCAGTTCCTTTCCGGCGTCCTCGGGCTTGATGGTGTAACTGAGGGAAATCTCGCTCCACTCTTTCTCGCCGATGGATTCGAATTGGAAGTCTTGCAAACCTTCCAGACCTTGGACCAACTCATCGTTGGCCGTGAATCCGCTGTGGCCGGAAATGAGGAGATCCTGCACACGAAGGGGTTCTCCGCCATACCAACCGAAGAGAGCGCTGAACTTGACCGTCTTGCCCGCGTCCTCCGCGGTGATCTTGCCCAAAGGCCAGACCACGCGACTAACGATGCTGCGAATGTAGGGATTGGTTTCGCTTTCGACAGGTAGCCATTCGCCCGCCTTGATCACCCCGAAATAGTCCCCGCTCTTGTCGGACATCCCCTCGTCTCCCTTCAACTGCAACTGACCGGGTGTTGCGCCCCATTGCATCAACAGGGAGCCAGGACCCCACTGCACAGGGGAGGAAAAATCAATGGCAGTGTCCGCAAGTTGTCCTAACGCGGCATGGACTTGGATGGAAAAGGCAGCAGCGAGGATGAGAGCAGTCGGCGGGAACTTCATCACTTGAGAATATGTGATTTTTCAGGCTGTGGGAACCTTGGTGGAGGCGCCAAACACCTCCGCAGAAGTGCCAAGGAGAGCAGAAATCTCAGTTCCCACCCCGAGACAAAGCGATCTCCAGCGTCTGCCCCTCCGCGAGAGCTAGTTCTGGCTCGAAAACCACCTCAACTTTTTCTTTCTGCGAGGCCGGCGTTGCAGGCACCGGCTTGCCATCGACGGAGGCGGACACTTTCAGCGGCGCTTCGCCTGCGGGAGAAACGAAGGACATGATCCGTAGCGGAACCTTCCCGTGCTTCACCGACAATTCCGCACCTAGCGTCTCGCCGGAGATTTTCTGGCTGTAGCTGCCCCACCCTTCGGCCGCGGTGAACGGAGCCTTGAAGTTTTCCGGAGTGATCCGCGGCGCGAAACCGATGCGGCGCTTGGGTCCGTGGTATTCGAATCCCGAGATGGCGATGAGAGCACCGTAGGAAGCCATCGATCGGGCGTAGTGATCGCCGCACTCCACTTCGTTATACGGATTGCGTTTGTTCCCGTCGTAGCGCTCATCGAGCGTCTTCATCACGGCCAGACCCTCCTTGACCATTCCCTCGGCGATCATGTGGGCGGCAGCCTGGTATTCGAACCCGGGCATCGTCTCGTTGAGATAGCACGCGAACTCCGAATACACGCCATAGGGAGTCTCACGCCCCAGTGCATTGGCGGTCATGATCAGGCCGCCCTCGCCATCCGCGTAATAGGGACGACCCTTGGGATCGGCCTGTGCGTCGTAGGCATCGAGGCTCCTCGCGAAGTTGTATTTCCAAAGCGAACGCAGCGCTGAACGCGTGGTGGCCTCGTTGAGCACGCGCCCGAGCCCGACCTGCCAAGCCCAGCCTTGGCCCATTACCTGGTCGATGTGGACCGTCTCGTAAGCCCCGAGCTTTTTCGGATTCTCCGGATCGGGAATCTGCACGAACCACTCGCCATTGAAGAGCTTAGCGTCCATGGCGGCGCGGCCTTTCTCCGCGCGCTGACGGCAGTCCGCGGCAAATTCAGCGTCGCCCGTTTCCAGTGCCATCTGCTCGCCAGCCTTGAGCGCAGCGATATAAAGACTGCTCGTCCAAGGGATAACACCATGCCACGGCTCGTCCAGCGTGGTGAGCATCGGCGTGTCCAACAAACCGTCGCCATCGCGATCGCACGAATTGGCGTATTCGATGGATTTTTTGACCCGCGGCCAGAGCCGCTTGAGAAATGCATCATCGGGGTCGGTCTGGTGCGCCCGCAAAACAGCGAGAATCACACCGCAATGGCCGTCGATCGCGCTGTCGCTGCCGTATTCACCGCGGTAGGCCGTCGAGCCGTCTGGCTTGAAACCGAAGCCATACCAGACTCGCTCGATCACATCCTGTTCCAACTCCGGGAACAGACGGGCGTGCGCTTGCGCATAATGCCAGACGTGATTGGGATGCCCCCAACAACTGCGGATTCCCTCGTAAGTATAGAAGCGGCCGTCGGCGAAACGGTAACAGGTCGGCGAGGCGAGCGAGCCCAGCGGGATGATCGAGCGCTCGAGGAACCAGTAAGGGAGCGTGGAATCATACCAGGTCGTGTTCCACAGACGCGTTGTTTGGTCGAGGCGATCGAAGTTCATCGTAACGTGCGTCGCCACTTCCGCGGCATCCTTGAAGCGCTTGCCGTAGTAGTGGCCGGTTTCGGCGCCTTTGACCGTTTCGATCGTGTTGGCAAAATGCCACGCGACAACAAACGGCATCGTGCCGCTCGCACCCGGTTCGAGACTCAAGGATTGCGCAACTCCTCCGATCAGCGGTTGGTCGGCCGGCGACGAAGCGGACTCCGGACCAGCGGCGGCGAAAACCGATTGCTCCGGCGGAGGTGTGAGTTGCGCGCTGCCGCGGCCCGCGCCGATCGCCGCCAAAGCCATACTTCCCCAGTCGCGTTGCTTTTCGAGCGGAGTCACATTGTCGCGGAAAGCAATGTTGTCCACGGAGATGTGTCCCCAGACCGCACTATCGGACTGATCGACCACTTCGAGTTGCGCCGTCTGTCCGGCCAGGGATGTGACATCCCACTTTGTCTCGCGCATGACGCTGCTATTCGGTCCGGCGGCGGTCCTCACAGGTTGTCCGTCTACCAACAAGCGCACTGCGGTCTCCGGGCTTCCGCCCCCGCCGATGAGAAACGTGATAAAGTTGCGGTCAATGGGGAACGGCTTGCTGGTCAGCTTACCCTTAGCGGCATCACGTTTTGACGAATCTTTGGCAGGATCCGGCGGCACGGACACGTCCCCGGGGGCGGACGCATGCGAATTGACCGCGCGTTCACCCTGCATAGCCGTTTCGCCAACATGCGCCGGCACGTCCTTTTTAGTCACAGGCGCCTCACCGAACGCCGTGCCCTCGACCTTCCATCCCTCGTAGGTCGGCTTCTCGAAGTCATCGAAAATGATGTCCGGTCGAGTCAGCTTTCCGCCCGACGGGTCAACAGCTTTGTTCACCAGCATCGTGAGGTTGTCTATCGTCACGACCGAATTCGTGCGCAGAGCACCGGGATAAGCCCCGATCGTGTCAATGAGCACCGCGTTCTCCAGCCATCCCCCGATTTCCACTTCAACCTTGTTGGTGGATGTGTTTTCTACGCGGTAATTCATGATAGTTGCCGGATAATTCGAGTCGTCGTAGTCAAGCGGGACAAATGGCGAATAGGCCTCCAACGTCACTTTGACCGGGCAATCCGGGTCCGAATAACTCACCGTGCCGAAAGGGTATGCACCGGTAAAAACAACATCTTTCCAGCCATTGCGATCGAGGGTGCGCACCTGCTGCTTGCCGTCCACCGTGATCTTCAAGGCAAAGCCTTGGTCGAAAGGCGAAGGCTGATTACGGATGGGGTCGATGTAGTTACCGCCCTGCCAGACCTCGATGCCCTTGGGACGACCGTGCCACGAACGGTCTTTGTATTGGATCATGCGGGGCATAACGCCGTTGAGCGGCCGATTGAAGATGTCCCAGTTCCAAAGTTTTCCGTCGCCCCCGAGATAGACCAGAGCACCGGTGGTGATGCCGCCGACCGGCATTCCGATATTCATCAGGGCCTCGCCCGTGTAAGTTCGGGGAGCACCGCGCTCGAACAAAGACCGCTCCCATTCCGGCGACAGTTTTTTGTCGGCTGGAATGACCTCGGACCATTTGGCGGTCGGCAACGCCTTGAGTTCATTGCTGACATCGACACCCAAAACTGCGGGAGATCCGTATACGATGAAAAACAACAAAAGAAGACGAGCGAGGTTCATGGCACTTCTTGGAAACCTTTGAGGAGGTTTAAGGATCGAGCGTGAAGAGAAGCTTTCTTGTCGCCTCATCCATGTTTTTCACATTGAGCTTCTCGACATGGCCGTCGGCAAACAATGCGGCCGCACCACCTGAGTTGCGTGGATCCGGCCCAACCGAAGGGTCGTATCCCTTCCCCACGAAGCTCTTCCCGTCGATACCCCAACTACTGGCCCAACCAGACTCGATAGCGCTGCAAGAGATGACCTTTCTGGAAGGAGCAGGTATGGCGGAAAGAGGTATACCCAGCCCCCGTTCAGTGCCGGCGCTGTTCTTGAACTTGGCGAGGTAGCCACTGTCATCGAGCACCACTCCTCCATTAACGCCGAACGAACCCCAAGGATGCTCGTTTTTGCCCCTCAAAACCGGGTCGTAAAACATCGCAGGCAAGCGGAGCGTATCGCTATAGTGCATCGATTGCAGTTCCTTGGATTGCCCGACGAGGATGTTCTGAAACCACATACCAGCCCCTTGGGAAAAACGCGCCCAGTTCACAGACAGCGGCAGACGGTTGTTGTTCTCAGCCGCGAAATTGGCCACGAGCATGCCTGTCTGTTTGAGATTTGACATCGACTGCGCCGACTTGGCGGATAACAGAGCGGATTTTCCAGCCGAAAAGACGACGGCTGCCAAAACGGCAATAATGGCAATAACAACCAGCAACTCGATCAGAGTAAAGGCGGCAGACGGCAGTTGATTCTGCAATGGGCACGAGGCGAATCTGTGCTTGGAGGATTTCAAACAAATAAAGTTAAGCTTAATTCACGGGGCGGCAACCGGCCTTTGCGAGGATGACACAAAAGAAGCTTGGAGTGCCACGGCCAGAAGGAACCGCAGCGCCGGCGCTGGCAGCTTCCCCTTGCCCATCAAGCCGGACCTGCGTCAGCATGCCCCGCGTGCGCAGCGATGTTCGGATAACAGTGTTGGACGAGGGACATCTGCTGGACGGCGGTTTGGACTGGGGTGAAGTGGCGGAGTGCGGCAATCTCGCTGTCTATTCCCGCACCGCTCCGCTGGACATCATCGAGCGTGCGAAAGGCGCACACATTGTTCTGACCAACAAGGCCCCGCTGTCCGCCACAACCTTGCACGCTTTGCCTGATCTCCGTTTCGTCAGCGTGCTGGCCACGGGGTTTAATATCGTCGACACGGCCGCTGCGCGGACGTGCGGTATCCCGGTAAGCAACGTGCCCGCCTACGGCACGAACTCCGTGGCGCAGCATGTTTTTGCGCTGATCCTCGAGTTATGCAACCGCACCGGCGAGCATGCCGGGGCCGTTGCCAATGGTCACTGGTCCGGCTCCGGCGAATGGTGTGCGCCGCTTGCCAATGTCACCGAACTACACGGACTCCACCTCGGTCTCATCGGACGCGGGCGCATCGCCCGGCGCGTCGCCGAAATCGGCCGCGTGTTCGGCATGGAAGTTGTCATGGCCAGCGTCTCACATCCGGAAGGCGGCGATGGTTTGGTGCCGCTCAGCGAGGCCGTCTCAAAGGCCGACATCCTTTCGCTGCACTGCCAACTGACCGAAACAAACGCCACAATGGTCGATGCGGATTTTCTACGGCAGATGAAGAAGACCTCGTTCCTAATCAACACCGCGCGCGGCGGGCTGATCGATGAGGAAGCCCTCGCCTCCGCCTTGTCCCGCAGCATCATCGCCGGCGCCGCGCTCGATGTGCTTTCCGTCGAACCTCCGACCGCAAATCATCCGCTCTGCGGTTTGCCCAACTGCCTTGTGACGCCGCACATGGCTTGGATGGGTCCCGGAGCCCGACGGCGTCTGATCGAAATCACCGCACAGAACATCCGCGGTTTCCTCGAAGGCAAGCCGGTGAATGTGGTGAACGCTTAAGACCACGGGTTCAGGCGGTCGACCGAAAGCATCAACTCCCCCCGACAGCGCGTGCGCATCCTTTTCGCCCCCGACAAATTCAAAGGATCGCTCGGCGCGAACGAAGCCGCTGCTGCGATGGCTCGCGGTTGGTCGGGCGCTTGGCCAGAATCCGTAATCGCGCTGCACCCGTTGGCCGACGGCGGTGATGGCTCGTTGGCCGTAGTCCACTCGGCGTGCGGCGGTCAATGGAAGCAATCCACGGCACGGAACGCCCGAGGAAGTAGACATCCCGTCAAGTGGCTGTGGCAACCCGCCTCTGCGACCGCGTGGATCGAAACCGCGCGCGTGGTGGGTTTGGCGGAGCTTTCTCCGACCGAACGGGATCCCATAACCGCGAGCAGCGCGGGCGTGGGCGATCTCATCGCGGCCGCAATGCGCGAGGGAGCGAAAACAATTATGGTCTGCTTGGGCGGCAGCGCGACCAATGACGCCGGTTGCGGCATGGCCGCCGCACTCGGGTTCCGATTTCTCGACGCCGATGGCAAAGAATTGAAACCGGTCCCCGCATCACTGCCCCGCGTGCAGAAGATTGAGGCGCCGCACGGACGGACAATGATTGAAGTCATCGCCCTGACCGATGTGCGCAATCCCCTCACCGGACCTGATGGCGCATCATCCGTTTACGGTCCGCAAAAAGGCGCGGCTCCCGGCGATGTCGAATTTCTCGAAGAAGCTATGTCTCATATTGCCGCCTTGGCATGTCGCGACCTCCAAGCACCCGATCCGCTGTTGCCCGGAGCCGGCGCGGCGGGAGGATTGGGTTTCGGTGTTGCTGCCTTCCTGCGCGGAGAACTCCGAGCCGGATTCGGCACCATCGCCGGACTGACCGGACTCGAGGCAGCGGTGCACGAGTGCGATCTGGTCGTCACGGGCGAAGGAAGACTCGATGCACAGACCGCCTCAGGCAAAGCCCCGGCCGGAGTAGCCCGCCTCGCTCGAGCACACGGCAAACCGGTCATCGCAATCGTCGGCTCGACATCACCTTCCGCCAGCGAAGCGATGTTCGACGCGGTGTTTCCTATCGTCCGTCCATCTTGCGACGCGGAGGCCGCCATGCGCGATGCAGCCAACCTGCTCGAGCAAACCGCCGCGGAAGCCGCGCAATCGGTCAAAATGGGCAAACTTGGACTCGCGACGAGCGGCAAATCTCAATAGACAACTTCGGGCACGCCGTCTTTCCAGCGCACATTCCAAAAGCGGATGTGGTTGCCGTGCGTCTTCCATTCGAAAGCGGAGAAAACCGTTCGATCGCCGTCATCAACCGTTTCCCAACCTGACCACAGCCCGGGTGCCGGCCAACGGAAAGGAACTTCCTCCCAAGGTCCGGTTTTCGGATTCATCGCGCGCAGCAACTGCTTGCCGTGTGCGCTGCTGATGAACATGTAAAAATTACCGTTGTGCTCGAAGACGCGCGGACTCTCCGGTTCTTTGAAAGTGGTTACCGCCGGCCCGAGATCTTCCCAATCGACAAGATTCTTGGATGAGGCCAAGGCAATTGCCCCCTTACCTTCCTTGCTCGTCACCATGGTGAAGAGCAGGAACTCATCACCGTATTCGATCACGTGCGAATCGCGGCAATCGATCCATCCGTCCGGGCGACGCTCGGCCCAGTCGGGCGCCTCGTAGACCGGATTGCCGGGATGTCTCTCCCAGTTGAAAAGATCCTTACTCGTGGCCAGGCCAATCGTCTGCTTGCCCGGCACACGATCATCGAAGCCGGTGTAGAACATGTAGTAAGTCCCGTCGTGTTTGATAATCGACGGCGCCGATACCACCATGCCCTCCCAGGAACTGGGCACCGCCTCCATCACACGCGGATGATGCTCCCATGTTTTGAGATCCTTGGATGTGGCGTGGCCGAAAGCTTTTTCGTTTCCCGCTTCGAACCAGTGCTGGGTGTCGCTCGCCAAGCCGACGTTGTAAAAAAGATGGAACGTATCGCCTTCGCGGAACACGTAGTAGTCCTTCATGTATTCCCCCTCACGGGAGAACTCGCCAACTTTCCGGTCGATGACAGGCAGAGCAGCAGAAGTCGTCGCTTTCCCCGCGGTGCCCGGTTCCGAGGAAAGAAAAACGAATCCGCCGACAGTGGCCACGCCCTTGTCGGCCTGAACACGGAGCGAAATTTCCGACCCCTCTCTCACGTTGTCCAAGTCCCAATAAAGCCAATCGACACGGCCGTCCGGCTGCGTTGCAACCTCGGCCAAAGCCGCCCCGTCGACAGCCAGCGAAGCGCGGCGAGGCACGTAGTCGGCCGTGCCGAGGTTGTCCACCAACACCGCCAAGCGCAAATCGCGCGGAACTCCGGGCCCAAGAACCACGCTCGTCAGCTCCACTATCCCCTCGACCTCGGACAAAGTCAGAGTGCCGGAGATCTTCGCTTTGCCGTCCGGCAACGGAATGGCGGCATAGCCGGGAAAATTTGCCGTCCGTGCGCCTGCCGCCACCGCGATAGTTTCGACGTAATGCGGAAGATTCTCCGCGCGCTGAGCGGTATCGCCATAATTCCCGGCCGGCCCGCCTCCGAAGAAGATCCACCCATCGACATGACGACCAGCCCCGAGCGAGAGGGCGGCATGCGATACGTCGGCTGCATCGAACCAAACTTCGCTGTTCGTCACGACACCGGAGGCAGCGAACAATGCGGTCGAAGCGGAGGCAAACAAAACTGCCGTGCTCAAAGAAGCGCGGATCGGCAGAAAATGGCTGCGCAACGTTTTCAAGCGGCTGTGAGTTTTCCCCGACGCTGCTCCAATTCTCCGCGGATCCGGTAAGCGCGGTCCTCGGATATCGGATAAATCCACGCCAGCACGATGGCCACCGCGACTGCCACGGCAGGCACACCGATATCCATCAACCGCATGGAGAGGATTGTTTCAGGACTCTGGGCCGCACCCAGCGCTTGCTTGAATCCCGTGATGTTGAGAATGACACCGGAGAGAGCGAAGGCGATTGTGCTGCCCACTTTCAGCAGCCACGCATACATCGCATTCAGCGCGCCTTCGTTCCGGTGGCCCGTCTCCAGTTCATGCAGGTCGCACACGTCTGCCAGCATCGAGGCGGTGAGCGTCCAGAGTGCGCTGAACCCGAAAGCGACAAACAGCGGCGGAATGAGAAACATCCAAGGGTGAGCCGGCGTGTAGCACCACCATTTGACCAAATTGCCGGCCAAGGCAAAAAAGAGAGCGAGAACCAGCGTGTGCCTTTTGCCGAAATGCGTCGCGACAAGGCTGATCAAAGGGACAAAGAAAAGGCTGCCCACCTGCCACACCGTTCCGCCCCATCCGGACAACACCGATGCGGGTCCCTCCTGGCCACCGTAGATGTAGTAGATGGCGAGATAGATCGGGAGGCTGCCGATGCTGAAAATGCCGAGGCACATGAAGAAGACGATGCTTCCGAGAATAAGGAACGCGCGGTTGCGCATCACCGCCCTGATCTGCGGCCAGACCGGTTCCGCTGCCCGCGTGGCCTGTGCCGAGGTCTGCTTCTCGCGGCACAGGAACACCGCCAACAGCGCGAGTCCCGTCATGAGGATCGCAAGCCCGACGGCAACCCATCTGGCACCCGTGATGCTGTCCGGAAACACCGGAAGTTTGACCAACGCATACAACCACGAGAGCAGGATGGCCGCCGCCGCGCACATGAAGGCGTTCGTCGCCATGAGCCTCGTCCGCTCGTGGTAGTCAGCGGTCATGGACAACCCCATCGCCCCCCAAGGCACGGCGAAGAGGGACATGAAGAGATAAAAGAGCGTGGAGACGAAGAGGAAATACCAAAATTGTCCCATCTCCCCCGAAGCTGTCGGCAACCACCAGAGCACAACGAAAAGAATTCCCGCACCGAGAGCGCCCACAACCATGAAGGGCTTGCGGCGTCCCCAGCGCGAGCGGCAGTTGTCGGACCATCCGCCGATCAGCGGATCGAACAGCGCATCGACAAAACGCGGGATCGCCATGAGCAGTCCGACGAGGAACGGATTCATCCCCAGGCCAATGTTGAGAACCACGTTGCCCAGATTCCCGATGGCATTGCCCATCAGAGTGTAGGACATGCCGCCCGACGAGTAACCCGCCTTGTCGCGCAAAGGGACGCGGTCTTCCGGAAGCGTATGGTGATGCGCGCCGTGCTGGCTTGGGCTGGAGGACATGGTCGGGGCAGCGAGGAGCCTCCACGGAGACATGCCATCGCAATGGAGAAGGCTCGCTCCCAACAGAAAAAGTCGCCTTCGAACGGGTGCCAAGACTTTCCGCGCGGATGCCGCGGGGCTGGCAACAAATCAGACTGGCGCTGCTCCCTTTAAGCTTGGCGCAAAAACGAAGGCTGGAGCGGGCGGCAAGAGCGCTACAGTCCAGAAGCGTCATTTTCCCACCGATGTCAGAGACCAATCAGGACTTCTCCGCACTTTCCGCCTCAGACGTGGAGATTGAAGCCTTCGGTATGCCCGGAACGCTGGGGCGCTGGGCAGCGCAACCAAACGATCCCCCCAGGCTGCGCGTGGCGCATGAAGCGTTTTGGATTCCTAATCCTCCCCGAACCCACGACCTCCATGTCGGCTTTGTCGCGGACTTCGGCTTGCCGCGCGGCTGTGAGGTTCGCTTCCGGGTGATCGCGCCCGCCGCCTTCCGCTTGATGGTGGACGAACATGAACTTGCTTGGGGTCCATTGCGGTTCGCCGTTTCCATGCCGGAATACCAAGAATGCCGCGTCCAACTTCCTGCCGGATCGCACCGCATCAGCCTGCACGTGATTCACGAGGGCCTGACCACGCGTTTAGCCGCGGAGATGCCCGGTTTCGCGTGGATCGATGTTGCCGGAGAATTTGAAGCAGCGCCTGTTTGGTTCGGCCGACACTTGCACGAATATCTTTCCACGGGCCTGCGGGTCAGTCCGCTGCAAGGTTGGATGGAATGGACAAAGCAGCCTCGAGCGGGCGCATGGAAAACGGAGAACCCCGCGCGCGACCAAGGCTGGTCGAGAACGGTGCCTGTTCCCGGACTTGATGAAATCCTCGGGCCGGCGCGGGAATCTCTGCTGCAACTGCCGGTCTGGCCGTCGATTACGCCGAACGAAACCGCCCGGGGAAAATTCCGCGATATCTTCACGGGCTATCGGTTCGACGATCCCGCGGTCGCTTTCATCACCTCAAACCCCTCGCCTGATGCAGCGGAGGGAATCGACGGGATCTGGCTGCGGTTCGATCTCGGGCGCATCCGCCTCGGCACAATCGAATTTGATGTCATTGCCGACGAAGCCGGCGAAGCTACCGTTGCCTACGCCGAGAAGTTGGGTCCTGATGGACGGCCTCTTCCGGTGGTCGCCCTCTCCACCGGTCCCACCCGCTTCCTGCAGAAGTTCGCTTTCGGTCCCGGGACCACGCAGATCAGGCCACTGCAAAGCCTCGGGGGAAGATATCTCGAAATCCGTATGGCCAGTCCCGGGAATGCGGAGATCGCCAACGTTCGTTTCCGCGAGCGCGACTACCTCAGTGAACCTGCAGGCCATCTCAACTTGAATGACGAGAGACTCGACCGCATTTGGAAGGTCGGACTCGAGACCATGCGCGCGTCGACTGAAGATTCGGCGGTCGATTCGGTGCGCGAGCGCGGCGAATGGACTGGTGACAACGCTCTGGCCGGAGTGGAATTGCTTTTCACAGGTTGGAACAACCTCGCACCCGCACGCCGTGCACTCTATCACGCCGCGGCTTCCGCCCGGAAAGACGGCATGGTCGCGGGATGCGGACCGGGAGAACTGATTTATCTCGGCACTTACGCAGCACAATGGGTCAATTCATGTGTGCGGTGTGCTGAAATGGAAGGCAGCACGCAATTGCTCGTTGACCTTGAAGCCCCCGCGCGCCGGAATGTCGATGCACTCCTCGCCTGCATCGAACCCGACGGGAGGCACCACCTGCCGTGGGGATTCATCGACTGGGGCTACGTTCCGGTCAAAGGAGAAATCGAAATCCCGGTGCTTGCGCATGTTGTTTCCGCCGTCGATGAATGGGTGCGCTGGCAAAAACTTCTTGGGAGGACAGATACAGCACCATACGCGGAACGGGCCGACCAACTGCGGGAGATCATTCGCAAGGCCGTGGCCGCCAAGGCACCCGGTTACCACGCCGCCGTGCTCGCCGAACGCATCGGAGCGATGGACCGGGATATCGCCATCGAAATCGCGCTTAGACAGTTGCGTAGTTCCTTCCCTTACAATCCCGACGGCAAACGCCTGCGCGATCCGACCAAGGCCTCACCCGAGGTGGCCACTCCATATTTTACCAACTACTCCGTCGATCTACTCCTGCGTGCTGGCAAAGTGGACGAGACTCTCGACATCTGGCGTCGGGCTTGGGGCTGGATGCTCGACCGCGGTGCCACAACCTGGTGGGAAGTCTTCGATGAGCGGTGGAGCAATTGTCATTACTGGGCCGGTGCGCCGACTTGGCAAATGACCCGGCGCATCCTCGGCGTCGATCCGAGGCTGCACGAGGAAGGCCCGGCCATCCGAATCACTGTGCACCCGGGCGCGTTGACACATGCCGAAGGACGCGTTGCTTTTCCCGGCGCCGGCTGGGCTGATGTCGCATGGCGCCGCGAAGGAAACGGGATCAGTTACAAAGTGAGCTGCCCCGCGGAGTGGAGACTTCTCAAAGACGACACGACGGTTTCCCGCGCCGCTGGCACAACCGAGTTGCGACTTTCCGAGGCCGGTGCCGCTTTTGTTCCCTAGCGCAATCTGCGCTTTACTCGGCTGTGTAACGGAAGCGGAAACGCCCGAGGGGCGCCGCGTCACCTTGGACGTAGAGAAGCGATAAATCGTCCGCCAGTGGAAGGGCGATGTTGTCGAGCCACTTGAAATCGAAAGTCAGAGGCTCACCGGTCAGGCGCAGCAAGCTTCGCGGAACAGCGATATGCATCTCATTGGCCTCGACGCGGAATTTCACGTTACCGGCCTTTAGCCAGCTGTTGACCCCGGTGTTCTTCTCCAGAACCGCTCCCTCCGGAGTCGGCGGGACGCGGTTGAGCACGTAATCGTAAACATCCCACGTGTGATTCTCGGGATTGCCGGTGCGGATGAGCAGGGTCATCCAGTTCGGATCAGTCGGCGGCGTGATGGGTTTTTCCGTCCGCACGTAGAAATAAACATTCTCTTCGTCGCGGCAGACCTTGATGAAGAGAAACCCGTTGCGCCCCGTTTTATTCGTGTAGTGCAGGCCTTCCTCACCGCGCCACGTGGTGCCGTTGCCTTCGAAGTCGGGGTGCGCTCTGGTCACCCTTGTTTTGGACGCGCGCCCGAAACCGTCATGATTACGCGGGGTCGTGTGACCCACGATGCCGCGGAAGTCGGGCGCAACATCCTGCCACTGGTCGAATGAACATCCGATGTCGATCGTCTTGGCGGCGGAGGCCTTGGGGATTTCCGGAACGCCTTTGAAGCGCCGGATGTTGCCCACGGCCTGATAATAGAAGTTGTCGCCGAATCCGCCCTTCATGGGCTCGATGTCGCGGCTGAACTCCTCGTTGAACCCGTCGCATTGCACCCACGGCGTCTGCATGGAATGGGTGAGCCCCGCGACCCACTCGTTCCAAGCGGTGATCATGACGAATTTCGGGTCGATCTTGAGCGCGTAATCCCACTGCTCTTGGAAATTGAGGCCGCGCTGGATGGCGCCGATGGACGGATCCTGTTTGCCCTTGCTGAAGCCGCGCCCTCGCGCTTTTCCGGTCCACATGAGTTCAAGGGCGCCAGTTTCCCAGTGCATGTTCTGCGCGGGCGAAACATTGACCTGCTCCGGCGCACCCGGGTCATCGGTGAAACCGTAGGCCTGCGGATGAACTCCGAGCCAATGCCAGGCGTATGGTGTGTTCTTGTAGGGAGGTGTTCCGGGCCAGAAAGCGGTGCGGAGGGTGAAATACCTGCGGACTTCCGGCATGGCCGCATCCGGGTTGCACAACATGAGCGGCTTGCCTTCCCACCGGAACCACAACTCATCGAAACGGCCCGGACGGTAGAATTTTTCCAGCAACTGCATGGCTATGTTGCCCATGTCCGTGTTCAGCATGAAACAGACCTGGGGAGTGCGGCCGCCCTCCTTCCTTATCTCCAGCAGCACGGGCAAAAATTGATTGAGGACATTTTCGTAAATCTCCGCGTTGGTGGCATCGACAACGAGAGTGTCGACCCCGGCCGCGGCAAGAAGGTGCATGTGGCGCCGTATAACCCACGGATCGGTAAGTTTGTAGTAGCCGAACAGCGGCTCGCCCCAGAACGCGTAATGCCATTGCTTGGGACCAGAGTGGCGGAAGGTCGGGGTCGTCCGCATGTCGGGTTGCCCGGCGAGAATCTTGCTCACATCGTAAGGCCCGTAGCTATATTCGTCACCGGTCCAAGGAAGGTAAAAAATACCGACGAAGCGGTCTTTTTTCGGCAGCCCAACTTCGGCAGCGAGCGGCAACTCGCGCCCTAGCGCATCGGTCGCGGGCCATGGAACTCCGGGGTTTATGGACTCGCGGACCGTTTCGGCGCACCCCGAGTCAGTCCATGCCGCGAAAAAAGAGAGCAATGCACCCAAGACAGCAAGGAACCGGGAACTCATCGCGCGGATTTTAAGGTAAGGCATCAGTGCGTCCTTTGTTTACCAGCCACAAGTCTCGACGAGAGGGCCAAGCGGCGGCAATCAGCATAACAAAAACAGTGGCTGCCGCGATGACTTCGGGCCACCAAAGCACGGACAAATGGTCTCAGGCCAACGCGGCGGCAAGCTCCGGCTTGGCGCGGTCGCCACCAAAAACACCCGCGATCGCCTCAAGGTAGCCCATACCGTTGGCCGTATCGGGCTCGATATAGCTGCCTTCCGTCCATTCGTTCCATGCATTGATGCTCATGAGGTTCGGACCAGGACGCCGGCTGAGCCTCTCGCGGTAAATCTCGAGCGCGCGGCGGAAAGCAGCAGGGGTATTCCCGCCGATGCAATTGGAGAAAGTCGACTCCGGCAGCGGTTCCCAGATGTCGGACTGCAACGTGCGCGGCGAGTTGTCCCAACCCATGGTGATATTGGGGAAGTATGGGATGTCGTATTCCTCCTCCATGCGATTCCATGTCTGGAGATACTTGGCCAAGACTTCTTCGAACGGAGTAAAAGGCGTTTTGTCCAGTTCGGCGTGATGAATCCAGACGTAGCTCGTCACGCTGTCGAACCCGAGCGCCGCCACGAGTTGCGGAAGGTCCTTGATCACCACTTCCCCCGGCAGCACCGGCTTGCCCCAGGCAACCGCGTTGAAATGCAGGTTCGGAAAACCCGCCGCCCGCACCCGCTCGCGGAATTCGTCGATCGCCTCGCGCGTGGCCTTCACCGAACCGTGGATCTCCACGAACTTAGAAAGGTCGTAGACGGAAAAGTATGGCGAGCCATCGACCGTGAGGTAGGAAGAATGACTGAAATAGCGGTCGATAATGAGATCAGTGATAAAGCGGAACATGCGCGGCGAGACGAGCCCCGGATAAAGCGATTCCTTGCCGAAGGTTCTCCCCATCGGGTGGATATTGATCCAGTCGTGGTTGGCCCACATGAGAGAAAAGTCCAACCGGTCGACATTGCGCGCTTTGAGGAAACCCTGTTCCAGACAGCGCTCGAGGAAAGGTCCGTCCTCGTAGTGATACCAGTCGAAGATGAAGTGATCGATGCCGTGGTCGGCCGCCGCATCGATCTTCTTTTCCATGACGAGCGGATCCGACTCGTCCTCGTGTCCCCAGACAGGCACTTTCGGCTGCTCGTGACCCGGGAAGCGAGGGCCGGCGTGCTTGACCAACTGCCACTCGGTCCATCCCGGTCCGTGCACCTTTTCGTTGCGCGGGTCGACATGGTAGTTGGGGAAATAATAACAACCCACGCGGATATCTTGGGAACGGTCGGCGATGCTCATCATCTTGGAAATAGAAATACGGGCGTCGGGCACTTCACCAGAATCGAACTCAGGGCGCAGTGCTTCGGACGCGGTAGAAGTCTTTCCCCGAGGCCGGAACACGAAACTCGCGCCGGATATAATCCGCCGGCAAGAGGAGACCGCTCTGGTTGGATGCGTTGGATATGGAAAGGCCTGTTGCAACCGTCCAAAAGTTGGTCAACGCGCTGTTTTTCTGCACCTCGTAAGTGGCACCATCGATGCGTTGGACCCAATTGAACACGGCGTTGGACCCCACCGCTGTCACCGTCATGAGCGCGGGCGTCCCGAGCGTCGGGTTCCCGTCGAAGGCGTATTCCACATCGTTGACAAAGCCGTCGCTGTCCGGATCGGCGGTGCCATTGGTGTCGAACAGACCCGCATTCGTGGTCCAGTAATCAGCCCAAGCCGAATAGCCGCCGACCGATGTCACGGTCACGGTGCTGCTGGCGGGAGTGAAGGAACCCTGCACACCGGAGAGGCCGGCGAAGACAACGCTACGGGTTCCCGTAAATGACCCACTGAAAAGCTGGTAAGTTGAACCGACCACGGGCGCGGGTGAGACCGACGACATGGTGATAGCCGCTGTGCCGACGTCCGCGGTAAAATTTGATTTCGCCACACGGAGAATTCCCCCATCCACCGAAGTGGCGCCCGTGTAGGAGTTGGAACCCGAAAGGATCAGCGTGCCATTGCCCGACTTGGTAAGACCAGTAGCTCCATCTATGCTTCCAGAGAAGGTTTCGCTGGCCGAAGCCTTGTTGACCGTCAGAGTTCCCGCCGCGTTGTAGAACTGGCCTGCGCCGGTCAAACCAGCGATGGTCAGATTATTGCTCGTTTTGTAAAAACCCGTCGCCGAGAAAGACGCTCCCGAGGCAATCTGAACCGCGCTCGCGCTGGAGATGGCGCCGGCACCGTCCAACCGCAACTGGCCAGCCTCGACCACCGTGGGACCGGTGTAGGTATTCGCACTCCAGAGTGAAGCATTCCCGGCGTTCGCCTTGGTCAGGGAACCCGCGCCGCTGACGACGTTGGTCATATCCGCGGTGATCACAAGGCTTGCATTGTTGGTGATGCTGCCGCCGATCGCACATCCCTCGGAAAGCATCAAGGCTCCGGCCGAAACGAGCGTGCCCCCGGCACATGAGTTGGACGAAGCGAGCACCAGAGTCCCCCCGCCCGCCTTGAGCAAACCGGCTGGCGCGCCGCCCAAAGATACGGAGTTGGTCACGCTCTGGCCGCTGGCGACATCGAAATTATAGCGGGCGACATCGAAGGTGATGAGGCCGAATGGCGCCACACTCTGCGTGCCGGCCAACTGCCAGACCGCAGCCGTGAAGTTCTCGCCGGCGAGCGCATCGATCTCGAACACGGCCATGTCCACGGTGCCGTTGCGCACCAACTGCGCGGAATAAACGGTTCCCGTGGATCCGGTGTAAATGCTCACATAATCCGGGGCATACGTTCCGTTCGCTGCAGTGTCGACCGTAATCCCGACACGGTAGGTGGCGGACATTCCCATAGTGAAGGCAAATGCCTCGCCGAAGTAGCCGTTGCCGTCACCCGACGGCGTGTTGTAGGGCCCCTGATTGGCCGCAACCGAGAGCGATCCCTGTCGGTAGATGGTCGATCCGTCCGGACCCAGAAAAGTCGGATAACCACCGAAATTGACGAAGGTGCCAGCACCCCCGGTGACCGAACTCAACATCACAGGCGCGGAATACAGAGTCGGGTTGCCGGATGCGGAGATACCCAGATCGTTGCCTCCGGAAACACCCTCGCCAACATTGCTGGGCGACGCAATGGGTGTGGGCCTGATCTGGTAGTAGCCGGCAGTTCCGTAAACTTCGCTACCGCCGAGATCGAAAGTTTTCGGCGCGGCAGGAGACGACCAATTTTGCGGGGCGTACGCCGGGCCAATCCCCTCCTCGACTCCAAGGAACGCAATGCTGGCTGCGTCGACACTAAAGGCCGATCCGGCCAGCAAGACAGCTGCAGCGCATGCTGGCAGGCAAGTCCATCGGGAGGAGGTTGATGTCATCTGAAGCGTCTTCATAGGCTTTGGTCGGTTGGGAGAACGGCGAAGGTGGCGTGTTTCGACTGGAAAATTATTCCCGGCCCGAGAGTCTGCGTCCCGTCCCGGAAATTGCGCACGGGGATAATAGCTCGGTCCGCGCATTTCTGCGACTCGAACGCACCCGAGCCAGAAATGCAATTTATCGAGCGAGGGGGCAGAAAGTGTGATGCCGGCGAAATCACAGTCGGGAGGACATTAGGGATACAATACTTGAACTCTGCGGAACCGACCTTCAAGACCGCGCCAAAGACTCCCGAAACCGTGCCATGCCCGACGCGACCAAAGGTCTTATTTCCCGGGAGCGTGCTCACCGGTCGCCTTGCGTCTGGAATGGCGCCAGCGGGCGCCAGCCGCGAGAAGGAGAAGCACAGCGCCCGAAGCAAAGGTACCCGGCTCCGGCACGGGCGCGCCGGCGCCAGTGTAGGTGAGGAACAAATCATTGTTCGCATCCACGGCCAGACTGAAAAGGCCGGAGGCTCCGACAAAACCACCCGTGCCGTTGTTTGCCGAAGTGTTGATATTGAACAGGTTCGTATTGAAGGCGCCGGAGATCCCCACAGAGGCGAGGATTTTCCAAGAGTAGTTTTGCGAGGCATCGAAACCCGTCGCAACACCCGCCGTGTCGGGGAGGCCCGAGAGCGACCAGAGGTTGATGTTGAATTTGTTGCTCGTGCTCAGCCCGTTGATATCCCAAGTGCCGCCGGTCACGTTGATCAAATCCCACGTGTTGGTCTGCCCGGCTGTGCCGCTCACGTTGAAGATCTGCCAGTTGTAATTGCCGCCGCCCGACCAAGTGAGCCCGTTGGTGATGGTCAATGTGCCGGGAGAATTCCCCGGCGCGATCGTGCCGCCGTTTTGAACTGTCACCGATGCCACTGATCCGCTGCCACCGAGGCTGGCACCATTTTGCACGGTAGTCGCACTGCTGATCGAGCCGTTGACAACCAAACTACCAGCGCTCACCGCAGTCGCACCGGTATAACTGTTGGCACCGGATAGCGTCCAGGTGCCCGCACCCGATTTCGTCACTGCCGTTCCTCCGCTGATCACGCCGGAAAACGTGTCGCTGCCCGAAGCCTTGTTGACGGCGAGCGTTCCAGCCGCATTGTAGACATTCCCCGCACCACTCAGACCGGCGATTGTCAAATTGTTGCTGGTTTTAAAGAGACCCGTAGCCGAGAACGTAGCGCCAGAGGCGACTTGCAGCGTGCTGCTGCTGGAGATTTCACCCGCTCCGTCCAGTTGCAACTGGCCCGCCTCGACAACAGTGGCTCCGGTGTAGGTGTTGGGATTCCAAAGTGAAGCGGTGGATCCGGTTGCTTTGGTCAATGAACCGCTACCGCTCACGACATTGGTCAAATCCGCGCCAATCCTCAGGCCGGCGTTATTCGTAATGCCGCCAGCGATGAAACCGCCACTGCCCAATTCCAGGGTGCCAGCCGAGATGAGCGTGCCTCCGGTATATGAATTGCTCGCCGTGAGCGTGGTCGTGCCAGCGGACAACTTCGTCACGCCACCGCTGCCCGAAATGCTGCCGCTATGCGTGTAGGCATCCGAGCGGTCGAAGACCAACTGCGCCGCGTTATCACTCAAAGCGGTGCTGCCCGAATAAGAACCTGTGGTCCCGCCATTACCGATACGCACCGTGCTGGTCGATACGGTGAGACCGCCTGTGCTGGTCACCGCTCCGGTTAAGCGCGTTTCACCCGAACTGGAAACCAAGGCGCCAGCACCGGAGATGGAATTAGCCACCACGTTGGTTCCGCTCACCGCAAACTCAAGGGACCCGGAGCTTGCGTTCGAGATGGTAATTGCGCCCGAACCCAGACGCCCATTGCCAGAGACACTGAGACGGCCCCCTTGAATATCGGTGGCGCCGCTGTAGCTATTGCTTGCCGTGAGGATTAGAGAACCTGTTCCGGTCTTGGTCAGACCACCCGTGCCAAGACTGATCGCATCGTTCACCCGAATATGACCCGCGCCTTCGGTGCTGAGGTTGAAATTGGCCGACTCGATCGCGTTTCCAGAAGCGACATCAAGCGTCAGCAAATTGTTTGCCGCCGCCCCGATCCGCGCATCAGCCGCCAGGGTGACCTTGCCTTGCCAGGTGTTCGTGCCGCTCGCGCTTCGCAAGGCCCCGCCGCTGCCGCCCACACCGAGTCCGCTGATGGTCAGTGCCTCGTCGCCGATCGTAATTCCGCTGCCGCCACCATTGGTTCCCTGAATACGGATGACAGCGCCGTTCGCGACGGTCGTTCCGCTATCTGTGCTGCCAAACCCGTTACCACTCGCGAGGTTCACCACCCCGGCGTTGACTGTTGTCGCACCGGTGTAGCTGTTGCTGCCCGAAATGGAGAACTGACCGGCACCGCTCTTGGTAAGGCTGAGCCCTCCTTGAATGTTGCCGGTGAGAAGGTCGGTGCCAGAAGTTTTGTTCACCGTCAAGGTGCCCGCGGCCCCAGTCACCGTGCCCGCTCCGGCTAAGCCAGCCACGGTGACATTGTTGCTGGTGAGGAACGTTCCAGTCATCGAAAACGTGGCACCTGAGTCGACTTGCAAGGTCGTGCTGCTTGAAAGCGCTCCCGATCCGTCCAGTCTAAGCGCGCCACTGCTGACGACAGTCGCACCCGTGTAGCTATTGGAGCGCCAAAGAATCGATGTCCCAGTGCCTCCCGAAGTCAGACCTGCCGTTCCGGCCAACTCCGCCACAATCTCGGCTGCGTTGCTGAGGACAAAACTTCCGCCCGTTTTCGAAAGCGACGCCGGCGCGCCGGCGCTGGTTGCAAGGTATCCGCCATCGAAGGTCACCGAGCCGGTGCGCGTCATGTTGGTGCGCACATCAAGGTAAGCTCCGCCGCTCACCGTGACCGCTGCGGACGCATCGCCCAGGGCATTGCTCGAAGTGGTGATGACGCGTCCACCGGAGATGGTTGTTTCCCCGCTGTAGCTATTGCTGCCGCTCAAAGTCAGCGTGCCGTTGGCCGATTTGGCCAGCGCCCCATTACCGCTGATCGCCCCGGACAAGGTCTGATTGGCCGAGGTGTTCACCCGCAAGGAGGCAGAGTTGGTCGTCAGCGATACCGCGCCGCTGTAGTTGCCGGAGGCCAACTGCCCGGATCCTCCCACTTCCACCGCACCATTGCTGATTGTTGTGGTCCCCTGATACGTGCTGACACCGGTCAAGGCCATGGTTCCCGCGCCCGTCTTGAGCAAACCGGCGGCAGAGCCGCCCAAAACCGACGAGTTCGTCTGCGCGCCCGACGCAACGGCAGCGTTGTAACTCGAAACATCGAAGGTGATGAGACCAAACGCCGCCGCGCTTTGCGTATTGGCCAGTTGCCACAAAGCCGCGGTGAAAGTGTCGCCGGCCGCAGCGGTCACATCAAAAACAGCCATGTCGGGCGTGCCGTCACGCGTCAAAAGACTCGAGTAAACACTGCCCGTGCCCCCGTTGTAGATGGAAACATAATCCGGCGCGTAGGTTCCGCTCGCCACCGTGTCCACAGCCACGCCGATGCGGAAACTTGCTCCCATGCTCGAGCCCATGGTGAAAGAAAACGCCTCTCCGAAGTATCCGCTGTTGCTTCCCGAAGGTGTGTTGAAAGGCCCTTGATTGACAGGAACTGAAAGTCCGCCCTGTGTGTAGAGCGCAGATCCGTCGGGTCCTCGGAAGATGGAGTAGCTGTTGAAGTTGACATAGTCGCCTGCTCCGCCCGTGATTGAACTCAACATAACCGGAGCGGAATAGAGGGTCGGATTGGAACCCGCCGTGATGCCGAGGTTGTTCCCCGCGGCCGCACCCGAATAAATGGTGGAACCTGGCGGATAGGAGATCGGGCGGATCTGGTAGTAGCCCGCAGTTCCGTAGACGTCGCCGCTCAGATCGTAAGCCTTGGAAACACCGGGATTGGACCAATTCTGCGTGGCGTATCCACTGCCTGCCGTTCCCGGTTCCACCCCGACGAACGAAATCGTGACCGCTTCGGCAGTCGAAATCGCTGCCCAGACCGCGACCAAATGCAAAGTGGAGCGCGCAGCGGCAACCATACTGGATCTTGGGGGGATCATGGCTTGGGGAAACCTACGCTTTAAGACTACATCGTGCGGCCGGCCTGGACCTTCGCCAGCGCGCCATAAGTCCGTGATGCAGTGCCAGCCCGGCAGGCGGACAACAGCAGAAGTCCAAGCACTGCCGCGGCGGCGGCTGAAGTCGATGACTCAGGGATCGCCGTGATGGTGAAGGTGCTCCCGTTGAAGGTGGAACCTCCGAAACCGCCGGCGCCGCTGAAGGTGAAACCCGAGAGGGAAAGGCTGTTCGTTGTCTGGAAAATCAGGGTGTTCCCCTGGGTGAAATTGGCCAAGTCGAGCACAAGCAGCGCGCTCGGAGTGTAACCGATTCCGCCGAACTCGATTGTCCCGGCCGTTCCCCCGCCGAAGTCGAGGAATGAAGACGCTGTGAGATTGAGGTTGCCGAAGACTTCGCTCACACCGCTGGCACGTTGGATCGTCCCGCCCGAGAGCGTAACGCCCGCGCCGTTGTTCACTTGGTTGCTTTGCGAGATGAGAAGTATCGCGTTTGTCGCCACGGACACCGACGCGGCCGAAGCTGCCGCGCCACCGACAGAACTGTTGAGATTCAAAACGCCTGCATCGACGGCGACAGCCCCCGTGTAGGTGTTGTTGCCCGTGACCACGAGAGTTCCTGTCCCTTGCTTCGTGATTCCCCCGCTGCCACCGAGGTTACCGGATTCCGTAGTCGCTGTGCCGGCATCCACCGTGTAAGTCGCGTTGTTGAGCGTCTTGTTCCCGCTCAGTGTCACCGTTTGGAGTGTGCGAATGTTATAGATACTCATCGCGTTGGCCACCGTGCCCGACGCATTGATCTGTAGTGTCGATGAAGAGTTGCTCTGCGTGATCATGCCGCTGCCCGCCGCACTCGCGTTGTCCAACCTCAAGAACCCCTCGCCCAGAACCGTTCCGCCGCTGTAGCTGTTGGCAGCGCCTAGGATCAGCGATCCGGTGCCGAGTTTGGTCAGACCTCCCGCGCCCAAGCTGATCGCATCGTTGACTTGGATATGGCCCGCTCCCTCGGTGGTAAAGTTGAAGTCCGCCGACTCGACCGCGTTCCCAGACGCGACATCCAATGTCAAAAAGCTGCTGGCCGCAGATCCAATCCGCGCATCGCCGGACAAGGTGACTTTCCCTTGCCAGGTGTTTGTTCCGGAAACGCTGCGCAAAGCCCCGCCGTTGCCGGCACGGCCTTGGCCGATGATGGTCAAAGCCTCCGCGCCGACGGTGATGCCGCTGCCGCCATTGTTCGTGCCCTGAATACGCAAGACGGAACCGTTCCCCACAATTGTGCCGGCCGCCGTGCTGCCCAAGCTGCTGGCGTGAACAAGATTAAGAACATTGTCCGACCCTCCGACCGTGGTGATCCCCGTGTAGTTGTTGCTCCCAGCGAGCCACAATTGGGTGTAGTCGGCCAGAGTGAGTCCGATGCCGCCCTGGATACTTCCGGTAAAAACATCCGAACTCGTCGTGGGCTTGCTGACCGTCAGCGTCCCCGCCGCTCCCGTGACTGTGCCCGCGCCAGTCAAACCGGACACCGTGACATTATTGCTCGGCGCAAAAAATCCGGTGGTGGAAAATGTAGCACCGGAAGCCACTTGAAGTGCGCTGTTGCTCGAGATCATACCCGCGCCATCCAACCGCACCACACCGCCCTCCACCACGGTGGCACCGGAGTAGCTGTTGGCCACCCAGATGGAAATAGTGGAACTGCCACTTTTGGTCAGTGAACCGGTTCCGCTCACCGCATTGACCAAATCTCCGCGGATAATGAGGCTGGCGTTGTTGGTGATGCCGCCGCTGAGCACTGCACCGTTGAGATCGAGCGCACCCGCCGAGATGAGCGTTCCGCCCGAGTAGGAGTTCGAGCCCGACAAGACCAGTGTCCCCGCCCCCGCCTTGTTAAGGCGAACGCCCCCGGTGATTTGACCGGAAAACGTGTCGCTGCCGGAGGCCTTGTCCACGCTGAATGAACCCGCACCCCCGGTCACCGTCCCCGCTCCCGTCAGCCCGGCGACGGTCAAATTGTTGCTGGTGAGGAAAGTGCCGGTTGACGAGAAGGTCGCGCCTGAAGCGACTTGCAGCGTGGTGTTGGTCGAGAGACCGCCCGAACCGTCCAACCTCAGCGTGCCGCTGTTGACCACGGTTGCCCCCGTGTAGCTGTTCGAGCGCCAAAGAATCGCGACGCCCGTGCCACCCGAGGTCAGGCCAGCCGAACCGCCCAACTGTGCGACGATTTCCGCGGCGTTGGTGAGCACAAAGCTTCCGCCGTTGTTGATCAGCGAAGCCGGTGCGCCGTCGGCAGTCGCCAGATATCCCCCGTCGAAGGTTACCGTCCCAGTGCGCGTGATGTTCGTGCGCACATCGAGGTAAGCGCCACCGCTGACTGTGACCGCCGAGGATGCGTCACCCAATGCGTTCGCAGAAGTCGCGATGAGGCGCCCCCCCGAAATGGTCGTGCCCCCGCTGTAGCTGTTACTACCACTCAAAGTCAGTGTGCCATTAACAGATTTGGACAAAGAACCGCTGCCGCTGATCGCGCCGGACAAAATCTGGTTGGCCGAGGTTGCGATGCGGAGCGAGGCCGTGTTGGTGGCGAGCGATACCGCGCCGGTATAGCTGCCGCCGGCCAACCGGCCCGCGCCGCCTACCTCGACCGCGCCATTGCTGATCGTCGTGGTGCCTTGATATGTGCTGACACCCGTTAGCACCGTTGTTCCCGCTCCGGTCTTGAGCAGCGCCGCCGGTGCGCCACCGAGAACCGCAGAATTGGTCTGCAGACCGGAGACGACATCCAAATTGTAACGCGACACATCGAAGGTAATCAGACCAAAAGCCGCGGCGCTCTGCGTCCCGGCCAACTGCCACAAAGCCGCGCTGAAACTTTCGCCCGCGGACGCAGTGAGGTCGAAGAAAACCATGTCTGGCGTGCCGTCACGCGTCAGTTGCGTGGAATAGGTGCTTCCGGTGCCCGAGTTGTAAATGGTGACATAGTCAGGCGCATAGGTGCCGCTGGATACGGTGTCGACCGCGATGCCGATACGGAAATTCGCACCCATATTCGACGCCATACTGAAAGAGAAAGCTTCGCCAAAGTATCCGTTGTTGCTGCCCGAGGGCGTGTTGTAAGGACCGTTGTTGACCGCGACCGAGAGCGATCCTTCGCGATAGAGCGCAGATCCGTCCGGACCGCGGAAGATCGGATAGCCTGGGAAATTGACATAATCGCCGGCGCCGCCGGTGATCGAACTCAAGAACACCGGAGCAGAATACAAGGTCGGGGAATTGGTTGCGGTGATGCCGAGATTATTTCCCGAAGATGCTCCTTGGTAGATGTTGACTGCGCCGGGGTCCCAAGCCATCGGACGGATCTGGTAGTAACCCGAAGTTCCGTAGACCTCGCTGCCGCCCAAATCGTAGGTTTTGGAAACGCCCAGATTGGACCAGTTTTGCACCGCGTAACCGCTTCCCGCCGTGCCGACTTCGACCCCGACAAAAGAAACCGTCGCGGCCTCGGCGGAGGAAAATGCAAGCCAGGCAGCGGCGATGAGCAAAGAAAATGTTGTCGGGACAGGAGATCCTAATTTTGTGGGCATGGATGGGGATAATTAC
>JBEDBL010000003.1:0-35236 GCA_041177245.1 Verrucomicrobiota bacterium
ACAGAGCGTTGATTTGTTCGCCGCGCGAAAAGGTCACGATACCCAAGGCGAACGCGCCCGCGCCGATGACGGCGAGCCATCCGAGCAGCACGGGCAACGATAAGCGACGGGCGGGTGATTCGTTCATGGGCCGTGACCAGAACTAATCCGCTGGGCGCCCGGGGTCAAACCGCGCCGAGATAAGCCTCGCGCACGCGCGGGTTGGAGAGCAGTTCGGACGCCAGGCCTTCGAGAACAAGGTTGCCGGTTTCAAGCAGGCAGGCGCGGTGGGCGAGACGCAGCGCCATGTTGGCGTTCTGTTCGACGAGAAGGACCGTGGTGCCTTGCTCGTTGAGCCGGCGGATCACGCCGAAAATTTCCTGCACGAGCTTTGGAGCGAGTCCCATCGAAGGTTCGTCGAGGAGAAGGATTTTCGCCTCGCTCATCAGCGCGCGCCCGACGGCGAGCATCTGCTGTTCGCCGCCGCTCAGGGTGCCGGCCATCTGCGTGGAGCGTTCGCGCAGGCGCGGGAAAATATCCATGACCATGTCCAGATCGCGTGTGCGTCCCGCTTTGTCGCGCCGGATCCAGGCGCCGAGCTGGAGGTTTTCCATCACGGTGAGTCCGCCGAAGATGCCGCGTCCTTCCGGAACATGGGCCATGCCGAGCCGCAAGATACGATCGGGCGTGAGTCCGCGGAGATCGCGTCCCTGCAGGGCGACCGATCCCTCGTAGGGCAGCATACCGGAGAGAGCGCGCAGCGTGGTGGTTTTGCCCGCACCGTTCGCGCCGACCAAAGCGAGGATTTCGCCGCGCTCGACATGAAAAGTGATTCCTTTGACCGCGCGGATGTCGCCGTAGCGAACGACGAGATTTTCCACGCGCAGCAGCGTCTCACCCATGGTCATCCTCCGTTCCGAGATACGCCTCGATGACCTTGGGGTTGCCGCGCACCTCGTCGGCCGTGCCTTCGGCGATGGTGGCTCCGAAGTCGAGCACGGTGATGCGGTCGCAAAAGCTCATGACCAGCTGCATGTGGTGCTCTATCAGCAGCATGGTGACCGAGAAGTGGTCGCGGAGCCATCCGAGGAATTCGACGAGCTTGAGCGTTTCCGCCGAATTCATTCCCGCGGCCGGTTCGTCGAGCAGAAGCAGCGAGGGTTGCAGGGCCATGGCCCGCGCGATTTCCAGCCGGCTTACGAGCGCGCCGGCGTTGAGAGCCATAGGGCAAATCGCCGGCGCGCTCGTAAGCGACATCACCGAGCCCGAACTTTTCCAGCATGTCCGTGCAGCGGTCGATGGTTTCGCGTTCCGCGCGGCGGGCGGATGGCAGTTGCACCATTGCGCCGGGCCACGAGTAGCCCGCGTGCGCGTCGTGGGCGATGCGCACGTTGTCGAGCACGGTGAGGTCGCGGAAAAGTCGGATGTTCTGGAACGTGCGCGCAATACCTCCGCGGGCGATCGTGCTCGGCCGGTGCCCGGCGATCGACTTGCCGCGGAAAACGATGTCGCCGCTTGTCGGGGCGTAGATGCCGGTGATGACATTGAAGGCCGTTGTTTTTCCCGCGCCGTTCGGCCCGATGATGCCATGGGCGTGGCCGGGAGTCACATTGAGCGTGAGATCGGACACGGCGGTCAATCCGCCGAAGCGCATGGTCACGCCGCGCACCTCGAGCAGCGGGCTCACTTTTTCTCCTCCTTGGCCGCGAATTCGCGGCGCGGGACGAACCAGGAAAATTCGCGCATGCCCATGATGCCGCGCGGACGGAAGAGCATGAGCAGGACGAGCATGAGCGGCAGAATGACCATGCGCCACGTCCCCAGCGGTTGGAGCACCTGCGCAAGGATGGTGAATGCGGCCGCGCCGAGGATCGATCCGCCGAGCGAACCGATGCCGCCGAGGTAAACCATGACGAGGATCTCGGTCGACTTGACGATGTCGAAGACGCCCGGATTGATGAATTGCAACTGGTGCGCGAAGAGCGCGCCGGCCACGCCGCCGAAGAACGAGGAGACAACGAACGCGGCCAGCTTTGCCTTGCGCGTGTCCACGCCCATGGCGTTGGCGGCGATCTCGTCCTCTCGCACCGCGACGATCCCGCGGCCGAAGCGCGAATAGACGAGATTGCGGATGGCCCAAAGGGTGAGAACCGTCCAGACCGCGGTCCAGAGCAGTGTCGTGTGGTTGCCGATGCCGAGGAATCCGCGCGGTCCGCCGACATACGGGATGTTCTCGATACCGGACTTCACGATCATGAGGAAGGCGAGCGTGATGATCGCGAGGTAGTCGCCCCGGGTTTTGAACGAGAGCAACCCGAGGAGGAAGCCGACCGATCCTGCGAGCAATCCGCCGGCCAGCACGGCGAGAGGGAACATCCACAGCGGATCGCCCCAGCCCAGCCATTTCACCGAGACGCAGGCCGAGAGATACGCCCCGAGCGCCATGAAACCCGCGTGTCCGACGGAAAATTCGCCCATCCATCCGTTCACCAGATTGAGGCTGACGCAAAGGATGATGTTGATGCCGAGAGTGATGAGGACGAACCGGATGTAATCGTCGACCAGTTTGAATTGCTCGATGGCTAAGCACGCACCCAGGCCGGCGAGCAAAAGCGCGACGAGCACGCCGCGCGGCGGGGGATGTTGCAGCCAGCGCATCAGACCTTTTGCACGACGGGACGCCCGAGCAACCCGTAGGGCTTGAAGATGAGGATGACGAGCAACAGCGAGTAGACCACGAGGTCGCGGTAGGTCGATGGCAGCACGGTCACCGTGAAAACTTCCACCGCGCCGAGCACGTAGGCGCCGAGCACCGCACCGCGCACGTTGCCGATGCCGCCGATGACTGCGGCGACGAATGCTTTCCATCCGACGAGCACGCCCATCGTTGCGCTGATCACCGGGTAAGCCGACGCGTAAAGCACGCCGGCCGCGCCGCCCAGGGCCGCACCGATGGCGAAGGTCATGGAGATGAGCGTATTCACCGGGATGCCCATCAGCGGGACGATCGCGCGATCCTGCGCGATGGCGCGCATGGCCATGCCGTAGCGCGTTTTGCGGATGAAGAAATCGAGCGCGAGCATCAAGCCGACCGACACGCCGATGATGAGAATCTGCAGCGAGGAAACGGTCAGCCCGGCGAACTGCCATGTGACCGGCTTGAACAGCTCCGGCATGCGTTGCGAGTAGGGGCTGAGGCTGAGCGTGGTGTTCTGGATGATCAGCCCGCAACCGAGCGCGGTGATGATGGCCGAGACACGCGGGGCCCCGCGCAGCGGCCGGTAGGCCAACCGCTCGATGCAGACACCGAGCAGTGCGGTGGCCAGCATGACGATGATGAGCGCGGCGACGAACGGGGCCGGCACCGCGAGCAGCAGCAGGAAACAGAAGAACGAGCTGACCATGAACACGTCGCCGTGGGCGAAGTTGATCATGACCAGCACGCCATAGACCATGCTGTAACCCAGCGCGATGAGCGCGTAGATCGAACCGAGCTGGATCGCGTTGATCGCCTGCTGCGCGAAGTAATCCATGCGCGCGGCTCAGGCGGTCACGGATTGGCGTTGGTCACCCACTGGAACGCGCCGTCCTTGATCTGCAGCACGACAGCGCTCTTGATCGGGTCGCCCGAACCGGGTTCGAAGCGGAAGTTGCCGGTCACGCCTTTGTACTCGAGGATTTTGGCCAGCGATTCGCGGACCGCCTCCCGGTCGTTTTTACCGCCTTCTTTGACCGCCTCGGCGACAAGGCCGCACGCATCGTAGGTGAGGGCGGCGACATCGTCGGGTGCCTGGCCGTATTTCGCGGTGTAGTCGGCGATGAATTTTTTGGCTTCGTCGGTCGCGATCTGTGTCGAGAAGTGGTTGCAGAAATAGGAGCCCTCGACGTCCGCGCCGCCGAGTTTGATGATCTCGGGCGAACTCCACGCGTCGCTGCCGAGGAATGTCGCGGTGATGCCGAGACGGCGGGCCTGCTGCGCGATGAGCGGGACATCATTGTAGTAGGTTGGCAGGAAAATGATTTCGGGGTTGGCGGCCTTGATATTGGTCAATTGCGCGGAGAAATCCTTGTCGCCGGTGGTGAACGTCTCGAATGCGACGACTTCGCCTCCGTTCGCGGTGAAGGTGTCCTTGAAAAGGGTGGCTTGGCCGAGCGGGGCCTCGGAGGAGACGTCGTAGAGCACGGCGGCTTTCTTCGCGCCGAGGTTGTTCAGGGCGAACTTGGCGAGGACGAGCGCCTGGAACGGGTCGGTGAAGCAGGCGCGGAAGACGTAGCGTTTGGGCGCGCCGGAGACGCTGTCGAGCGTGGTCTTGGGATTGGTCGACCATGGCGAGATCATGACGCACTTCAATGCTTCGGCGATTTCGCCGGCGGGAATGGCGCACGCGCTGGAGTTCGGACCGACCATGGCGACGACTTCCTGGCTGGAGATGAGTTGCTGCGCCACCGAGGCGGCTTGGTCGGCTTTGGCGCCGTTGTCGCGCACGACGAGTTCGACCTTCTGCTTCTTGCCCTCGGCCAGCGGAATGCCGCCTTCGGCATTGACCTTGTCGAAGAACATCTCGGCCGCGTTTTTGCTCGAGGCGCCGACAGCGGGAATGTCGCCGGTCATTTCGATGTTCATGCCGACTTTCACGGCGTCCGATTTTTTGGGGCCGCAGCCCGCGATGGATACGGCGGCCAGGGCGATGAATAGGAGGCGCGAGGGTGTAGACATGCAGGCTGTTTAGGGGTCGCTCTGCGGCCCGGCAAGCGGATTCGGCCCGGATCTAGAGCGGCGGGGTGAGAAGCCGCACTTTCGGGTCCAGTGCGCGCCTGTCTTTGAAAATGTTCGGCGCCGCGGTCGAGATGACACTGCATCCGGTGAGGAGGAACTCGGGGTAAAAACGGTTGCTCGCCGGCTCGTAAACTTGGCCGCCGGTGAAGCGTCCCTCGAGGCGGTATTCGTAGTTGTTATCCGTGCCGAGCGTGCCGGCCTCGCGGTCGGGCGCGAATTTTGTGTCCTCGTTCATCATGACGAGTTGCGAGGACTTCCACGGTTGGCCCGGTTTGCGCACCCAGCCCCACATTTTGTAGTCCTTTTTGTAATAGCGGCGGCCGATGTAGTAGCTGCCCGGTGCTTCTTGGGCGATGGCGGCGGCGATGCTCGGGCTCACGCCGCCCGTGGTGGTGGTAGTTTCGCAACCGGTCAGCGGTAGCAGGACGCTGGCAAGGAGGAGAAGGAGAAAACAGTTCGGGCGCACCGTGCCAAGCTAAATGGACCCCGGCGGCGGTCAAGACTGCGCGGCTGGCATCGGGTCGCGCGGCATGGCATCTTGGCCCTGTGATTTCGTTGCTCGGAGAAACGCTGGATTCGCTCGCCGGTTCGCTCGGTGCGATGGGCCACAAGCCTTACCGCGCGCGCCAGATCATGGAATGGATCCACGAGAAACGCGTCGGTGACTTCGCGTCGATGACCGACCTGCCCGCGGAATTGCGGGCGCAGTTGGTGGAGAAATACCCGCCCGCGCAACTCGAGCAGGTGCGCATGAGCGGATCGAAGGACACGACACGCAAATTTTTGTTCCGCCTGCCCGACGGACAGTTCATCGAGAGTGTCTTCATCCCGGCCTCGCCCGCGCTTTACGGGGAAACATCCGACCGCAGGACGCTTTGCGTTTCCACGCAAGTCGGCTGCGCCTACGGGTGCAAATTCTGTGCGAGCGGATTGCGCGGATGGAAACGAAACCTCTCGGCGGGCGAAATCACCGCGCAGGTCATGCATGTGGAACAGACCACCGGCGAACGCGTGGACAACATCGTGTTCATGGGCATGGGCGAACCGCTGGCCAACTGGAAAAATCTTTCCGTGGCCATCGAGATCCTCAACGCGCCGTGGGGCTTCGAGATCGGCGCGCGTCACATCACGGTCTCGACCAGCGGCCTTGTCCCGCAGATCCGCGAACTGGCCGAGCATCCCGTGCCGGTGCGGTTGGCTATTTCGTTGCACGGCGCGACCGACGAGGTGCGCGAGCAGATCATGCCGGTGAACAAAAAGTATCCGCTCGAAGAACTTTTCGACGCGTGCGCTTACTTCACCTCGCGGCGCAAACAGAAGCTCGGCTTCGAATACATCCTCATTGCGGGCATCAATGACTCGCCCGAGCAGGCGCGTCTGCTCGCCGCCCACTCGCGGCGGCTCGATGCCAAGGTGAACCTCATCCCCTACAACACGGTCGAGGGACTTCCCTGGGAACGCCCGAGCGAGGCGCGCCAGCAGGAATTTGTCCGCGCCGTGCGCTCAGGCGGGGTCGTCGCCACCATCCGCCGCGAAAAAGGCCACGACATCGACGCGGCCTGCGGACAACTGCGCCTGCGGGTCGAAGACGAACTCGCGGCTGCCGGGTCTCAGGCCTGATTTCGGGAACTCATGCGATATCGGCCGGGACAAAACGGCCGCTGCGGATATCGCCTTCCTTGTAGCGTCCGTCCTCGAAAAGCCGGACGTGGCGGAAAACAACCGAGACGGTGTTGCCGGGTTGCAAGCGCAAGCGGCGCAAATTTTCGCGGGTGATTTCGGCATCGAAGGGTTCGTGCGTTCGCACGCGCTCGAGTGAGACACGCGCGTAGTTGCCCGCGGAGAAAATGTGCAGCACCCGAGCTTGCAAAGCATACTCATGCTCGCCGGCGCCGGCGGTTTCGATTTCCACGTCATGCGGACGCACATAAAGCACGCCTTTGCTGTCGTCGGATGGAGCAGCCAGACCGGCGCGGAAGCGGTTCACATTACCGAGAAATTCGATGACGAACGGTGATGCTGGTTTGTCGTAAACGTCCTGCGGCGCGCCGATCTGCTCGATGCGGCCCTCGTTGAGGACCACGACTTCGTCGGCCAGTTCAAGCGCTTCCTCCTGATCGTGCGTGACGAAGATCGTGGTGATTCCGATTTCCTCCTGGAACACGCGCAGCCAGCGGCGCAAGTCTTTGCGCACCTTGGCGTCGAGCGCGCCGAAGGGTTCATCGAGCAGCAAAACCTTGGGATCGACGGCCAGTGCACGGGCCAGCGCGATACGTTGGCGCTGTCCGCCGGAGAGCTGCGGCGGAAACCGGTTCTCGAGGCCTTCGAGTTGCACGAGCTTGAGCAATTCGGCCACACGTTTGGCCGCATCGGTGCGCGACGGGCGCAAACGGCGCGGACGCACATCGAGTCCGAAGGTGATGTTGCGGAAGACGGTCAGATGGCGGAACAGCGCGTAGTGCTGGAAAACGAATCCCACCTTGCGCTTGCCTGCCGGTTCGTCGGTGACTTCCTTTCCGTCGAAGTTCACGCGGCCCGAATCGGGGAACTCGAGGCCGGCGATGATGCGCAGGAGCGTGGTCTTGCCGGAACCGGATGGTCCGAGCAAAGCGATGAGTTTACCCGAGGGCACGGTGAGATTGACGTCGTGAAGGGCGGGGAAACGACCGAACTTTTTGTAGATGCGTTGGACCTCTATTTTCATGGTTCTTTGGATGCGATGACGAGTTGCGCGTCGGCCCGGAATTGGCCGTGGGAAAGCGATTCGACGACGGTCTTCACCGCCAGCGTGACCAGTGCGAGCAGGGCGAGCAGCGCGGCGAAGGCGAAAGCGGCGGTGAACTGGTATTCGTTGTAAAGAATCTCGATGTGCAAGGGCACAGTGTTCGTCTGGCCGCGGATGTGGCCGGAAACGACGGAGACCGCGCCGAATTCCCCCATGCTGCGCGCGTTGCAGAGGATGATCCCGTAGATCAGCGCCCATTTCACGCGAGGCAGTGTGACGCGCCAGAAGGTGCGCCATCCGTTGGCTCCCAGCGTGGCTGCCGCGTATTCCTCGTCATTCCCCTGCGCCTGCATGAGCGGGATCAATTCGCGCGCTACGAAAGGAAAGGTGACAAACACCGTGGCCAGCACGATCCCGGGCAAGGCGAAGATGATTTTGATGTCATGCTCCATGAGCCACGGACCGAACCACCCCTGACGTCCGCAAAGCAGCACGTAGACGAGTCCCGCGACAACCGGTGAAACGGCAAAGGGAAGATCGATCAGCGTGATTAGCAGGCTCTTGCCGCGGAAATCGAATTTTGTCACCGCCCATGCGGCGGCCAGACCGAAGATCGTGTTGAGGGGCACGGCGATGGCCGCGACGATGAGGGTGAGTTTGATCGCATGCCAACCCGCCGGATCCTCGAACGATGCGATGAAGAGTTGCCATCCTTTCTCCAATGCGCCGTGGAAGACGGCGACGAGCGGGATGAAAAGAAAGAGCACCAGAAATCCGAGCCCGAGGCCGCCGATGATGAGTTTTGCGATCCACGGTTCGGGCAGCACGCGGTTCTGCGGCGCGACCGATTCGTAGCTGCGCCGCACGGTGCGCAATGGCGTCGCCGCACCCATCAGAGCACACCTCCCGAGCTACGCCGTGCGGCCCACCACTGTAGCGAGTTGATGCCGAGCAGCAGGACAAACGATACAACCAGCATGACCACGGCAAGTGCCGTGGCCCCCGCGTAATCGTATTGCTCGAGCTTGATCACGATGAGCAGCGGCGTGATTTCGCTGATCATGGGCATATTGCCGGCGATGAATATGACCGAGCCGTATTCGCCGATGGCACGGGCGAAAGCCATGGCCACTCCGGTGAGGATGGATGGAAAGAGCACGGGAAAGACCACGCGGTGGACAGTCTGCCACCAAGTCGCACCGAGGCTGGCCGCCGCTTCTTCGAGTTCGCGCTCCGCCTGCTCGAGCACCGGTTGCACCGTGCGCACGACGAAAGGTAATCCGATGAAAACCAACGCGACAAAAATGCCGGCGGGAGTGAAAGCAACGCGGATGCCGAGCTCGCCGAACCAACGCCCGATCCAACCTTCCGGCGCATAAAGCGTGGCCAGCGCGATTCCCGCTACTGCCGTGGGTAGCGCGAATGGCAAGTCGACCATCGAATCGACCAGTTTTTTTCCGGGAAACTCGTAACGAACGAGCATCCACGCCACAACCACCCCGAAGATCCCATTTACCAGCGCGGCGAGGAGGGACAGGCCGAAGGTGACACGATACGACGCCAGCGCGCGCGGCGAAGTGGCCACTTCCCAGAACTCGGCCGGACCGAGAGAGAACGCTTTGAAAAATGTCGCGGAAAGCGGTAGCAGCACGATCAACCCCAAGTAGAGCAGCGTGAAACCGAGAGTGAGCCCGAAACCGGGAAGGACGCGACGGCTCATCAGATGTCATTTCCTACCGAAAGCATTGCGCGGTAGCGGCCAAGGATGGCGACAAGTGCCGTCAGGTGCGCATGGACTTGTTTCTCGAAATCTGCCGCCGCGGGCGTTTCGAAGACAATCTCGAAGGGCCGCGGCTCGATTTGACCGGCGGAAAGAATGCCCTCGTATCCCTCGACGATGATTCCGTCGTGTGCGCGGAATCCGTCGATGACCGGCTCGCTATTCAGCGGCAGATGCCGCGAAGCGTCAGCCAGAGCGGGAGCAAGAAGCTCCTTGCTGATCGTTGACCCGCGAACGAACCCGTAAAGTCCGTCGCTCGTGTCGTCGGCGTGCAGCGACACAATCCCGTGAAAATGCCGTGCGGCGATTTCATTTTCGAGCAGCGCGATCTCCGGTTCGTGCGACCCCCGCCAGAAATGGCGGTTCAGATCCTCGCCGCGGCGCGAGTGGCGCGTGCCATCCTCGTAGCCCGTAGGATTGCACAGCGGATAAAGATGGATTTCATGCCCGCGGAATAGCTCCGGTTCGCGGCGGGAAAGTTTCGCCAGTTCGAGCAAAGCCTGCGCGCCTTGCGGTTCATCGCCGTGGATCGTGGCGAAGAACCCGAGACGAATGGTGGCGTTGCCGTCCGCAGCGCCGCGCAGCGTGAAACGGTGCAACTCGTAGCCCGCGTCCCCGGCAATAAAACCGCCAAGGCTGCCCGATTCGAGGAGCCCGGTTTCAACGCTCTCCCAGAACGGGCGGAGCATCTGCTCGGCGCATGGCGCTTGACTCATCTCTGCGGAATGACGTTCCGCGAATCGGTGGTTGGCGTTCATTTGATGGGACGAGAGGTGCTGTCTTGGTTTTGTCGTTGCGTGCTGTTAGACTGTAAGTGGTTTGCCGCGCGGCTGCCGGTTCAGGCCTGCGACCCTCGCACGGAGCGGACCCGCGCCGGACGACACGCGCGGCAAACCAAATTGTTCAAGGGGCGTAGATCTGGTCGAACACGCCTCCGTCGTTGAAGTGTTTCTTCTGCGCTTTCTGCCAGCCGCCGAATTTCTCGATGCTGACAAGCTTGAGCGGCTTGAAGGTGTCCGAGTATTTTTTCGCCGCCGCCGGATCGATCGGGCGGTAGAAGTGCTTGCCTGCAAGGTCTTGGCCCGTCGGCGTGTAGAGGAATTCGAGGTAAGCCTGCGCCACCTCGCGCGTTCCTTTTTTGTCGACCACCGAGTCGACAACGGCCACCGGTGGCTCGGCCAAAATGCTGAGCGACGGGTAAACGATCTCGTATTGGCCGGGATAAAGCTTCTTGATCAGGTAGGCCTCGTTCTCCCACGAAAGGAAAACATCGCCGATCCTCCGCTGCGTGAACGTGGTCGTCGATCCCCGCGCACCCGTGTCGAGCACCGGCACGTTTTTGTAAAGCTTGGTGACGAACTCCTTTACCTTGGCCTCGTCACCGCCGTTCTTCTCGAGCGCATATGCGTAGGCCGCGAGATAATTCCAACGCGCGCCTCCGGATGTTTTCGGATTCGGGGTGATGACGGAGACTCCGTCGCGGACCAGATCATCCCAGTCCTTGATACCCAGCGGGTTACCTTTGCGCACCACGAACACGATCGTGGAGGTGTAGGGCGAGCTGTTGTGCGGCAGACGCGACTGCCAAGTTTTGGCCAGCAGGCCTGCGTTGGCGATGATGTCGATGTCGTAAGCTAGGGCCAGCGTCACCACGTCGGCTTCGAGTCCGTCGATGACCGAACGGGCCTGCTTGCCTGAACCGCCGTGCGACTGTTCAAAGCTGACTGATTGACCGCTTTTCTGCTCCCAGTATTGGGCGAAAGCTCGGTTGTAGTCCGTGTAGAATTCGCGCGTCGGATCATACGACACGTTCAGGATGGTATTCGCGCGTGCCCGCGGGGCGAGCAGCACGAACAATACGGCAAGGAGCAGCGCGGCGAAGAGGCGCGCGGCCGATCCGGTGATTGATGATGTATTCATGATATTTAGGGTTTTTGTGGTTTTGGTATTTTGGTCAGAAGGACAGTTGCACCTGCGTTGTGATGGCGTTGTTGTCGGGAGCATTTGCCCCGTCGGGCGCACCCCCGAGGAAGCTGGTGTAGTCGTATTGCAACGTGAGCTTGAGGTTCTCGTTGAGTATCCAGTTCAGCGCGGCGCCGAAGGTCGTCGACTGGCGTGCCCAGATGCTGGGATCCGAGTAGCCTGCTGCGAAGATGCCGTCGTCCACCGTGAGTTGCCCCGCGCGTGCAGCCACTTGCAGGGCGCCCCATCCGCCCGTCGAAGGACTGAACGGGCGATTGGGTTTGATCGCGCGAAACGAGTTCTTCTCGCCCGTCAGCATGTAGGACGCCGCAACTTGCCAAGCGAAGTTGGTGAAGTTTTCGGTGGTGGTGCTGGTGTTGGTGGCAGTGGACGTGGTGTTGAAGGTCCCCACGGTCTTGCCGTTCTTGTCTTTCACGCTCGTCGACTTGGAAACCTTCCCGGTCGTCGCTCCGGTCACGCCCGCGGTGGACCAAGCGGCTTCAGCGTAGAGTCCGAACGGACCCCAGAAATAGGTCAGATTCGGGACGAACCGCACCTGCTCACCGGGGTTGGCCTGCGTCGCGTTGATCGTGCCGTTGTTGTAGGTGAAGAACTGCTGTTGGTTGGCTGTGCCGTAACGACCGAGGCCGTTGAGTTGCGGCGCATAGGTGACGCCCGCGCTGACAGTGAGTTCTCTGAGCGGTTCCCAGTCGGTGCGTGCGAACGGAGTGAGTGCCAGGCGACCTTGGAACTCTTTCGTGTTCTGCCCACCCGAAGACAAATCGGAACTGCCCCCGTCGGGCTCGCCGTTGACCAAGCTGGCCCAGTATTGCGCCACGCCTCCGTAGACGTTGCCGTGCAACATCGCACCGATGGAACGGTTGGGCGCCAGATACGTGGTGGTGATCAGATCTGTGAACCAACGGGCGTTGGCCGATTGCCAGCGCTCGATTCCGATGGGACTTTTCATTTTGCCCACGCGCAGCTGCAGCCAATCCCACGCCTTCGCATTCACCCATGCGTCTTGAACCGTGACGGTGTTGGCTGGTGCGGTGTTCGTCACCCATAGCCCGGACGAAAGAAGATCGACTTGGAAAAGGAAGTCGAAGTTCCTTGCCACGGTTCCATCGGCGATGAGTCGTGCGCGGCGCATCAGGAAAGTGGATGTGTCATCAGGCGACTCGATGAAGAAGCGTCCCTGCGGTTGCAGCAAAGCTCCGAGATGGAACTTGTAGGCGTCTCCTTCCTCGACCGTGACCACTTGGTCGTAGCTCTGGCCGTCCGGACCCGTGACGATACGCGTCTCGGTGCGTTCCGGACTGGCCAAGCGGAAACCGCGCTGGTCCAGCGTGATAACGGGTGATTTCTCCAGTTTGTCCCGCAACGCGTCGTTGACCGTCGGTCGCGCCTCGAGAGCGGCGACTTTCGACTGCAACGCGTCGAGTTGAACTTTCAACTCGGCGAGACTTTGCGCCCCTGCGCCGGGCGTTGTGATGACCGAGACCAATCCTGCCACGAGTGGCAGGGCCACGCGCGAACCCCTCGGTAGCGATCCGCGCACGGACTGTATCATTACTGATAAAGTCATGATTATTCCTTTCTTTGTGTTTTGTTTTCATTGATTCCGTGCGAAGGATCAGGCGAGGTTCTCGGTTATAATCTTGACCAAGTCAATAAAGATTTAATGCACGCACAAAAAAAGTTCATACGAGCCGTTAGGGGGCAAAAGCGGTCCCTAGGGAGGAGTTTCCCCTTGATCGAACGGAGTCTCTGTGTGGCGCCGGCTTTGGATCAATTCGACGCTGCGGAACTTTCGCCTGCGCTCGATGTGGCGATCGACTCAGGACAGCGCCACCGATGCCGAGGAATGGTTGCATCGTGTGGAAAAATTGCGTGATCCAAGCCACGGGAGGTTTTTGAGTCCTGCGGCTTGCCGTGAACTGGGCGAAGCAGCGGCCTCGATGTGTTGCAGTGTGAGACGCGTCCCTTCAAACAGCCGGACCTCGAATGGTATTTCCGCACGGCAGGAACATCCGAGAGCAACCGCGCGGAAGTGCGCAAACTTGTCGCCCAAGCTCCCGACGAGGCCCATCGTGCGTTGGGCCTTACCGAGGAGGACGGAAAAGTCGTCTGGTGGTGGCCGAGATTGACTCTGCTGACCCGACGTCCTGAGGTTGCCAAAAGCGCCCTCCAAACGTAACAATCCAGGATATGTCCACCGTTCTCGAGACGCCCGATGCTGCCGCCCGCACCCGTGCCGCCGAGGCTGAAGCGCGCCGCAAAGGGGAACTTCTCGGCGAGACCGTGACGCTCAACATGGGTCCGTCCCACCCGTCGACCCATGGTGTGCTGCGCATCGTGCTCGAGTTGGACGGCGAGATCATCACCAAGGCGGACGCGGACATCGGCTATCTGCACCGCGGCGACGAGAAGATCGCGGAGAACATGCAATACAACCAGTTCGTGCCCTACACGGACCGGCTCGATTACCTCGCGCCCCTGGCCAACAACGTGGCTTACGCGCTGGCCGTGGAAAAACTGATGGGCTGGACGCTGCCGCCGCGCGGCCAAGCCATCCGCGTGATCTGCTGCGAGCTGGCGCGCATTTCCTCGCACCTGCTCGGCATCGGGGCTTACGCGATGGACATCGGCGCGATGTCCGTCTTTCTCTACACGTTCAAACACCGCGAGGTGGTTTACAATCTGACCGAGCAACTCACCGGTGCGCGTTTCACCACATCCTATACGCGGGTCGGCGGGATGACGCGCGATATCCCTCCCGGCTTCGAGCATCAGGTGCGCAATTTCATCAACGACCTGCTGCCGAGTCTCGCCGAGGTCGACAAACTGCTCACCCGCAATCCGATCTGGCTCGACCGCACGAAAAACGTCGGCGTGATCAGCGGAGCCGATGCGATCGCCTACGGGCTCACCGGTCCCAACCTGCGAGGCTCCGGCGTGGATCACGATTTGCGCAAGGTCCACCCCTATCTCGGCTACGAGCAATACGATTTCGACGTGCCCATCGGTTCGGTGGGGGACTGCTTTGACCGCTACCTTGTGCGCATGGAGGAAATGCGGCAGAGCGCACGGATTCTCACGCAGGCATTGGACAAACTTCCGTCGGGCCCGATCTGTGTCGAGGATCCGAAAAATATTTTGCCGAAGAAAACCGACGTGATGACAAAGATGGAGGAACTCATCCACCAGTTCATCATCACCACGCAGGGCATCGATGCGCCGGTCGGCGAGGTTTACTTCGGGGCCGAGAACCCGAAGGGCGAACTTGGTTTTTACATTTGCAGCAAGGGCGGCGGCGTGCCGTATCGTTTGAAGATCCGCGCGCCCAGCTTCGCCAACCTCAGCATCATGCCGTCACTCCTGCCCGGTCACTATGTGAGCGATGTTTCTGCCATCCTCGGAAGCATCGACTTCGTGATGGGCGAGTGTGACCGGTAGCGGTTTTTGAATAACCGCAGAGGGCGCAGAGAGCATAGAGGGGTTCTGAAATATTCCCTCCGGCTTCGGGGTGGATTTCTCCTCTGCGGACTCGGCGTCCGGTGAGGTTTCCTTCTTACCTCTCGCGGTAAGTGATCCGCGCCTTGGTCAGGTCGTAGGGGGAGATTTCGATCTGCACTTTGTCGCCCGGAACAATGCGGACGAAGTGCTTGCGCATTTTGCCGCCGATGTGCGCGAGCACCACGGTGCCGTTGGTCAACTTGACGCGGAACATTGTGCCGGGAAGCACTTCAACAACGACGCCTTCGGCGGGAATGGACTCTTCTTTGGCCATGGAGTCCGAGCAGTGAATCCTGCTTACGGCTCGAAATCAACCCACTTGACCAAAGAAGCGAGCCGCGGGATGCCGCCGTTGTGCCAAGTCCAATGCGGATCCTGCATGCTTCCGATGGGGCAAAACCTCGATGGACGCAACGCGGCGAAGCGGTCGGCGAGGTCCTCGGTGCAGGGACAAAGCCCGACCGCGCCGATATGCGCGGCGGCCGGACCGATCGAGTTGACGAAATCTTCGGGTAACGGTTTGACGAAAATGACGCGATTGAGCGGCGAGGCGGGAAACCAAGAGTCCTCTTCGTAGACGACGGTCCAATCGAGATTCGCTCCGCCCTCCCACAGCGCGACGCGCAAATCGCCGGCCGCACGGAAGCGGTAAGCGGCGCGCAGATTGGCGATCTCCGCTTTTTCCGCCACGTTGAGCGGACCGCGTGCATGCGAGCGGTTGAAGCGCTCCATGGACGACGCCAGTTTTTCAGCATATTCGCGGGCGAAACCCGGTTGTATCTCCCGCACATAAAAAACCTGCGGCGAAAGACACCCTTGCTGGTCGTAGAGCGAGGCATCGCGCGCTGCCCCGTCGCATGATGCGAACGCCGGGTCATCCCACACGATGCCCAAGCTGGCCCTGTGTCCGTGGCCGACAAAGACCTGCGAGGGTGACACCAACCCACGGAAATGCGCGATGGTTTCGTCCGATCCGTAGACGATCACCGCTTCGGCTTGCGCCAACCAAGCAGAAGGCAAATCTTCCGCGGTTTCGACGGTGCTGCGCATGGCGTCGGGCAAGCCGGCGAGAAATTCATCCACCTCGATGATGCCGCCACGCGGGAGTTTGACCAGATTGCGGCTGCCGAGGAGGAGCCCGCCGATCAACGATTGCAGCGCGGCATGCGGCGTGTTGCCGCTGACCACATGCAGGATGGTCGCCGGTGCGACCGCTTTGGTCTTGGATTTTCCGTGGTCGACCCACCGATCGAGCGCATCGGCGTTACCTAATTCGGACCGGACCCAAGCGAGTAAATCTTCCGGTGCGGTCGGGCCGAGCAGCGCGCGGAACGGCTCCGCAGCTTCGGCGACGGCGCTGGCGCGGCCGGACGTGTTCATCGCAGCCATTCGTCCGCAGCGCGAGAGCATCCGCGGGGCAGGGCCGAGGGATCGCGCCCGAGCAACTGGAAAGCCTCGCCGCCTTTGACCGCGAGATCCTGCGTCCTGATGCCGACCACCGATCCGACATTGGCCGCATCATAGATCAGAAGTATTCCCGTTTCGCCGTCGGCGACTTCCCGCAGCGTGACCGGATCGGCGACCACGGCGCGCGCCCAAGGTGGACCGTGGTGCAAGCCTTGCGGCCCGCGCGCGTAGAATTGCGAACTCAGCTCGGTCATGCCGTATTCATTGTAGATGTCATCCGGCGATATGCCGAGCCTGTCTCCGAACATGTCGTAAAGATCCCCGCGCGAAACATTGCGCCCGCTGCCTTTGTATCCGCCGGTTTCCATGGCGGTCGAACCGCCGGGCAACGTCAGCGTGAGATGACTTGTTTCCATCCGCTCGAACAAATTGAGAAATCCGAGTGCTGTGCCGAGCAAGCAGACCGGTTGATCGATGGACTTCAATCGTTCGATATCGATGACCCCGGCGGCAGCGATGAAGTTGTCGCGCGGCGCGAGGGTGCCGAGCATGTGGCTTAGCGAGGAATGAGGGGATTCGTCGGGATGGGGTGCGATGACGAGGAACGGTCCGGCCGGCATATTCGCCCGACGCCACCCCTCCCGCACGACGGCTTCGTAAATTTCCAGCGTGCGGAAATGATGCTGTCCGAATCCCTCGCCGGTCGTCCCGCTGGTGCGGAAAGTTTTGACGGTATCATCGGCCGAAAAGCTGCGCAGGTCGGCATGCTTGAAGGCCGACTGCGGAACACAGGGCACATCTCGCCAGAGATCCGGTGTCTCCCCGACGCCCGATTGGCCGCAAAAAAGTCGGTAAGCGGAGTTGTTGCGGTATTGGAACGCGTGCAACCGGAGAACAGTTTCAGCGAAGTCCGCCGGGCGGTTCCCCTCGATCCACGCGAGAACCTGTGCCTCCAGATCGACGGCGGAATGTGACATGGCGCTATCCTGCCATTCCCAGACGGCCGGCAAACCTCATTTTCTCCTCGCGCCCGCGGCGCGGTGCGGCAAATCCTTGGATTGTGCGTTTCTGCGCGGTCATTTTTTGTCTCTCCATCGCGGTCCTGACCCCGGGCCTGCGTGCCGCCGGAGAACCCGCGGCCCCGGCAGCCGAGGCCGGCACGGCGCGCGACATCATTTTCCGCGCCGACACGGCCTACAACAACAAGCGCTACGAGGAAGCAACGGCCGGATACCGCAGGTTTCTCCAAGACTTCGGAGCATCCTCGGAGGCTTTGCCATTTCTTCCGCATGTCCGCTACAACCTCGCGGCTTCACTGATGCAGTCGCAGAAATACGAGGATGCGCTCGAGGCGATCGAAGATGCCGGAAAAATCAAGGACATCGGTGCAAAGGAGAAGGAAGACCTCGCATTCTGGAGGGCCATTGCGCTCATGCAGACCGAAAGCTACGAGGAGGCGACGAAAGCATTGTCCGAATTCCGGGACGCTTTCCCTAAATCGGGACGCCGTCGGGACTCGGAGCTGCTTACAGGGAGTTCTCTGCTTGCCGGAGGAAAGCTCGAGGAAGCGGCAAAGGTTTTCAACGACATCCGCAAACTCCACGGGCATCCGCACGCCGGCCGCGCCACCGTGCTCGAGTTGCATTGCCTCATCGAAACCGGAAAGGACAATGAGGCTTTGGCCTTGCTCGCCGAAGTCGGGCCGGAAATGGATTCGAAAATCAGCCAGCTTGCCACATTCCAGACCTTGGCTTTGTCGCTCGGCGGAAAATTGCTCGACGAGGACCGGCCTCGCGATGCCATCAGGGCACTGCAGAACATCTGGCCGCGCGAGCGTCTCTTGGCGCATCAAAAGCACAAGCTAGAAGAGGTTAAAACGAATCTCGCAAACATCGAGCGTCTCCCGAAACCGGACGTTTTCGCGCGCGCGCAGCAGAAGCAGTTGTTGCGCGAGGTGGAGAAAGAGCTGGCCAATCTGGAAAAAATCCCTTCCTTCGACGCATCGGTCCGTTTCCGTCTGGCCACCGCTTTCCACCGTCAGGACCGCTATCGCGAATGCGCCATGTTGCTCGACGATATGCTCCGCCAGATGGAACCAAACGATGTCGTCGAAAAAGCATCGCTAAGCGCGCTGCAAAGCTGGATGGCTATCGAGCGCTATGACAAGGCCATCGAGGCCTCGACGGTTTTTGAAGAGCATTTCCCGTCATCGAAAAGCCTGCCACTGGTGCTTTACCTGCGCGGAACTGCCCAGCAGAAATCCGACAAATACGAAGATGCCATTGCGACATTCTCGGCCCTGCGCGAGAAATTTGGCGATTCCGAGCAGGCCCCGCGCGCCTTTTTCATGACGGGCTTCACGCAGTTGTTGGCCGAACGCAACGAAGACGCCGCGGAGACATTCCGGCAATTCCAGGAAAAATATCCCCAGCACGATCTCTCCGAAGCCGCCAACTACTGGCGGGGGTCGGCTTTTGCTTTTGCCAAAAAATTTCCCGAGGCCCGAGAGGTTTTGGGTGCGCACGCTGCAAAGTTTTCCGAGGGGACTCTGGGTGCCTCCGCCATGTTCCGCCGGGCCTACTGCGCCCAGTCGATGAAGGATTACGCGCAGGCCGAGACCGAGCTCAGGGAGTTTCTGGGAAAATTTCCCGAGGCGGAAGAGAGCGCCGAGGCCCGCCTCATGCTCGGCGATGCGCTACTCGCTCAGGGCAAATCCGACGAGGGCAAACAGATCTACGCCTCGGTCCCCGCGGGCGCGGGACACCGGCACGAAGAGGCGCAGTTCAAGATCGCAAAAGTGCTCAAGCTTGAAGAGGACTTCGACGGCCTGAGGGCGCTCATGCGGAAATACCTCGATCTCTATCCACAGAGCCCCATGGCGGCCGAGGCGCTCTATCACATGGGACAGTCTTGGCGCCAGCAGGAGCAGCCCGATAAAGCGGCGGCGGAATATTGGAAGGCCATCGGGCAATTCGGCAACGACCCGGATGCTGACTCCGTCGAGCAACTCTTCCTTGCCCTCGGGAAATATTACAAAAGCGAGTCGGAGCGGAACGATTATCTCGCCCGACTCCGCAGCTTGCGCGACGGGGCAACCGGCAAGGGCGAAAAGGTGCTTGTCGTGCGGGCTATTTGGGCCTTGGCGCAAGCTGTCAAAAAATCGGACCCGCCATTGAGTTCCGCCCTCCTCCGAGAGGCTTCCGCTTTGCTCAAGCCGGAGGAGACGAGCCCTTTGATTATCGCCGACTGCGCCGAGGCGTTGCTGTCATCGTCCGCAGACAACACCAACCCCGGAGATTCCGCGGAGCGCCGGGCCAAAGCCGCGCAACTTTACCGTGACTTGCTCAAGTGGCACCCTCGTGCCGCGCAGAAAGACAAAGCTCTTGCTGCGTTGGCCAAAGTTTCGCTCGGGGCGGGCGAGAAGGAAGTTGCGCTGGACTACTACAGACGTCTTGAGCAGGACACGCCATGGTCGCCGCTTGTCGGAGACGCTCTCATGACCCGCGCGGGCATCGAATTGGAGGCCGGACACAGCGAGCAAGCTGCGGATGCCTACAACCGTCTGCTCGCCGCAAACAGCGTGCAGGGCAAGCTCAAGGCGCAGGCTCTCCTGGCTCTCGGTGACATCGCGATGAGCAGGAACGAACCGAAACTGGCCGTTCCATACTACCAGCGGATCTATATCCTTTACGGCAAGTGGCGGGAGACAGTCGCGCAGGCTTACCTGCGCAGCGGCGAGGCTTTCGAGCAACTCAATGACACCGAGGCTGCGCGCAAAACGTACGAGGAACTGGCCAACAGCGAGGATTTGGGCTCCTTGCCGCAGGCGCAGACCGCGCGCGAGAAACTCAAAAAATTCACCCCCAAGGAACAGGCGCCGTCGTGAAAAAGACTTTCCCGCTGTTTTTCCTCGCCGCGACTGTTTGCGCGCAGGACGTCATCCATTACACGGACGGCACCATGCGGACCAACAAGATTGCCGCGGCGGAAGGAGCGATGCTCCGCATCGTCATTCCTTCGCCCGTGCCCGGCCAACCCGGAGGCTCGACGCTGATCCCGCGAGCGGGCATATCGAAAATTATTTTCGGACCCGATGCGGTGCTCGATGCCGTTGCCGCGCAACCGCTGCCCGGTTCGGTCGCGTCCTCCCGCTCCCGCTGGCAGAGTCTCCAGCCCTTGCTGGGCACGCCCGAATCTCGCGCCGCTGAAGCGGGATGTCTGCTCGGGGAGATACTTCTGCAAGCGGAGGATCCCGCCAAGCATGAGGAGGCCATGGCAATTTTCACGGAAGTCGAAAAAGGTGCTTGGAAGCTCGAGGATCGCCAGCGCGCCGCGCGAGGCCGGCTCGGCGTCATGATCAAGCAAGGAAAACTCGACGAGGCGTCCCAACAAGCGGAGGAAATGGAACGAACGGCTGCCGATCCTGAACTTGTCATCGACACAAGATTGTTGCTCGCTCGTGCGAGATCGGAGGAACTCAAAAAACTCCTCAAAGATAATCCTCGGTGGAGCGAAGATCCGCCGGTGATCATGGGACGAGCACGGCTTCTGAACGAGGGTTTGGATTATGCCCTTTATCCCTTCCTTTTTTACGGGACAAAGCACCGGCAGGCCGCGCAGGGACTCTGGACGGCGCATGAGCTGTACGCTGCCTGCGACGAGGACGAACGCGCCCGTGAAACTTTGCAAGATATCGTGGAAATCTATCCCGATACCTCTTTTGCGGCGGATGCGAAAGCCGCCTTGGCCGAGACGCCCGGCAAGCAAAGCAAGGTCCAAGCCGATGAATAAGGACCCCATGCACCTTGTTGCCGGTGCTTCCAGCTTTGCCGTGCCACGCGCGATATCGCGCGAATTTCTTCCCGCGGCCCGACTTGGCAGGCTTGCGGTTGTCTGTTAGCGAAAAACATATCCACTGCAGCACCTATGAACATCCTCACCACCAAACCCCGTCCTTCGGACAAAATCCCGAGCTTTGGAAAAGGCATCCTTCCACTCCTGCTCGCCGCGTTTGCTTTCGCGTTCGTTTTCAGCCCCTGCAACGCGAGCGCCATGGGCGTGGCATCAGACAAGAGCCTCCTGGATCTCTACAAAGAGGGAGGGCCCATCATGCACCTGATCGCGCTTTGCTCCGTGGCGGTCAGTTCGCTCGGTTGCTACTGCTTCCTTATGTTCCGCAAAGCAAAAATGATGCCCCCCGATCTCGTTGCCGAGTTGGACGGTTTGATGACGCAGCGCGATTTGCAGACGGCTTACCAGGTCTGCAAGGCCAAGCCATGCGTTCTCACCACCATCCTTTCGGGTGCGTTGACCAAGGCCAATTTCGAGCGGGACATGTTCAACAAGACCTCGATGGAGAACTCGGTCGCCGACGACTGTTTCCGCGAGGAGAGCAAAATGATGGTGGTGGTGAACTACCTCAACACCTTTGCCGTGCTGGCGCCTATGATCGGATTGCTCGGCACGGTGAGCGGCATGATCACGAGCTTCAGCGCGCTGACGGCAGGCAAAGCGGAGGCCACCGACCTGGCCAAGGGCATCGGAGAGGCACTCATCGCGACAGGCGGCGGTCTGCTTCTGGCGATCCCAGCGATGTTTCTCTATTTCTTCTTCCGTGGTTTGTTGACTTCGAACATGGCGGACATCCACAAGGCTCTATCGCACATGCTCGACCTCTTCACGGGCGAGGCGCACGGGAATCCGCCTTCCGCCGCGCAACCCGAGGTTTACGCGGCCGAAGATTACCAGGAGCCTGCTACCGAGTAAGACAAGATGTCCGAAGGACGCCGCCGCATTCGCCGGGTAGCACACGAGGAGGTGGGTTTGCAGATTGCACCCATGATCGACGTTACCCTGTTGCTCCTCTTTTTCTTCATGTTGGCGGGCAAAATTACCAAAGCGGAGAAGATGATGGACATCAAAGTCCCCGTGGCGGCCACCGGGAAAATACCGGAAGATGAAGGAAACCGCGACATCGTCAACATCGACAGCCAAGGGCAGTTGTTCAGCGGCAGCAAGCCAATGACAACCAAAGAACTCTCCGTGCACCTCAAGCAGAGATTCAAAGATTATCCGCCGCTCAAACTCTACGTGCGCGCGGACGCCGGGACTCCCGGCAAAAGAATCAAAGAAATCATGGCCATGGCCAGCGAGGCCGGTGCGATCGAAGTCATCTTCGGGGTGATACAAAAATGAGGCGTATCGAGCATCCCCAGATCGAGTTGCAGATTGCCCCGATGATCGACGTCTGCTTCCTGCTGCTCTTTTTCTACATTCTCACTTCAAAGCCGGTGAAACCGGAGGCGGATGTCTCCATGACCTTGCCCGGAACCGTGGCGCAAGAGCAGTCGCTCGACATTCCCGATGAGCAAAGGGTCGCCATCCAAGACAACGGGCAGATTGTCCTCAATGACCTTCCGCTCGACAAAGCCGACAGCAAAGATCTTCCGGCTCTGCTCGCCACCCTGAAGCGGTTCAAAGAGTCGACCGACGCCAACAAAAGCCAGGCTCTGGTCACCGTCGATGTCGCCGACCGTGCGGTGCACCAGCGTGTGATTGACGTCCTCAATGCCTGCGCCCAGGCCGGCATACAGGGAGTCACTTTTGCCGGTCCATCGGGAGAAGAAGAATGACAACTTCGCTCGAGGAAACACCGCCCGCGCAGAAAAGCCGCCTGAGGAGGATCATCATCATGGTGATACTCGCGAGCATCGCCATCCATATCGTGGCAGGCATCGTGGCCGGGGTGGTCATTGTTGCGCGCTACTTCGCGGAGCCGCCCGCGGAGTTCAAGGCGGTCAAAGATATCAGGATACCCGCGCAGGATCGGGAGCACCGCATGAACATGGCGGCATACGAGGGGGGAGCTGCCAAACCCGCTTTCACCGATAAAATGGCGTCCACAAGGCCGACGGATTTTGCGCTCCCTGACATTCCGCAAATGCCGATGGATGCGGTGACAGAGTTTGACCCGAACGGGGTCGTGGCCGATCAAATCGCCGGTATCGGGAGCGGGTCGGGAATGGGATCGGGGTTCGGATCTGGCACTGGAGGCGGCGGTAAGGGAGGTTCCGCGGTCAACTTCTTCGGCATTTCCGACACGGCCACGCGAGTTGTTATCGTGGTTGACGTATCGGACACGATGTTCGACCGGCAACCGGGAAAATTTGATGCGGTCAGGCAGGAGGCGATGAAACTGGTGAAAGGACTGGGGATCAACACCCTGTTCGATTTGATCATCTACGAGGGCGGATCAGTCGCCATGTTTCCCGAAGTGCAGCCGGCCACGGAGGCAAATAAGCAGAAAGCAGTGGAATGGATCCAAAAAGTGGACGGAGGTGGCGACAAGCGCGGCGCTTCCTACCGCGGCACCTACAGCAAAATGGGCACCGGTCTCTACGAGGGCGGCGGCACGCGCACCGACACGGCTCTCAAGCAGGCGCTTTTGCTGCGCCCGAGCACGATATTTCTGATCACCGACGGCGAGATGAGCCGCTTGGGTGGAGCGGCAGGAGCTCAAGATGAAAAAGACGGCGAAAGGCAAGGTTCCGGAATCAGCGAAGAGGAACTCCTGGATATTGTCGAAGAGGGACAAAAGAAGCTCGAGGAACCGGCTCGTATCCACGTGGTTCACTTTCTCACCAAGGCGGCGCGTTCGGAGGAGGAGAAAGTTTTGAGGACGATCGCGCGCCGTAATGACGGACGCTTCAAGCAGGTCAAGGCTGAGGATTACTGACGCCGTCCCTCGGAACTTACTGCTCGCCGATCGGGCTTCCGGGGCCTAGAAATTCGCCAATGGTGGAAATCTTGGAGAAACTTCTCCTCCTGCAGGAGCGCGACCAGAAATTGCAGGCGTTTCTCCACGAGATCAACGGGGTGCCTGGCGAAAAAGCCTCCCTGCAGAAAGAGCTGGATGCCGCGCAGCGCACTCTGGAGAACGACAAGGCCCGCGCCACGCAGATCGAAGTGGAGCGCAAGCGGCTTGAAGTCGAGGCCGACGGCAAGCGCGCGCAGATCGCGAAATACCAGACCCAGCAGCTGGAAACGCGCAAGAACGAGGAATATTCCGCTTTGAAACACGAGATCGAGCGGGCCGAAAAAGACATCACAGCCATCGAGGACCGCGAACTCGAACTCATGCAGGAGCTCGAAGATCTCAAGCCGCTCATCGCGGCGGCCGACCAGAAATACAGCTCCGAGAAAAGCCGCGTGGCCGTGCTGATGAAAACCGCCGACGAAAAAGTCGGCGTGTTGCAGGGCCGGGCCGACGAGCTGAAAGTGGAACGCGACGCCGTCGCCGCGGAAGTCCGGGCGGGGGACGAGGATCTGTTCGAACTCTACGAAAAGCTTTTCCGCTCAAAAGCCGGTCGCGCCATTGTCCCTCTCGAGGGCAACCATTGCTCGGGTTGCCACATGACGGTGACACCCGCGACCCTGCGTGATGCCAAAGTCGGCTCCAGCGTCGTCTCCTGCGAGCAGTGCGGACGGATCGTCTACGTGCTGCCGGAGTATGCTTAGAAATTAGTGCCCGTTGGAGCCGTTTGCACCGGCACCTCGCGGCTCGAATTCCTCGCGGAACTTCCCGACGAAACTCTGCGTCGGCCAAGAGCAGGCCTCCCCGAAGGCGCACACCGTCCGCCCGGCGATGTTGTCCGCAATGCCAACGAGTTGCTTGGCGTCGGTCGGTTTTATGTCGCCGTGGAGCATGCGCGTGGTCACTTTGGACATCCACAAACTGCCTTCGCGGCAAGGTGTGCATTGGCCGCAGCTTTCGTGCGCGTAGAAATCGTTGATGTTGTTGAGAACCCAGAGCATGTCGCGCGAATCGTCGAGGATCATGACACCGGCGCTGCCGATCATGGATCCCGCCAGGGCGAGCGAGTTGGCGTCCATGACGACGTCCATCAAACCGACCTCGACCGTTGTCTCGGCGCCGTCGGGCCCTTTACGCTTCATTTTGAATGTTTCGCCGGCGCGCAAAACTTTCGCCGAACTTCCGCCGGGGATGATCGCTTTGAGTTTGCGTCCCGGCTTCATCCCGCCGCAAAGGTCGATCAACTGGCCGACTGTGACCTGTCCGCATCCCAGTTCGTAGAAATCGGGGTTCTGCACGTCGCCGCTGATGCAAAGCGTGCGCGTGCCACCGTCTCCCGGCGAACCGAGTTTGGCGAATTCGGCGCCGCCCATGGCGATGATGTGTTTCACGTGGCAGAGGGTTTCCACGTTGTTGACGATGGTCGGACAGTTGTAGAGGCCGAATACCGCGGGGAAATAAGGCGGCTTGATGCGGGGGTAGGGACGTTTGCCTTCGAGCGATTCGAGCAGGCTCGTCTCCTCGCCGCAAATATAGGCGCCTGCGCCCTGGTGCACATAGATGTCGCAATCGAAGCCGGAGCCGAGGACGTTTTTGCCGATGAGTCCGCGCTCGCGTGCTTCGGCGATGGCCTTGGTGACGATGCGTGCTGCTTCGGGGAATTCGCACCGGATGTAGATGTAGCTGAGGTGCACATTGAGCGCCCAGGCGGCGATCATCATGCCTTCGAGCAACTGGTGCGGGTCCTCGTGCAGGATGTAGCGGTCTTTGAAAGTGCCCGGCTCCGACTCGTCGCCGTTGACTACGAGATAATGCGGCTTTCCGTCCTCGCGTTTGATGAAACTCCACTTCACGCCGCATGGGAATCCGGCGCCGCCGCGGCCGCGCAAGTTCGAGGCTTTAACTTCGGCCACGATGTCGTCCGGCTTCATCTGCAGCGCCTTTTTCAGAGACTCGTATCCGCCGTGGCGCACGTAGCAATCGATCGAGGTATCGTAGTCCTCGCGCCCGACGTTCCGGAGGATCAGCCTCCGTTCCGAGGAATGCGGCGCGCGGACCGTTTTACGGTAGCCTGTATCACGCCCGAGCAACGATGCCGCGTCGTCCGGTGCGATGCGTTCATGGAGATCGTCGCCGACCATGGCCACGGGCGCGCTGCCGCAGCTGGCCAGACACTCGACGAATTCGATGGTGCAGCTTCCGTCTGAAGCGGTGAACTCGTGCGCGTGGTCGTCGTGTCCGCCGTTCCCGCCAGCCGCGCGGCAAAGGTTTTTGTGCAGCTCGTAGGACCCCGCCATGGCGCAGGAGAGCGTGCGGCAGACGCGGATGACTTTTTTTCCGGGGGGCGTCTGGCGGAACCACGGATAGAAGGTGACCAGCTCGAGGATGTTGATCGGCTCGAGCTCGAGACGCCGCGCGATCCAGTCGACGCCGCTGTCGTCCACGTAGCCGAAATGGTTCTGCCAGAGGTGGAGCAGGGGGAGGGAGGCGCTTCTTTTGGAGACGGGATAGTGGGTGACCGCCTCGTCGATGGCGGCCAGAAGCCCTTGTGGCAGGTTGTCGGCTTGGCGGGACGCGTTGGTCATGAACGGCAATTAGTCCTTCAAGGATACGCCCTCTTCAAGAAAAACGATGCTTTGGCCGGTCCTGCCGCACTTGCCAGCCCTCGGAGGGTCTGCGAGAATACTAGGGAACGAAAGAAATGATCCAACTATGAGCGAAAAGACATCACACGAACCGAAAGATAAATTCCAGAGCGGCAAAACGCACGCCGCAGAAGCTGCCCGTGAGTTCCGCGAAGCCGCGACGGCCAAGGCACAAGATCTCCGCGAGACGCTCACCGAGCGTGCCGGCGAATACCGCGACCGCGCCAACCGCGCATGGTCTGATACCACCGTGCGTGCGCGCAGCCTTCAGGAGGACGGCGAAGACTATATCCGCGAGAATCCCCTGCAGGCCGTCGGAGTTGCGCTGGCTGCGGGATTTGTCCTCGGCTTGATCCTGCGTCGCTGACCGGACACAAGATGCATCCGTCACTCGGCGCGGACCGACCGGCGGCGCCGGAGCCGCCCGGGCTCTCCGCCGCGGCCTCCGAGTTTTCGTCGTCGGCTGTCCGTTTCTTGCGCGCATTGACCGGACTGTTCGGTCTTGAGATGCGCGAGTCGGGATGGCAAGCGCTGGTTCTTACAGCTTTGGCGCTCGGTCTTCTGCTCGCGCTTGTCTTCGGTTACATTTTTCTCCTGCTGGCTGCGGGGCTGGCCGTCGTCAAAGCTTTCGGGGCCGGATTGATTCCCACGCTCCTCATGCTCGGTTTGCTGCACGTTTTTGCGGCCATTGTGCTGGTTCTGGTGCTGCGCTCGCGCGTCAAACGCCCGCTTTTCCCGGGGACACGCGAAGCTGTGCGGCGCGAGGTGGAACGTCTCTCATGAACCGGGAGGATTACCTGCGCGAACTCGAGTCCGCCGGCCATGAACTCCGGCGGAGCGGAAGGAATTTTGCCTCCGCGGCCAACCCCGTCAACCAGCTGCGTCATGGCGTGGCGCACGAGTGGAAGTGGTGGTTGCCTGGCGCTTCGGTTGCCGGGTTCGCCCTCGCGCGCATTTTGCGCCGCCCGCCGTTGAAATCGAGCATCGGCAAGCAAGATGCCGCAAAAACGGGTGCCGCTTTCTGGGTCCCAACCTTGATCAAGTTGCTTCCGACCGTCACGGCGCAGTTGGTTCCGCTTTTTTTGAGTTTGCGCTCGGGGCGCAAGCCGTAGAAATCTTCCCGTTCCGTCGTGTCTGCCGTCCCCGAACATTCTGCCGTCGAAGTCGTCGAGGATCACTCTTCCGCCGTCCATGCCCTCCACCATGTGGATCAATACCTTGCCATCGGCAAGGAGTCGGGCGCTTCGGATATCCATCTGACCGTGAACCTGCGGCCCACTTGGCGCCGCTTCGGAACGCTTGAACCCATCTGGTTGCAGGCGGACAAACTCAGTGCGGCGGATACCGAGAGGCTCGCCATGGGTTTCCTCGATGACGCGCAGAAAAAACTCCTGGAGGAGCGGGGCGATGTCGATTTTGCATACACCAACTCCGAGGGTCGATACCGCACGAGCGTGGTGCGTCATCGCCTCGGCTACGATCTTGTTTTCCGCATCATCCAGACCAATGTCCGCACGATGGATGATCTCGGTCTGCCGCCCCAACTGAAGCTTCTCACGCAATACCAGAACGGCTTGGTGCTGGTCACCGGTTCGGTCGGAAGCGGCAAAAGCACGACTTTGGCCTCGTTGGTGGAGGAAGTGAACCGGACGCGTCACGAACACATCATCACTCTCGAAGACCCCATCGAGTATCTCTTCACCCCGCAGGGCTGCCAGGTGAACCAGCGCGAGGTGCACACGCACACCGAGTCGTTCGGCGCGGCGCTGCGCGGGGCTTTGCGCGAAGACCCGGATGTCATCATGGTGGGCGAAATGCGCGACCTCGAGACGATCTCGCTGGCCATCACGGCGTCGGAGACGGGCCACCTTGTGCTCGGCACGCTGCACACGGCGAACGCCGCCCGAACGCTCGACCGTTTGCTCGACGTGTTTCCGGTCGACCAACGAGAGCAGATTCGCATCATGGTGAGCGAATCTTTGCGCGGAATCATCTCGCAGCAACTTGTCCCGCGAGCCGACGGAATGGGTCGCGCTCTGGCCATCGAAATCCTCGTGAATACCCCGGCCGTGGCGAACGTTATCCGCGAGGCGAAGACTTTCATGTTGCCGGGTATCATCCAGACCGGGAAGAAAATGGGAATGAAGCTGATGGATGATTCGTTAGCCGAACTTTTTGGAGCAGGTCTCATTTCCGGAGACGAGGCCGTCGCGCGCGCCGAACAAAAACCCGCCATGAAACAACTTTGCGGGGTCGCCTGATCCCATGTCTCGAATCGACCAACTTTTCGAGGTTTTGATCAACGCGCGCGCGTCCGATCTTCACTTGGCCGAGGGGCAGCCTCCGAAGATTCGCCGGCACGGCGATGTGATCGCCATCCGTGAGGAATTGCTGACTGCGGACGAGATGAATTACATGCTCAGCGAGATCTGCACGCCGAAAAACTGGGAACGATTCCAGGCCAAGGGTGACCTCGATTTCGCCTACGAGATGAACGAGGACAGCCGCTTCCGCTGCAACTACTTCAAGCAGGTGCACGGGCTTGGCGCGGTCTTCCGTCTGATCCCGACGCGCATCGCCACGATCGACGAACTTGGTCTTCCGCCGGTCATCAAGGAATTCGGTCACCTGCGCGGCGGGCTTGTTCTTGTCACCGGTCCGACGGGATCGGGCAAAAGTACTTCGCTGGCCGCGCTCATCGACTATATCAACAGCAATTTTTCGCGCCACATCGTGACGATCGAGGAACCGATCGAGTTCGTGCACTCGAACAAAAACAGCATCATCACCCAGCGCGAGGTTCCGGAGCATTCCACGACCTTTCCCGCCGGGCTGAAAGCCGCGCTCCGCGAGGACAGCGACATCGTGCTCGTCGGCGAGATGCGCGATCTGGAAACCATCTCGCTGGCGCTGACCGCCGCCGAAACCGGTTTGCTCGTGTTCGGAACGTTGCACACGAACAACGCGCGCAAAACAGTCGACCGTATGATCGATGTGTTTCCTTCCGACCAGCAGGCGCAGGTTCGCACCATGCTCGCAGCCTCGCTGCGCGGGGTGGTCGCGCAGCTCCTCCTCAAGCGGCATGACGGCGGCGGCCGCATAGCGGTGAATGAAATCCTCGTGGTCAACAGCGCGGTGGCGGCGATCATCCGCGAAGGTGCCACGCAAAAACTGCAGGATGCAATCGTGGGTGGAAAGTCTCAGGGTATGCAGTTCATGGACGATGCGATTTGGGCCCAGCTTCAGCAGGGCCGCGTCTCGCCCCACGAGGCTTTCATGAAGGCCATCGACAAGAGCCGCTTCAAGGCCTTCCTGCCGGAGGAGGAAGCGCAGTTGGCCAATTCGGCCGGGGCTGCCGCGTAGCTCTGCTTTTCGTCCCTTGCCGCGGGCGCTCCGGCCCGATATTTGTTGCCGCCCGCAGGAATTCGTCTGCATCGCATGAAACCGACTGTCCCCGCCGAAGAACTGGCGGCCTTTCTCGAGGCCCGGCACGGCGATCCGTTCCACACCCTCGGCATGCGGTGCGTGCGGGATTTCACGGTCGTGCGAGTTTTCCGCCCGGACTGCGCCTCAGTCCAAGTGGTGGATGCCACCAACCGTGCCCGCGTCTTTGCGGCGGCGAAAATCCACGCGGACGGATTTTTCGAGGCGGTGCTTCCCAAGGGGAGCAGCGAGTTTCCCTACCTGCTGAAGCTGAGGAGCCACGGCGGTGACGAGTGGGAGCAACGCGACCCTTATTCTTTCAGGCGCGTTCTCGGTGAAATGGACGTTCACCTTTATGCCGAGGGCAACCATTGGGACATCTACCGGAAATTGGGCGCCCACTTGTGCGCGGTGGAAGGTGTGACCGGTGTCAGCTTCAGCGTGTGGGCGCCGAATGCTCAGCGCGTTAGCGTGGTGAGCGATTTCAACAACTGGGACGGCCGTGTGCACGTAATGCGCAAGTTGCTCGGCAGCGGCATCTGGGAAATTTTCATACCCGGCATAGAGGAGGGTGCGCATTACAAATTCGAAATCAAAGGGTGCCACGGGGATGTTGTCCTCAAAAGCGATCCATTCGCGTTCTACGGCCAGCATGGATTGCAGACGGCTTCCATCGTTTACGACCTCGACCGCTTCCAATGGTCGGACGGGGGATGGATGGAATACCGCGCCAAGCAGGCATGGCACAAAAAGCCGGTCAGCATCTACGAGGTTCACCTCGGTTCATGGCAACGCATGGCGGAAGACAACAACCGCCCCCTCAGCTACATCGAGCTTTCGCACCGCCTGATTCCCTACTGCCTCGAGATGGGATTCACCCACATCGAACTCATGCCGGTGGCCGAGCATCCGTTCGACGGTTCATGGGGATACCAGGTAGCGGGCTATTACGCGCCGACGAGCCGGTTCGGCAACCCCGACGAGTTCCGTCATTTCGTCGACAATTGCCACAAAGCCGGTATCGGCGTGATCCTCGATTGGGTGCCGGCGCATTTCCCGAAAGACGCACACGGGTTGGCGAATTTCGACGGCACACACCTTTACGAGCATTCTGATCCGCGTCAGGGCGAACATCGCGACTGGGGAACCTACATTTTCAACTACGGGCGCAACGAAGTGCGGAATTTCCTCATCGCCAACGCGCTTTTCTGGTTCGAGCAATACCACATCGACGGCGTGCGGGTGGATGCGGTCGCGTCGATGCTTTACCTCGACTACTCGCGCGAGGGCGGGCAGTGGGTGCCCAACTGCTACGGAGGACGGGAAAACCTGGAAGCAATTTATTTCCTCAAGCGTTTCAACGAACTGAGCTACGAGCGTTTCCCCGGGATCATCACCATCGCTGAGGAGTCGACGGCTTGGCCGGGTGTCTCGCGTCCGACGTATCTCGGCGGGCTCGGCTTCGGCTTCAAGTGGAACATGGGATGGATGCACGACTTCCTCCACTACATGAGCCTCGACCCGATTTACCGGCGCTATCACCAGGGCAGCATCACCTTCTCGCTGCTCTACGCGTTCCATGAGCATTTCATCCTCGTGCTCAGCCACGACGAGGTGGTGCACGGCAAGGGGGCTTTGCTCGGCAAAATGCCCGGCGACATGTGGCAGAAGTTCGCCAACCTGCGCATGCTCTATGGTCTCATGTGGGCCCACCCCGGGAAAAAACTTTTGTTCCAAGGCGGCGAATTCGGCCAGTGGGACGAATGGCGTTACAACCAGAGCCTTGACTGGCACCTCACTCAGTTTCCGCATCATGCCGGCCTTTCCCGCCTCGTTCAGCACCTCAACGACATCTACAAAAATTATCCAGCCTTCTACGAATTGGATGACACCGACGCGGGCTTCGAGTGGATCGATTTCCATGACTCGGACAACAGCGTGGTCGCCTTCCTGCGCCGCTCGGTCAGTGGACAGAGTATTTTGTTTGTCATGAATGCCACACCTGTGGTCCGAGGGGGCTACCGGATTGGCGTGCCGTCTGCCGGTTTTTATCGGGAAATCCTCAACACGGACGCCGAAACCTATGGCGGCAGCAACGTGGGCAACCGCGGCGGCCTAACTTCAGAGGCCACCCCTTGGCAGGGCCGTGAGCACTCGATCATGGTTGAACTTCCTCCGCTGGGTTTGGTGGGCTTTGTGCTCGAGGGAGAGAAATTATAAGGCTGGATTTCTCCTGTTGACTTCCCCTGTTCCCGTGGTAAACCTTGAGTGCCTTTTATGAAAAAGCCAAAAGCCTCCCTGCTCGCCTTCACCCTCATTGAATTGCTGGTGGTTATCTCCATCATCGCCATCCTCGCCGCGCTCGCTATTCCTTCGATTACTGGTGCCTTGGCTCGCGGTCAACAGACCCAAACACTGGCCAACATGAGACAGTTATTTACAGCAACCACCACAATGACTCTTGATGCTAAGAGCACTGGGGATACCAACATAGGATTCCCGGGCGAGTTGCCAAACCCAACTTGGGCCGGTTGGGTAGCCGCCATGGTTCCAGCTTACATTAGCACTAACGACATGGCTAAATATCTCAGCGCTCCAGGCATATCAGTTACAACCAACTCTGATTTTGCTACATTGCAGCCTGGAGTTGCTAAATCTGGCAGGGCTATCATTTTGTACAAAGTCGTGAGCACCAATCCTGGCACCACGGTTATGTTTACTTCTTCCAACTTTACGAACGCTCAAACTCTTACAACTCCATTATCGCCTGACTCGTTACCCTATGGAGACAAGGGTTTCATAGTTTATCGCAAGGACAACACCTGTAATGTATTCCAAAAAGGCCAATCTACCAATGCAGGACTCATAGGTGACTTTGCCGAAGTCCAAAATTAACTCAGTTTACTCCTAACAAGCTCCAAGTTCAGCGACCGCATCTAAGATGCGGTCGCTTGTTTTTTGGTAGATGTCTCGCTTCGAGATCTCTTCGGGTGGAAATTGAAGAGGTTTTCCAACCACGACAGAGATTGTCGCGCGTCGTGGGAATTTTCGGTTCCTTGGGAAGGCCTCAAAAGATCCGAAAATGCGCATCGGCGCCACGGGTGCACCAGTTTTTGCCACGATCATGCCGACTCCGGGTTGGGCCGCTTGGAGTCTGCCGTCGGCGCTGCGGGTGCCTTCCGGAAAAACCAAGATCGCTCCACCCGTGCGCACCACGCGGATAGCGGCCATCAGGGCGCTGCGGTCCGCATTTTTCTGATCCACCGGGATGACATTGAGATCGGGAAAAACCGGTCCGACCACGGGCCAATCGAGGAGTGACTTGCGGGCGAGGTAGTGGATGGCGCGCTTGCAGGCTACACCCACCAGCGGGGGATCGAAGAAACTGCAATGATTCGCCGCAATGATGCACGGACCCTCCTCGATCATGTTCTCGGCACCGATCACTCGATAGCTGAAGAACGTTTTGGCGATGGCCTTGCTCAGCGAGTAACCGAGCAAATACCAGAAAGTCATCCTTTGCTGCTGCATAAAGCGGCCGAAAGACCTTGCGCGCGCAGTCTTTCGAGCATGGCGCTGACCACTCCCTCGATGTCGAGGGCGGAGCTGTCGATGACCGTAGCTCCGGTTGCCACAGTTAACGGGTCCGTGCTGCGTGTGGAGTCGAGCATGTCGCGCTTGGCAATTTCCTCGTTCTGGCCCTGATTGCGCCGCCGGCGTTGCCGGACCTGGGGGTGGGCATCGATGTAGAATTTGTAGGGCGATTCCGGAAACACAGCGGAACCGATATCGCGGCCTTCGATCACCGTCTGTCTGCCCTGCGCGTGCGCGCGGATGGCGGCCGAGAGAATGTAGCGGACGGCGGGCACTGCCGACACGGGCGAGACGTTGGCGTTCACCTCCGGATCGCGCAGATGCGCCCGCGCATCCTCTCCGTCGATTTTCGGATAGTGTTCGTTGCCTTGGTGCGCGACTTGGATTTTCGCGTTGCCGGCGGCTGTCGCCACCGTCGCAGGTTCGCGGCAATCGATGCCTTGCTTCAAGCAGCACCAAGTCATGGCGCGGTAGAGGTCACCCGAATTGAGAAAACGGTAACACAGGCGCTTGGCCAGTTCCCGTGCCACGGTGCTTTTGCCCGAGGCGGCGGGGCCGTCGATGGCGATGATGACCGTCTCCGGATGGGCGGCTTTATGCATGGGCGATTTCCTCCATTTGTTGCGAGAATCCGGGGTAAGAAGTTTCGACACATTCCGTGCCGCTGATGACGGTTTCCCCGGAGGCGAACAAGCCGGCAACGGCGAAAGCCATGGCAATGCGATGGTCGTGGTGACTCTCGAGGCGCGTGCCATGGAGTGGTGCACCTCCATTGATCACCATGCCATCTTCTTTTTCCAAAATATCAGCGCCCATCTTCTTCAGATGTTGTACCACGACCGCCAACCGGTCCGACTCCTTGACCCGCAACTCACCCGCGTCTTTGATGACTGTCGTGCCTTGCGCCAGCGCCGCGGCGACGGCCAGCACGGGTATCTCGTCGATGACATTGGGGATTTCCGCGCCTTCGATAGTTGTGGCGGACAGGTTGCCTCCCTCGACCTCGACCCGGCCGGCCGGCTCGCCGGATTCCGAGCCTCTCGGACTTGTTTTGATCTTTGCTCCCATTCTTTCCAGAACCTTGATGACGCCGGCCCGGGTGGGATTGAGTCCAAGGTTCTCGATGACCAACCGGCAACCTGGCTTTGCCGCAGAGGCGACCAACCAGAAGGCGGCGCTGGAAATATCACCTGGCACGTCGAAGTCCCGTGGCTGCGGGAGCCTTCCGCCCCGCACCGAAATACGGTCGCCGTCGATTTCGACCGGAACCCCAAAATGGGCGAGCATGCGCTCGGTGTGGTCGCGGGTCTGGACCGGTTGAATGACGGTAGTTTGCCCGACCGCGAGCAGGCCGGCGAGAAGAACTGCACTTTTCACCTGAGCGCTCGGCACTGGCAGCGTGTATTCGATGGCCTCGAGTTGCGGATTTCCCTCGATGACCAGCGGAGGTTTCCCGTCCTGCGCATCCGTCGAGAGTTTTGCGCCCATGCGTGCAAGGGGCTCCATGATTCGCTTCATCGGACGGCGCGAAAGAGATGCATCGCCGATGAGTCGCGAGCGAAAAGGCTGGGCGGCGAGCAGACCCGACATGAGGCGCATCGTCGTTCCGGAG
>JBEDBL010000004.1:0-34708 GCA_041177245.1 Verrucomicrobiota bacterium
CGCGAGGAGCTGGTCAAAATCTTCGCCCACCCGAGTCGCGTGCAAGGATTCGATCTGCTCGACCAAAGCGGGCTGCTCAAAGAAATCTTGCCGGAAATCGAAAAACTCAAGGGCTGCGAGCAACCGGCGCAATTTCATCCGGAGGGTGACGTGTTCGTCCACACCCGCGCCATGCTCGAACTTTTGCCGCCGGACGCACCGGTCGGCGTGGTGCTCTCGGTTCTTTTCCACGACATCGGCAAGCCGCCGACTTTCCGCTACCACGCAGACGAGGATCGCATCCGCTTCAGCGGCCACGATCGGGTTGGCGCGGAGATGACCGAGCGTGTCATGACCCGGCTGCGCTTTTCGCGCGCCGATACCGAACGCACGGTCGAGGCTGTGCGGCAGCACATGGTCTTCAAGGACGTGAAAAACATGCGCACGGCAAAATTGAAGCGCTTCATGGCGCGCGAGGGATTCGGCGACGAGATGGAACTTCACCGCGTCGACTGTCTGAGCAGTCATGGTGCGCTGGACAATTACGATTTCCTCAAAACCAAAGCCGAGGAATTTGCCAACGAACCGCTTATACCCCCACCGCTTGTCACCGGGCACGACCTCATGGCGCTTGGATGGAAGCCGGGCCCGCACTTCGGCCCCGTTTTGGAAGCGGTGCAAACCGCACAGCTCGAAGGAGCGCTTACCACGACCGAAGAAGCCATTGCGTGGGTAAAGCAGAACTACTCTCTATGAGCCGAGCGAAAGCGAGACAGCCCCAAGGCAAATCTCAAATTTCAAATTTGAAATCCCCAGGGTCATGACCTACCAGCGCTTCGAAGACCTGCCGGTGTGGAATGCGGCCATCGAGTTGGCCGAAGGCTGCGAGGAGTTCGTCCTGTCCGCCAAAGACCGCATCACTTGGTCGAAACGCGACCAACTGGACCGCGCTTCTCTTTCGGTCTCGAATAACATTGCCGAAGGCTTCGAGCGCGGGACGACGAATGAACTTCTCAGCTTTCTCTACATCGCGCGAGGTTCCGCGGGAGAAGTCCGCTCGATGCTCATCTATTTTGAGCGGCGACCCGCGCTCAGGGATCTCAAATTTCAAATTTCAAATCTGAAATCACAAGCCGAGTCCTGCTCCCGCCAACTTCGCGCCTGGGCCGATTCGCTGCAAAATTCTCCGATCAAAGGCCAGCGCCATCTCAACAATGCGGTGCGTAATCGCGACGATCAGCGTAAGAAAGCGAATGCCTTACTGGAAAAACTGAGCAGCGCACTCCCCGATGGCCACCCGGCTAAAAAATCAACGAAGCCGCCGCTCTGAAATCTCAAATTTCAAATCTAAAATCCCTCACCATGCCCTCATTCCAAGAAACCGCCGCACTGCTCGCACATTCCCTGCGCATGCGCCGCGATCTGCTGGGCCCTCGCCGCACGGGCGTGAGCCGGGAATCGCTGGAGCGTCTTGGCAAAAGTGACCTCCGCTCCAAGCAATCTGAGCCGAGCCCTAAGGAGACGGCCCCTAGGCAAATTTCAAATTGCAAATCTGAAGAGTCTCACGATGCGCGACTGGCCGCGCTGCGCGAGGCGGTCAGCGTCTGCCGCAAGTGCGCGCACCTCGCCGACTTCCGAACGCAAACGGTCTTCGGCGTAGGCAACCCGCATGCGGAATTGATGTTTGTCGGCGAGGCGCCGGGGGCGGACGAGGACAAACAAGGCGAGCCGTTTGTCGGACGAGCGGGCGAACTTCTCACCAAAATCATCAACGCCATGGGACTGTCGCGCAACGATGTCTACATCGCGAACGTTCTCAAATGCCGGCCGGACATGCCGAAGGACGCACCCGGCAACCGTCCACCCACCGCGGAGGAAATGCAGCGCTGTCTCCCCTACCTGCGGGAACAAATCGCCATCATCCAACCGCGGATCCTGGTCGCGCTCGGCAAGACGGCGATGACCGGCCTGACCGGCGCGGAGGAAGCCATGGGCGCGATGCGCGGACGTTGGTTTTCGTTCGAGAACATCCCGCTTTTGGCGACCTACCATCCGTCATATCTGCTGCGCAACGGATCCAACGCGGAGAAGCGCAAAGTCTGGGAAGACATGATGTTGCTGATGGAAAAACTCGACATGCCGATCTCGGAAAAACAGCGAGGCTTCTTCCTCGCGGGGAACTAAGACCTCATGCCCTCGGACCTCGGCTACTCGGCCACCACTTCATTCCTCTGGCTTCTTTTCGCACCTTTCGTGCGGCGGCGCATCATCGGTCGTGCCAACATCCCATCCGGCGGCGCATGCATCCTCGCGCCGAACCACATCAGCCATTTCGATCCGCCGCTGCTCGGTCCGAGCATCCGCCGCACGGTCGAGTGGATGGCGATGCGCGAGCTGTTCGGGATTCCGCTCGTCGGCAACTGGCTGCGATTTGTCGGCACGTTCCCCGTTGAAATGGGAAAATTGGATTCGAGCGCCGTGCGCACGGCCATCACGCGCTTGCGCGAGGGACGCATGGTCGGCGTGTTTCCCGAAGGTGGACTGCGCACCGGTCCCAACTCGGTCCTCGAGGGCGCACCGCTGCGTCCCGGCGTCTCCGCGCTGGCCCAGATGACCGGCACGCGCGTGCTGCCGTGTGTGATCATCGGCTCGGACGCTCTCTACACTCCGCAGCGCTGGTGGCCGCTGAGGCGCACGCGCATCTGGATCGTTTTCGGCGAACCGCTCGATCCGCCGGGAGACCAGCCGGACAAAGCCGCGGCGCGGACGGAATTCGAGAAGCAACTCGGCGACATCCTGCGCAATCTTTACCAGCGCACGGTCCGCGAGGAAAACATCCCCGCCGATTGCCTGCCGCAGACTCCGCAACGGCGCAAAGGCAAAGCCTGACATGGAAGCGTTGCGCCGCAACTGGGCCCGCGTTACCGACGCCTCCACATGCGCGCTGCTCGGCCTGGCGCAGTGGCGACATCGTGCTCAGGCCAGCGGGAGGAGCGAACTCGAGGCTTACCTCGCGACCTGCGAAGCGACGACGCGCGAAGAATTTTATTCCGCGCCCCCGCTCGTGCCGATCGCGGAATCGGCGGGGAGCATCGCATGGAAAACTCCCCACGTAAGCGGGCTGGAGGCAAACGACCGCGCCTCCGCGTGGCTGCAAACCTGCGACCGCGGTTGGACCGCACCGACCGTGCTGATCCTCCACGCATTGATGTCGGTCAACGACATCGGCTACCGCCGCTTGGCCTCGAAGTTCAACGATCTCGGATGGAACGCGGCGTTCCTGCATCTTCCCTTCCACTACGAACGGCGGCCGCGCGGCTACCTGAACGGCGAACTGGCCATCACGGCGAATCTCGCGCGCAACAGCGAAGGCCTGCGCCAAGGTGTGAGCGAAGCGCGGCAACTCATGGCGTGGCTGCGCAACAAAGGCTGCCGCGAGTTCGGCGTCTACGGCACGAGCTACGGTGCGTGGACCGGCGCACTCCTCGCTTCGCTCGAGCACGACATCTCCTTCATCGCACTGCTCCAGCCGATCACCGACGTGGATCACGCCATTTGGCAAAGTCCGGCCAGCGCGACCATGCGCCGGGCTCTGCGCCGGAACGGCATCGACTCGGCACTGACCCGGCGTCACGAACACCTCAGTTCACCCCTGAAAGGCAAAACATCCACACCGCCGGAACGCATCGTCATGGCCACCGGCGCCTGGGACCGCATCGCCCCGCCCGACCGGGTGGAGGCGCTGGCTGCGGCGTGGAACGGGGCGAAAGTTATCACCAGCGCCCAGGGGCATTTCGGCTACATCGCCGCGCGCGACATGTTCACCGCGGTCAGAACCATCATCGGCTGAACCGCTCGCCATGCCGCACCCGGGAGCGGTAAAATGGCGGCATGGCCCGACCTGCCGCCATCATCACCACCGGACCCGCCTCGGCCCCGATCGATGAGGTGCGGCGTATCACCAACGCCGCATCGGGCGAAACCGGCGCCCTGCTCGCGAATGCGTTGGTCTCGCTCGGCTGGGAGGTTTTCCTCTGCCGCGGCGGAGGCGCGACATACACGGGTGCTCCCGACGGATCTTCGCTGCATGAATTCGAAACCAACGAGGACCTGACGCGCCTCCTCGCAAAAATCGCGGAAACACGCGGACCCGACATCGCGGCATTTTTTCACGCCGCGGCATTGTCCGACTACAAGGTCGCATCCGTGAACGGACCGCACGGTCCGATCGCGCACACCGGAAAGATCCCCGGCGATCTCGCGTCGATGCAAATCATCCTCGAACCGGCGGCGAAAATTCTGCCGCGTTTGCGTGGATGGTTTCCTCGTGCTTGGGTCGCCGCGTGGAAATACGAACTCGCAGGAACGCGCGAAGAGGCGATCGCGGTCGCGCGCGGACAACTGGTGCCCGGTCACACCGACGCGACGGTGGTCAACGGCGCAGCCTACGGCCTCGGCTTCGGCGTGCTGGAGGGGAAAAATCCGCCCCTTCATCTCGCCACCAAGCGCGAATTGGCTGATTTTCTCGCTTCGCGGGCGGCAATGGCTGCGAAGGCCGATAAATAATGGGTTCCCAGCTTCCGGCCGTGTGAATAAGTGACCTCGCGGGCTGAATATCTCAAACGCCCGTTTGTTCCTAAGTCACTCCGGGTGAACCATTAAAAATTTTTGCGCCGAGACGCCAAAATTTGCTTCAACACCACTCCATGTTGTGGCGTTATTGGACTGCTCGCCCACATATTGTGGTGTCGGGTCGGCCGGTGATCTCCCCCAAGGGTTGACCGGTTGGCGCAAACCTCCCCCCCGCAGAAGCTGAATTCATGATCGCAACCAAATCCTCCTACCGTTCCAAAGCACGCAAAGTCGCCGAAGTGCGCAGCACTTCGCGTCGCGAAAACAAGCCCGTCGCCGCGAGAAACGCCTCGCGACCGCAGGTCGCGAAGAAATCCGCCGGCTTGAAATTCGAACCGCTCTTCCACACGAAGGACGGCACCCCTTTCGACCACGTCGAATGGGACAAGCGCACCGCCGAGATCAACGACGACAGCGGCAAGGCCATCTTCAAGCAGGAGAACGTCGAGGTCCCGCGCAGTTGGAGCGCCCTGGCCACCAAGATCGCCGTCTCGAAGTATTTCTACGGCGACATCTCTAACGGCACGGACCCGCACAAAGGCGGACGCGAATCCTCCGTGCGCCAACTCATCCATCGCGTCACGCGCACCATCACCGACTTCGGCAAGCGCGACGGTTATTTTGCCGACGAGGCCAGCGCCGAAGCATTCTACAACGACCTCACCTGGCTCTGCCTGCACCAGCACGGCGCGTTCAACAGCCCGGTGTGGTTCAACGTCGGCCTTTACCAGCAATACGGCATCGGCAAGGACGCCGGTTTGGGCAACTACTACTTCGATCACAAATCCGGCGAAGCCCTGCGCGCCGCCTCCCAATACGAATACCCGCAGGCCAGCGCGTGCTTCATACAGTCCGTAGACGACAACATGGAAAGCATCCTCGATCTCGCCAAGAGCGAGGCCATGCTTTTCAAATACGGCAGCGGCACGGGCAGCGACCTCTCCACCCTGCGCTCGACCCGCGAGAAACTCAGCGGCGGCGGCAAACCGAGCGGCCCGCTCTCCTTCCTCAAAGTCTACGATCAGGTGGCCAGCGTGGTGAAAAGCGGCGGCAAAACCCGCCGTGCGGCCAAGATGAATACGCTCAAAGATTGGCATCCCGACATCGAGGAATTCATCGAGTCGAAGATGCGGGAAGAGCGCAAAGCCTGGGCCCTCATCGAGCAGGGCTACGACGGATCGTTCAACGGCGAAGCTTACGGCTCCGTCATGTATCAGAACGAAAACCTTACCGTGCGCGTTTCGGACGAATTCATGGAAGCGGCGATCAACGGCCGCGACTGGACCACCATCCGCGTGACCGACGGCAAGCCGTGCGAGAAGAAAGACGCCCGCACGCTGCTGCGCAAAATCGCCGAAGGCACGCACGTCTGCGGTGACCCCGGCATGCAGTTCGACACCACGATCCACCAGTGGCACACCTGCAAGGGCACGGCGCGCCAGAATTCGACCAACCCCTGCTCCGAGTATCTCTTCCTCGACAACACGGCCTGCAACCTTGCCTCGCTGAACCTCATGAAATTCAAGCGCGAGGACGGAACGTTCGACGTGGAAAAATTCAAGGCCGCGGTGCGCATCTTCATCACCGCGCAGGAGATCGTCGTCGACAACGCCAGCTACCCGACGAAACACATCGCGGAGAACAGCCACATCTTCCGCACTCTCGGCCTGGGCTACGCCAACCTCGGCGCGCTCATCATGAGCCACGGCTACGGCTACGACAGCCCGGAAGGACGCGCGCTGGCCGGTTCGATCACCTCGATCATGACCGGACACGCCTACGAGCAGAGCGCACGGATCTCCGGCATCACCGGACCGTTCCCCGGCTACCACGATTCCAGCGCCAGCGGCGTGAAGAAGACGGTCGAACCGGACAACGTCGACTCCATGATCGAGGTGATCAAACTCCACCGCGACGCGGTCGAAAAAATCGAGAAGTCCGGCGAATTCGAATACCTCCGCGACGAGGCCCGCCACGTGTGGGATGAGGCCCTCCTGCTCGGCAAGAAGCAGGGCTACCGCAATGCGCAGGTCACCGTGCTCGCACCGACCGGAACCATCGGGTTCCTCATGGATTGCGACACGACCGGCATCGAACCCGACATCGCGCTGGTCAAATACAAGCTGCTCGCCGGCGGCGGCATGCTCAAGATCGTCAACCAGACGGTTCGTCCCGCCCTGCACAAACTCGGTTACAGCGATGCCGACATCGAGGCCATCATCGCGCACATCGACAAACACGACACCATCGAGGATGTCGAGGAAGACGGCCGCACGATCAAAAGCGGGCTCCGCCCCGAGCACGTCTCGGTTTTCGATTGCGCGTTCAAGCCGATGCGCGGCGAACGCAGCCTCAGCTACCACGCGCACATCCGCATGATGGCCGCGGCCCAGCCGTTCCTCTCCGGCGCCATCTCCAAGACGGTCAACCTGCCCGAACACGCGACCATCGAGGACATCGTCGATACTTATGTCGAGGGATGGAAACTCGGGCTCAAGGCCATTGCCATCTACCGCGACGGCTCCAAGCGCTCCGCTCCCGTCGTCACGGACAAAAAGAAACACGGCACGGGCAGCACGTCGGAACTCGAAGCGGAACTCTCGACCAAGAATGAGTTGGAAGAACGCGTCATCGAACTGGAGAACGAGATCGATGCCATGCGCGCCAAGCTCGAGCAGCCGCCGCGCCACCGCTTGCCGGACACCCGCGTCGCCCTCAACCACAAGTTCGACATCGCGGGCCACGAGGGATACATCACCGTCGGCCTCTTCGAGAACGGGCAGCCCGGCGAGTTGTTCATCCAGATGGCCAAGGAAGGCAGCACCATCGGCGGCCTGATGGATACCGTGGCCACGCTCACCTCGATCTCGCTGCAATACGGCGTGCCGCTGGAGAGCCTCGTCAAAAAATTCGCCTACCAGCGTTTTGAGCCGAGCGGCTTCACCAAGAACCCCGACATCCGCAACGCCAGCAGCATCACCGACTATGTCTTCCGGTGGCTCGGATGCCAGTTCATCAAGGGTTACAAGGAAGCCACCTCACCCAACCGCAACCAACCGGAACTTCCGATGAAGGAAATTCCGGAGATGGAACGCAAAGCGGTCAACCGTCCGGTCTCCGACCTTGCCCGCACCGGCGAGAGGGAAATCATCGACGTCATCACCCAGACGCAGAACAGCGAAGGCACACCGGTCCAAATCGCCGGCACCTCGACCCACGCGGAGCGTATCCAAGGCGCTCTGGGCACCATGTTCATGGACACCACCTGCTCCAACTGCGGCAGCAACAAAGTGATCCGTGCGGGTGCCTGCGGTTGCTGCACCGAATGCGGCACCAGCCAAGGTTGCAGCTAGTCCTTTGTTAGCGCGGCTTCGCGCAACCAAACCGGACCCGGGGAGGCGACTCTCCGGGTCTTTTTTGTCCGGCATCGTTTGACAAAGGGCAAGCAAGCATCATGATGCTTTTATGAGAACAACACTAAACATCAGTGATGCTTTGCTGGACGAACTCCGTATCCGCGCCCACGAAGCCGGGCGCCCGATGAACGCCACCATCGAGGAAGTCCTCCGCCGTGGACTCGCGGCAAAAGCCACGCCGCGCAAAGCCTGCAAAGCGAAGACATTCAGGGTAGGCATCAAGCCCGCTTACCTCGGGATGAGCATGAACCAGCTCTACGACCAACTCGAATCCGAGGACACGCCGAAGGTCGGCGACAAAAAGTGATCATTCCCGACGCCAAACTCCTCATCTATGCGCACGATGCGTTGTGCCCGCAGCACGCCAGGGCACGCGATTGGTGGGAGCAAACTTTGTCCGGTCGCGAAACGATCGGCATTCCCTGGGTTGTGGTGCTGGCTTTCACCCGGTTGATGACCCACCCGCAAATCTGCATGAATCCCCTCACCGTCGGACAGGTCCATGAGATCATCGACGGCTGGATGAAAAGTGCGAACGTGCGCATCATCCAAGTCTCGGAGCGCGCCTTGGCCGCCTTTTTCGGGTTGCTCGAGGATGCCGGAATGGGCGGCAACTTGTGCACAGACGCGCTCATCGCGCTCCATGCGCGCGAGCACTCCGCCGTGGTCTATAGCACCGACAGGGACTTCGACCGCTTCCGCGGTCTGCGGTGGGTCAATCCACTCCAGTAATCGATATCGGAAACAACCGGACACCGGACCCCTATCCGAGGTCATTCCTTCTTCTTGTCTAAAGGAAATGTTTCATGCATATTTCATGCATGGCAACCAAGACCATCTCTCTGGAATTGGACGCTTACGAGAAGCTCCGCACCCGCAAGCGCCCTGGCGAGTCTTTCTCCGATGTCGTGCGGCGTTCGCGCTTCGAGGACGCAGCTCCGACCGGTCGCGCGCTCCTCGATTACTTCCGTTCCGGCGGCAGCAAGGTGGAGAAGTCCTATCTGGACGCGGTTGAATCCGCCTCCGCGCGGGATCGTGCTCCCGACAATCCATGGCGCTGATCCTCGACACCAGTTTTGTCGTCGCCGCCGAACGCGAGGCCCGGCGCCGTAAGCGCGGACGAACTCAGGAATTTTTCTCTCATCACCCCGACGAGGAATTTTTCATCACATTCACCGTGGCGGGCGAGCTGGCCTGTGGCAACTCGGCATCGGCCCGCGAATCTTGGGAGCAACTGATCCGCCCCTACGCCATGATCTCGTGGGACCGCGATGTTTCGTTCATCTACGGAAACGCTTACCGGAACCTGGCTGCTTCAGGCAAACTCATCGGCACCAACGATCTCTGGATCGCCGCCACCGCGCTCCGTCACGGCTTGGGCGTGGTCACGGATAACGCCAAAGACTTCTCGCGCGTCCGCGACCTGCGGGTTGTGTCTTTCTGAACCCCGTTGGCCGCATCAAACTTGACTTGCACCCGCCGCCCCGCTCGGCCACGTTATATCTTCGTTACTGGCCTGTGGTGTAATGGTAACACAGCGGCCTTTGGAGCCGTTATTCATGGTTCGAGTCCATGCGGGCCAGCTTCCGTCCGTGAATTCTCTTTGCACGGCGCATCGGGAAGGCGTAGTCCTTCCACTCCAACGCAGTTTTTCCCATGAGCAAACTCCTCCCTGTTCCACTATTTATCGGCGGCGAGTGGACCAACGTCTCCGGCCTGGCCACCACCCCCGTGCACAATCCTTCCATCGGCGAAATCATCGCCGAGACTCCGCTCTGCGGAGCCGACGTGCTCGACCAAGCCGTCCGCGCCGCAGCCGATGCCTTTCCGAAATGGATGGAAACGCCGCCGGTCGAGCGCGCGCGCATCTTGATGAAACTCAAGGTCATGCTCGAAGACCACTTCGAGGAACTGGCCCAAAGCGTCACGCGCGAACACGGCAAAACGCTGGCCGAGGCCCGCGGTGACGTCCGCCGCGGACTGGAAAACATCGAGTTCGCCTGCGGTGCACCCTCGCTTCTCATGGGCGAGTCGCTGGAGAATGTGGCCCGCGGCATCGACTGCGACACCATCCGCCAACCGCTCGGCGTCGTCGCCGGGATCACGCCGTTCAACTTTCCCGCCATGGTTCCGCTCTGGATGTGGCCCATGGCCATCGCTTGCGGGAACACGTTCATTCTCAAGCCGAGCGAAAAAGTTCCGCTTACGTCGATCCGCATCGCGCAACTCGCGGAGAAAGCCGGACTACCACCGGGCGTGCTCAATCTGGTTCACGGCGGACGGGAGGCGGTCGATGCCATCCTCAAACATCCACTGATCAAAGCCGTCTCCTTCGTCGGTTCCACACCAATCGCGAAATACATTTACGAAACAGGAACGGCACACGGCAAACGCGTCCAAGCGGCCGGCGGGGCGAAAAATTTCGTCCTCATCATGCCCGATGCCGATGTGAACAATTCGGCCACCGGATTGGTTGAATCTGCCTTCGGTTGCGCCGGCGAGCGGTGCATGGCCAGTTCGACAGCGATTGCCATCGGCGATGCCGCGCACACCGTTCTTCCCGCCCTCGTCGATGTGGTTTCGAAGATCCGTGTCGGTCCGACCGACCGCGACCCGCAGGCCCAGATGGGAGCGGTCATCACCCGCGAGCATGCCGACCGCGTGTGCAATCTGATCACGCAAGCCGCGGACCAAGGCGCTAAACCCCTCACAGACGGACGGACGACCAAAGTCGAATCAGCACCCAAAGGCTTTTATGTCGGTCCGACAGTCCTCGACCATGTCCTTCCCGACATGATCACGATGAAAGAGGAAGTCTTCGGTCCGGTCCTGAACGTTGTCCGCTTGGAGGATCTCGATGCGGCCATCGATCTGGCCAACCGCTCGATCTATGGCAATGGTGCAGCCATCTTCACCCGCAGCGGCAAAGCCGCGCGCGAATTCCGCCACCGCATCCAAGCCGGCATGGTCGGAGTCAACATCGGCGTCCCTGCACCCATGGCATTCTTCCCCTTCAGCGGATGGCACCAGTCGTTTTTCGGCGACCTGCACATCCAAGGCCGCGAGAGTGTCGCCTTCTACACCCAGCAGAAAGTGACCACAACCCGCTGGTTCAGCTACGGGGAAGGTTCTATTTGGAGCGATAAGTAGTGGCCATGGTTCTGCTCATTAAAAACGCGGACATCGTCAACGCCGACACCCGCTACACCGCGGACATCCTCTGCGAGGGCGAGACGATCGCCCGGATCGACAAAAATATCACGGCGCCAGACGGCGCCGAGGTGATCGACGCCATCGGTAAACACGTCTTTCCGGGATTCATTGACCCGCATACCCACATCTATCTGCCCTTCATGGGCACGTATTCAAAGGACAACTACGAGACCGGCACCAAAGCGGCGCTGGTCGGCGGGACGACAACCATCTTCGAAATGGTCTGTCCGTCGCGGGACATGTCGCCGGCAGAGGGCTTTGCCACCTGGCAGGCCCAAGCCGAAGGAAAGGCCTGCTGCGATTACACCTTCCACATGGGGGTAACGCGTTTCGATGCGGACTCGGCCAAGCAACTGCGCGAGATCGTCAAGCAAGGCGTGGGCAGCTTCAAAGTCTTCCTCGCCTACAAAGGCGCCTTCGGGGTCGACGACACGGAACTCTGGGAGACGCTGAAGCTCGCCAAAGAACTGGGCGTAATTGTCACAGCGCATTGCGAGAATGAAACCCTTGTCGCACAGATGCAAAAGGAACTCCTTGCCTCGGGCCGCACCGGGCCGGACGCCCACCACGACAGCCGCCCCCCTTACGTCGAAGCCGAGGGCGTGCACCATCTCATGTCGTTCGCCGCGCTGACCGGTGCGCACACCTACATTGTCCACCTCAGCTGCAAGGAAGCATTGAGCGAGGCCATCGCCGCACGCGAGCGCGGAGTCCACGTTTTTGTCGAGACCCTCATCCAATATCTCGTCCTCGACAAAACTTACGCCGAGAAACCGGATTTCGAGGGCGCGAAGTTCGTCATGTCCCCGCCCCTGCGCGATATTTCAAACCAGCGGGTTCTCTGGGATGGCTTGGCCAGCGGTTTGGTCAACACGGTGGGCACGGACCACGCGCCCTTTGACTTCAAAGGTCAAAAACCGATGGGCAAGGACGACTTCACCAAGATTCCCAACGGCATTCCGTCGATCGAGGACCGCATCAATCTCCTTTACACGCACGGGGTCAAGAAAGGCCGCCTGACGCTCCAGCAGCTCGTCGCCGTGGCCAGCACCAACGCGGCGAAAATTTTCGATCTGTACCCGCGCAAAGGCGTCATCCAACCCGGCGCGGACGCCGATCTCGTCATCTACGACCCGACCTACCGGGGCAAGCTCTCGGCCAAGACCCAGACTCAGAACGTCGACTACAACGCCTTCGAGGGATGGGACATCGAGGGCCGTCCGTCGATCGTGACGGTGCGGGGACAAGTGGCGGTGCACGACGGAAAATTCTGCGGCACGGTCGGCCGCGGCCGATTCCTCAAGCGGCAGCCGTCGCATTTTTAGACGGTCGCCGGACTTATTGGCCTTGAGCAGCAGCCCGCTTATCGGGATGCTCCTTTCCGATATGCCGCGCTGCGAAAAATGTCATTCGCAATGGGCCACTTTTCTCCAGTGTCCCCACTGCGAGCGGAGGTTTCCCTGCCCCGTGCAGTTTTTTCTGGTCAGCGTGACCCTGCCCCTCGTCGTGATTGCCGGCCTCTACCTGCTTTTTTCTTTCTCCCACAAGATCCAAGATTGGCGCGCCGTCCAGAAAAGGCAGCCGGCTGAAGAAAAAACTCTCACGGTGGAAATAGACAAGGAAGGCACCTGACCCGACTCCGCGGGGAAAAGAAAGCCATGACGGCACAAAACAATCATCACGACGTGCGGCTTTGGAACGAGGACCTCGCGCCGGTCGCGCCCGAGAACCGCACATGGACGACTTGGAACGTGGCCGCGCTCTGGGTCGGCATGGCGGTATGCATCACGACCTACACTCTGGCCAGCAGCCTGATCGACCAGGGCATGAACTGGTGGCAGGCCACGCTCACTGTTTTTCTCGGTAATGTCATCGTGCTCGTTCCCATGACGCTCAACGCGCATCCGGGCACGGCTTACGGGATTCCTTTTCCCGTGCTGCTGCGCGCCTCGTTCGGCACGTTCGGTTCAAACATTCCGGCACTGATGCGCGGCTTCGTTGCCTGCGGATGGTTCGGCATCCAGACGTGGGTGGGCGGCGCGGCCATCTATGCCACGGCGGCGGTCATATTCGGCTTCGACCCTGCAGCGAAGCAGAACCTGCCCTTCCTTGGCATCTCCGCCGGCGAGTTCGCCTGCTTCATGATTTTCTGGGCGGTCAACGTCTGGTTCATCGTCCGCGGCATGACTTCGATCAAATGGCTGGAGACCTTGAGCGCGCCGTTCCTGCTCCTCGTCGGCGTGGCCCTCGTCTGGTGGGCCTATGAGGCGGCCGACGGCTTCGGGCCGATCTTCGGCAAACCGGCCACTCTCGATACCGCGGCGAAATTCTGGCCGGTTTTCGGCGCGGGGCTCACCGCAATGGTCGGGTATTGGGCAACGCTTTCGTTGAACATACCGGATTTCTCGCGGTTCGCCCGTTCACAGCGCGACCAAGTCGTCGGACAGGCGCTCGGGCTGCCCGCGACGATGACCTTCTACGCTTTCGTCGGCATTCTGGTGACCAGCGCGACGGTCGTCATTTTCGGAACGGCCATCTGGGATCCGGTGCAGGTCATCGCGAAATTCGGCAACCCGTGGGTTTCGGCCCTCGCCTTGGTCACGCTCGCCATCGCAACGCTTTCGACAAACATCGCGGCGAACGTCGTCTCGCCCGCGAACGACTTTTCCAACCTTGCCCCGCAACGGATCAGCTTCCGGGCGGGCGGATTAATCACGGCGTTCATCGGCATCCTCATGATGCCATGGAAACTTTACCAGGATCCCAGCGGCTACATTTTCACCTGGCTCATCGGCTACAGCGCGTTGCTCGGACCGATCGCGGGCATCATGATCGCTGACTACTACGTTTGGCGGGGCAAGAAGTTGGAGGCCGCGCAGCTCTACACCCTTCACGGCATCTACCGTTACACCGGCGGGTTCAGCCTCGTCGGATTCGGCGCTCTCGTCGCCTCGGTGCTTCCGAACCTCCCCGGATTTCTCGTCACGATCAAGGCGATGCCGGACGACGCCTTCCCCGCGTGGCTGGTCGCGGGTTATCATTACGCATGGTTTGTCGGTTTCGCTTTGGGGTTCTTGCTTTATAGTCTGATTCGGCCCATTTTTCCCAACCGATGAAAGAGCCAGTCCTCCCTCCCTGCGATCACCAACCCCGGGCTTACAGCGGCCCTTCGGCAGATCAGGTGCTCGAACTGCGCAAGCAGTTCATGAATCCCGGCATTTTCCTCTATTACAAAAAGCCTCTCATGGTCGTGGAGGGCCGCATGCAATACGTGTGGGACGAGAAGGGCAAACGCTATCTCGACGGCCTTGGAGGCATCGTCACGATCAGCGTCGGGCATTGCCATCCCCACGTCATCGAGGCCGGCAACAGGCAGAGCGAACTCTATCAGCACTCCACGACGATTTATCTCCACCCGAATGTCTCGCAATACGCGGAGAAGCTCGCATCGAAGATGCCGGGCAAGTTGAAGGCCTGCTATTTCGTCAACTCGGGATCGGAAGCCAACGACCTCGCCATGCTCATGGCCCGCGCCCACACGGGGAATTTCGACATCATTGCGCTGCGCAACGCCTACCACGGCGGCAACCACGCCACGATGGGCGTCACGGCGCACGGCACGTGGAAATACAACATTCCTCAGGCCTTCGGAGTGCATCACGCGCTGGCCCCCTACCCCTACCGCGGCATCTGGGGATACGACGACCCCGAAGCGGGCGTGAAATACGCCAATGACGTCAAAGAACTCATCGATTTCTCGACCTCGGGCCGCATCGCCGGCTTCATCGCCGAATCGATCCAAGGCGTGGGCGGATTCGTCGAATTCCCGCCCCATTACCTGAAAAATGTCTACGAGCACGTGCGCGCCGCTGGCGGCGTCTGCATTGCCGATGAGGTCCAGACCGGATTCGGTCGCACCGGCACGCATTTCTGGGGCTTCGAAACGCAGGACGTCATCCCTGACATTGTCACCATGGCCAAAGGCATCGGCAACGGCTGCCCTCTCGCCGCGGTGGTCACGACGCACGAGATCGCGCAGTCGCTCGTCGGCAAAGTGCATTTCAACACCTTCGGCGGAAATCCTGTGGTCAGCGCCATGGGCAAAGCCGTCCTCGAGGTCATCGAGAAGGACAATTTGCAGGAAAACTCCCGCAAGATGGGCGACTACATCCTATCCGGGCTCAACAAGCTGAAGGAAAAGCACAAGATCATCGGCGACGTGCGCGGCAAGGGCCTCATGCTCGGTATCGAACTGGTCAAGGACCGCAAGACCAAGGAACCCGCCACCGCGGAATGCGCGCAGGTGCTCGAAACTGCGCGCGACCTTGGACTTCTCCTCGGCAAAGGCGGATTGCGCGGACAGACCATCCGCTTCGCCCCGCCGATGTGCATCACCAAGGCCGACGCCGATTTCCTTCTCGAAGTGCTCGACGAGGCCTTCAGCCGGGTTGGCTGATTTCCTCCCGACGTGAGCGACGTGCTGGAGGAGTTGCTCGAGGCGCGGCGCGCCGGCAAACCATGCGCCCTCGCCACCGTCGCCGCAACCGCCGGCTCGGTGCCCCGCCATGCGGGCGCCAAGATGATCGTCTATGCGGACAGTTCCATTTCGGGAACCGTCGGCGGCGGAAAATTCGAAGCGCTGGTCATTACCGAGGCGCTGGATTGCCTGGCCAAAAAAGAACCTCTGCTGAAAACCTGGACGCTGCGGGAGGACCAGCCGGACAGCTTCGGCGCGATTTGCGGCGGCGAGGTCACCGTTCTGATCGAACCGCAAGTGCCGACCCACAGGCTGCTCATCGTCGGCGGCGGACATTGCGCCAGGGCCATTGCCAAGCTGGCCGCGGAGTGCGGATTTTTCGTCACCGCGCTCGAAGACCGTGAAGATATCCTCGCACGTTGCGATGCGGCCCATCGCCGTCTCACAGATGCGGCGCCGGACTACATCGCCAAAGCGCATTGGGACAAGAATGATGCCATCGTCATCGTCAGCCGCCATTACGAGATCGATCGCGCGGCCCTTGCCGCCGCGCTGAAAAAAGGCGGACCCGGTTACCTCGGCATGATCGGCAGCCGCCGCAAAGTCCTTCAGGTCTGCGACCGACTCAAATCCGACGGATACACAGTCGACCAGCTCGCCAATGTTTATGCCCCCATCGGCCTCGACATCGGCTCCGACTCCCCCGCCGAAATCGCCGTGAGCATCGTGGCGGAGATTCTCATGGTCCTGCGTGGAAAGTCCGGCAGACCGCTCAAGATCTGACGACGGAGAGATTGCTGCGCAGGCCGGCGTGGCCTAGACAAAAGCGATGAATTCCCTCGATCCGCGGGCGAAAAGATTCCGCGCGGCCGACAAATCGTTGCAGCAGGCCCGCCTCGCCCTGCAGGGCGCGCAGATTGCCCTGGCCGATCTACCCCATTCCAAAGTCTCAGCCTTGGCTGCCGCCCTCGAAGCGATCGGAAGCGCCTCGCGTGAAATCAACAATGCTGCCGCGTCGCTCGATGACGCGCGTTTGGAGTCAACGGAGGACTGAACTCATGCAACTCGGAATGATCGGACTCGGGCGCATGGGCGCGAACATCGTGCGGCGCCTCATGCGCGCCGGGCACACCTGCGTCGTCTACGACACCCACCCCGACGCCGTGGCTGCCCTCGTCAAAGAAGGTGCAGTCGGCGCGGCTTCACCCGCGGAATTTGCCGCCAAATTGGAACTACCCCGTGCGGCTTGGATCATGGTGCCCGCCGCGGTGACGGACAAAGTCATCCAATCCCTCGTTCCCCACTTCGGGAAAGACGACATCATCATCGACGGTGGAAACTCCTATTTTCGCGACGACCGCCGTCGCACCCGGGAACTCGAGCCGAAGGGCATCCATTACATCGATTGCGGGACGAGCGGCGGCGTGTGGGGACTCGAGCGCGGCTACTGCCTGATGATCGGCGGCGAAAAAGAGGCCGTGCAGCGTCTCGATCCGCTTTTCAAAACCATCGCCCCTGGCCGAGGTGACCTTCCCAGCACGCCCGGACGTGGGAAACCCGGGGACACCGCGGAAGACGGTTACCTGCACTGCGGCCCCGCTGGGGCCGGGCATTTCGTCAAGATGGTCCACAACGGCATTGAATACGGGATGATGGCGGCATTGGCCGAGGGGTTCGACATCCTCAAGCATGCCGATATCGATTCCCGCCCGGTTTCGCACGATGCCGAGACCGCACCACGCATGGGCAACGACCTGGTCTACGAATTTCCCCTCTGCGACATCGCCGAACTCTGGCGGCGCGGGAGCGTGATCCAATCGTGGTTGCTCGACCTCACCGCCATTTCCATGGCGGAAGATCCGGAATTGAAACACTTTTCCGGTCGCGTCTCGGACTCCGGCGAAGGGCGTTGGACCATCATGGCCGCTATCGAGGAAGGTGTACCCGCCGATGTGCTCAGCGCCGCGCTTTATGCCCGCTTCCGCTCGCAGGAACCCGCCTTCTCGGACAAAGTCTGCTCCGCCATGCGCTACCAATTCGGCGGCCACCACGAGAAGCCGGCAGGAGGCTAGGAATTACTCCGGTTTGGCGATTAGCCCGTTCACAAAACGGATGGCGGGGCCGAGCAGCGGAAGGTGCTGGTAGATGCCTGCGGCCGGATTCCAAAAGTCCTGGTGCAGAATGATTCGCCCCTGGTCGTCGAAGCGCAGTTGCGAAACACCTTCGGTGATGATGGGCTTCCCTCCGGCAAGGTTCTTAGTCCGGAACTCGAGCGTCCAGCGCACATAACAATCGGCCCCGGAAACAGCGACGTCCTGCGTCGTACCTTTGACCATCTCCGAGCCGCGGGCGGTCTTGAGCAGATATCTTTCGATCGCGTCGATGCCCTCCTCGGTGGAAAGCGTGTCGTTGAACCAAGCGTCCGGAGCGTAGGTGGTGCGGACACGATTGCGCACATTTTCCTCGCTCAGATCCGCGTAGAGCGCCGAGAAGACCTCCGCCGCGCGCCGTCCTTGCTCGGGGTTGGAAAAAACAATGCCGGGGCGCGCGGCCAACGCGGCGCGGTATCCGGATGTAGCGTCCAGGTTGCCGCCGGAGCATCCGGCAAGGACAAGGCAAAGAAGGACACAGGATTTTTTCATACCGCATCCTCACCTTCCGCACCCGTGCCTGCAACCGCCTCTTCGAGCAAGTTGTCAAAACGGTTGCGTTGCAGCGCATAGGATGGATACGGAACATCGGCGTTTTTCGGAACAAAGCGCCAGTGTTTGTAGGCCCAAAGCCATGCTTCCGGTTGACTGCGCACTTGGGGTTCGAAAAAGTCCCAGCACTTTTGCGCGATCTCGTGCTCCGTTGCCTCGGCGGGAAAGTAGATCGGGGCGTGCGCAATCGTGCGGTAGCGACCGTCGGGGAGCGGCACACTTTCGATGGGAATCACCGGGAGTCCGGTGTGCTTCTGCAGCATGGCGTGGAGCTTGCTCACCGGAAGCCAGCGACCAAGGCAACGCACCGGGACGGCCGGCAGTTTCGGATGGAGTTGCAGGTCGATGAGGACACCGATATTTCCGCCGTTCTTGAGATGCTTGAGCGTGATGAGCATCGACCGCTGCTGCTGGATGATGCGGTGGCCGCTGAGCGAGCGCAGCTTGTCGAAGACAGGACCGAGAAGCGGGTTTTCGAATTGCTGGGTGACGATGCAACCGGGCAATCGCTCGAAAGCGCCGGCGATGCTCAGCCACTCGAAATTGCCGTAATGGAGACAAACGAAGATACCGCCCTTGTGTTTTTCATTGAGCGCCCTCGCCTGCTCCCATCCTTCCATGATCATCTGCTCCCGGTAATTTTCCGCGGTGAAGTTGCGCGCCCAAAAAAGCTCGAGCATGGTGCGCGCAAAGTGGGACGCCGAACCCCGGGCGATGCGCCGCAGTTCGATTTCGCTCTTTTCCGCGCCGAAAACCAAACGCAGATTCTCCATCGCGATGGCACGACTCCTCCGGTCGAAAGCAAAGAGCAACCGGCCGGCCATGCGCGCCAAAGCGCGCAACAGTGGAAGCGGAAGAATCGGGACCAAGCGGGAGGCGAGCCAGAGACCGGCATATTCGATACGGAACCGGATACGCTGTCCGAGCGGGCGGCTCTCCCAAGGCTCGAGGCGGTTGAGGTTGGCCACTTGAGGGTCAGGCCGCGGGTTCCGGCTCGAGGCGGGGAAAGACTGGCACCGGCTCGCCCACGCGATGCCCGGGTTGCGCCGCGCCCCATTGGATGGAGGCACTACCCGCAAATCCCAACTGGCCCAGTAATTTGGCCGCCGACTCGGGGATCACCGGCTTGGCGAGAACGGCGGCCAACCGCGCCGCTTCAACCAGGGCGGACAGAACCTCGTCGAGACGCGTCGCCAGCGCGGGGTCCTTGGCCAACTTCCACGGGGCCGAACTTTCCACGAAGCCGTTGGCCGCGGCGATCAGTTCCCAGACAGCCTCCAGCGCGGAGTGCACCTGGTAACTTTGCATCGCGGCATCAAAACGTCGCGCAACCTCGGAACCGAGCGTTTCCAGCGCGATAACATCGCCGGATTTTTCGGACGCAAGGCCTGACAGTTCGCCCCCGCGGTATCGGCGCGCCATGCTGACCGTGCGATTGACGAGGTTGCCCAGATCGTTGGCGAGGTCCGCATTGTAGCGTGCGCGCAGCCGTTCCTCGTTGAAATCCGCATCCTGACCCGTCGCGATATCGCGCATGAGGTAGTAGCGCAAAGCATCCGTGCCGTAGCGGTCCGCCAAGGCATCGGGATCGACCACATTGCCAGCGCTCTTACTCACCTTGGCACCGCCCAGGTTCCACCAACCGTGGACAAGCAGCTTCGGCATGACTTCGAATCCCGCGGCCTTGAGCATGACAGGCCAATAAATCCCGTGCGCGGGCACGAGGATGTCTTTGCCGATGACGTGCGCATCGCAGGGCCAGAGCGATTGAAAATCCGGGAGGTTCGCCCCGTCCGCCGCACGATAGCCCGCGAAGGTCGCGTAGTTCATGAGGGCGTCGAACCAGACATAGGTCACGTAATCGCGGTCGAAAGGCAGTTCGATGCCCCATGCAAGGCGGGACTTCGGCCTCGATATGCAAAGGTCGCCAGCCTCCTTGGCCACGGCATTGGCCAGCTCGTTCCCGCGGAACGAAGGGAAAACAAAATCGGGATGCGCGGCGATATAGTCCGCGAGCCAAGCGCGGTATTTCGACAACCGGAAATACCAGTTTTCCTCCTCGATAAAAACGACTTCGCCCCACTCAGGTCCGAATTCACCCTGCGCATTGCGCTCCTTGTCGGTGAGAAACTGTTCCTGCCGCACGCTGTAATGCCCGCTGTGCCTCGCCTTGTAGAGATCACCTTGGTCGTGCAGTAGTTGCAGAACCGATTGCACAGCCGCAACGTGGCGCGGATCGGTCGTCTCGGCCCAGCCGTCGTAGGCGATTCCCAACTTTTCCCAAAGCGCTTTGAACTTGGCGGTGATCCCGCTTGCGAACTCGGAAGGAGTCATCCCCGCTTTTTCGGCCGACTGCTGGACTTTCTGTCCGTGCTGGTCGACGCCGGTCAGAAAAAACACCGGCCGGCCGCGCTCGCGATGCCAGCGGGCGATGACATCGGCCAGAACTTTTTCGTAGGCATGGCCGATGTGCGGCGGCGCATTCGTGTAGTCAATGGCCGTGGTGATGAAAAAAGGTTTGTCCGGCATAGGGAGATAATCGCGTGAGTCGGGCTCAGGCCCAACGCGAAACTTCGGGGCGCGCCCCGCGCTACATGGCCGGGCGGAGCATCTCCAACCCGGATTGGCGCCGCGCGTCGGCGAACCACTGCGCGAGCATGAGCATTTTTTTGCCCTGCAGGATACCTTGCTCCAACTTCGGCTTGCGCTCCGCCAGCTTGGCCGCATCCGGTTCGGACCGCTTGGCCACATAGGCGGCAAAACCGCCTCCGCCCGGGCGCGCGCGCAATTCGCCGAGTTGTCCGTCGGGCAAATCGGCGACAGCCATGGCGACCTCGCGTTCTTCCGGTTTCAAGTTCTCGTCGAAGATGACCAAGCCTTTGAGTTCGCTGGTTTGCAAGCCCGCAGCCTTGGCGGCCTCTTTGATGTCGCCACCCGCGGCCAGTTTGGCGCGGATTTCCGGAAGTGCGGCGGCAGCTTTGTCAGCAACCGCGCGATCGCGTTTCTGGGTGATGAGTTCGGCACGCAAGTCGGCGCGGGCTTCGTCGAATTCGAGCGGCCTTGGAACCTTCACGGAAGCCACTTCAACGACCGCGTAGCCTTTTTCTCCGAGTTCCACGATCTCGTAGTTCCCGTCCTTGGACTGCAACCGGAAGGCCACATCCTTGGCGGCGGCAATGACATCCGAATCATGGTCGAAAAGTTTCCCGTCGGGCAGACCTTTGGCGTCGAAAAACGGCGTCGCGTGCACGTCGACTTTTTTCGACTCGCCGAAGGCGGCCATGTTGCGGCCGCTGTCGGCCAGAGCCTGGGCGAAAGCATTGGTCTTTTCCGCAATTTTCTGGAGCACAGCGATGCGTTCCTTGCCTTTTTTCTCGGCGTCTTTTTCGGAGAGAACGAAGGACACATACCGCAGGGAGCGCCGCTCCGGCGACTGGAGGGACTGCTTCTTTTCGTCGTAGGCACGCCGCACTTCCTCGTCGGAGACCGACACCTCCTTGGCGAGCGCCGCGGGATCGAACTCGACGAGGACGACGTCAGCCGGGGACAACCGCTCCAACGCAGGCTGTATGTCCCCCGGCAGTATCATGGCGGGCGACTCGACGAGCGATTTGATTTCCTCCAGGCGCAGCGTGTCGCGCACAACATCTTCGAGCTGGCGCTCGGTGAAACCGCGCGGCGCGAGTTGCTGCTGGACAAAGTCGGAGTATTTCACCGGATCGAATTGCCCGTCCTTCTGGAAAACGGGAAGGCTCTTGATGCGGGCGACGACAGCTTCGGTTCCGGGTTCGATATTGAGGGCCTTCGCCTCGTGCTGGAGGACCATCAGGTTCCAGATGAAGTTGCTCGCCGACTCGTTCTCGCTCTGCGCCTGCCCGGAGAGATCGCGAACAAGTTCGAATTGCCCGAGCGCGAGGGCCAGCTGGTAGTTGCGCACCGCCTTCTCGATATCGACCTGCATGACTTTCCGGCCGTAAATCTTCGCCACCATGTTAGAGCCCACGCGGTCCATTTCGGTGGTATTGTAGAGAAAGGCGAAGGCGATGATGGTCAGGGCCGCGATGACCAGCATGAGCCATCGCTGGTGCTTGCGGATTGTCGTAAACATAGGGAGTGCGGTGTTGTAAACGGAGCACGGTTGGATTATTTGAACCTACCGATGAAAGCAAGCCCACTCCCCGGACTGGCGGTAATTCTTGCCGTCGCCTTGACCGCGGCCACCGCCCGGGAAGCCTCCGCGCAGGATGCCGTGGTCCGCGAGTCGGGACAGACGGTTGAGGGCAAAATCGTGGGCACCGCGGGAGACGCCCTCGAGATCGAGGTCACCCAAGGAACGTCCAAGGCCAAAACCAAGATCGCCTTCGCCGACGTGAAGGAGCTGAAAATGCAGCCGCCTGCCGAATTCGATGCGGCCTCCGCGCTGCTGGCCCGCGGCAATGCCAAGGGCGCGGCCGAAGCCTTGGAAGCCATCAACGGCAAATTCGCGGGTCTCGACGCCCCATGGTTCCTACGCGCTACAGTCCTGCTTGGGGATGCCAAGCTGGCGGCCGGCGACAAAGAAGGGGCCAAAGCGGCCTACGAGCAATTTGCCAAAGCGCATCCGACCGCCACCGGGCTGGCCGATCTCGGCATGGCCCGCCTTGCCATTGAATCGGGCGACACGGCCGGAGCGGCCAAACTGCTTTCCAAGACCCTCGCCGAATCGTCGAAGACAGCGTTTCCGCCCCCCGCCGAAGGATCCTCTTTATGCCAAGCCCACTATTTGATGGGCAGAATCAAAGAGGCCGAGGGCGATAAGCCCGCAGCCTTGGAGAACTATCTTAAAGCTTCCGCTCTTTTTCCTTTTGACCAAAATGCCGCCTCCGATGCGACCAAGCGCGCCGACGCGCTGCGCGCGGAAAATCCCGGACTCATCGCGCCCTGACGAACACGCCTTAAACCAACCCATCCCATGATCATCCGTCTCCTCACCATTCTTACCGCACTCCCCCTGCTCGCTTCCTCTGCATCGGCCGCAGAAGGCGAAGCAACCAACCCGGCAAACATGTCGATCATCGAGACGATCCTGCACGGCGGTCCGCTCATCGTCTTCATCTGGCTCTGCATCGTCGCCACCTCGGTGGTCATGGTCACCTTCATCATCCAGCTCTTTATTACCGCGCGCAGCCAGAGCCTCGCTCCGAAGCCGCTGGTCAGCGCGCTGCATGAGAGCATCCTCGCCGGCAACTACCAGGAGGCCTGGGAAACCTGCCGAGCCAATTCCAAGGTTTACATTGCCGCCGTTCTCGGGGGCACTTTGGAAAGGATCGGTCGCGGCAAAGATGCCACCGAGGTCGCCCTCGTCGAGCTGGGCATCAAGGAATCGCAGGCGCTCAAGACGCGCAACAGCTACCTCTCGGTCATCGGCGTCATCTCCCCGATGATCGGTCTGCTCGGAACGGTCATCGGCATGATGGGCGCCTTTTCCGTTCTCGGACAAACAGGCGTCAACGACATGGGCAAACTGGCGTTGCGAATCGGCGAAGTGCTCATGGCCACGGCGAGCGGTCTCTTCATCGCCATCCCGGCCTTCATTTTCTACTACTTCTTCCGCAACCGCATCACTGCCGCGGTGGTGTACGCCGACAGCGAATTGAACCAGCTGGTTGAAGACATCCCGTTCGACGAGGTGCGCGGCATGCGCATCGGCGAGAACTTCAGCGCGGGAGACGGCCTCACGCCCGGAACCGCGCCGGCTTCCAATCTTTCCCACAAGGTATCCATGCAACTGACGACGAACTGCCCCGTCTGCCAGTCCGCCATCGTGCCAGGACACAATCCCTGCCCCGGTTGCGGCACCACGCTCGACTGGCAGCAGTAAGCGCTTCCCATGGCCGAAGTGATGTCCAGGCGCGGGGGCAAAAAACACCGCAAACCCGAACCAGAGGCGGATCCGGAGTTCCAGATCGCCCCGATGATCGACATCCTGCTTGTTCTGCTCGTCTTCTTCATGTCGATCAGCACGACGCAGGTCATGCAGACCAACCGCAACATCAGGTTGCCTGTGGCCAAGGACGCGAAGGACGCCAAAGAAAATCCGGGTCAAATCATCGTCAACCTGTCCCACAACCCGATGAGCAACGAAACCGGCATCAGCGTGAAGGAAAAGAACTACGCGACAGCCGGAGAAATCGTTCCACTGCTCCAAGAAAACATCCGGCAAAATCCGATGGTCCGCGTGCTCATCCGCGCCGACCGGGACGTGCGCTACACCTCGATGAAAAGCGTGCTCGAGGCCGTGGGCAAGGCCGGCATAGCCAATGTGACATTTTCCGTCGTAGACAAGGACTCCTCGCCCTCGGTTCCTCCCCCGTCGTCCTGAAGCCTTGCGCCGCCACCAAAACCGCAGCATTTATTGACCCATGGCAGGATCCGTAGGCTCAGAAGACGGCGACGCTGGATTCCAGATCGCGCCCATGGTGGACGTTGTCTTCGTCCTCCTTATTTTCTTCATGGCTTCGGCCGGCACGAATGTCGTGGAGAAAGAGTTAAACATCAGCCTGCCCAGCGGACGCGGAGCGAAAGCGGCCGGCCCTCCGCCCACCCCGGTGATTATCGACATCAGCGCGGATGGCGTCGTCTCGATGAACAACAAAGTCTTCGACACGCCGACCAGCAAGGAAATGCCGGAGTTGCGCGCGCGATTGAAGGATAACATCGCGCGCTTCGGCGACAAAGATCCCGTCATCGTCCGCCCCGCCAACGATGCACGCCAAGAGCGCATCATCGATGTCCTGAACTCCGCAGCCTCGGCGGGAGTCAAAAACCTGACCTTCAGTTAGGCCCAAAAGTCAGGCCAAGCGAGAAATCCCAACTAAGGCTGTTGGTGCTTGATTCGCATCGTTGTAGTAGCATATGAGCTTTTGACGATCCATCCGCGAATGAAAAATCTTCTCCTGTTCCTAATTTTCGCACTTCTATGTTACTTCGCTTACGAGAAATACACGAGACCTCAGACTCAGCAACTTACGGAGGTCAAACTCACTCCTACCCCAACTTTCACTCCTACTCCTACGCCCACCCCTACGTCTACGCCCACTCCTACGCCCACACCGACTCCTGCGCCAACCCCCGATCCCACGCCCACCGAACAGCAAGCAGCCTTGCAGCGGCTACTCGACGAGCCTACGACACAGCCTCACTCGGTGACTCTCCTTGTGGAGCGCGAATTCCCGCTCTCGATGAATGGACGCACGGTCGGAAAAACCAAAGTTGCTGCGGGGACCGCTGGAAAACTGATTGCTTGGGAAGCCGATCAAGTCACCGTTGAAATGGCGGGGGCGCCCCGGAAGATTCCGTGGATTGATACGGACTTCATGGCGCAAGTTCTGGAAAGCTTCCGCTCGTCCAAAGACGGCTCCAAAAACTCGGCAGAACCGCCAAATAACCCGCAAACCGTCGAGCAAAATAGCGCGCCGACACCCGCCGCCACTTTCGACTTGGGCAGGGAAATTGCCGCAACTGCACTGGCTGAGTATTGCGATGCCAACCGGAGCACATTTGCGGAATTGGAGGGAAGCCCCGTCCAAGTAGCGGGTGTGGTGCAAGATATTGACCTCGTGGCGGGCAATCTGGGCGCAGGCACGGTTGCCCAGGTTTCTCTGAAGACCCGACCGGATCTTCCCAAAGTGCGGCTCTTGATCCGCCCCTCAGACTTCCTCTCCAATGAAGGAGACTACGATCGCGTCGAATTGAGGATTAACAACAAAGCACTTGAATTGAGAACGCGCGACAGTAGGGACCGTACGAATTATTACTATTGGTATTATTACAATGGATATTGGCAAAGACGGCTGACCCCTAAAACAGAATGGGTCCGCGTTCTCTATGTTGGTGCACCGGTCAACGCCGCCGGAGTCCTCTCCAAGTTCCACATCAACATCGATCTCGAAGGCGCCAAAATAAAGAAAGACGGGGCTGAAGCCCGGCTGCATTAATCTGCCAGAGGAAGTATCGAGGGCTCGGCGCCAGTGGTACCGCGGAGAGATTCGACGTAATCCGGCGACCGGACCTCGCGCAGATTAGCCCACGCCTGATCCAAGCGTGCGCGCAAGCCAAGCCGGTCAGCCTCGGCGGAGTAATTCGGGTTTTTGAGGAATTTCTCGAGGTAGTCCGCATGGCGCTCCCAGAGATTCGCGTCGACGAGCTTTTTGGCCTCCAACCGCCGTCGATACCATTCGCTGGCCAGCACACTGTAGCGCGTGAACATGGCGCGGACTTCAGGATCCTCCAGCGTTTTGCCCTCCCAATGATCGTCTTTCATGATGTGCAGCAGGACTCTGAGCGGCGGGCAGGCCCACTCGATGCTGCGATCCTCGAAGTAAAGCGCGGCCACGCGCTTTTGCGTGGCGACCACGTTGTCCATTCCTTCGACGAAAGTCTCCATGTCCTGCAACTCGGGGCGCAGCATGTCCTCGGTGAGAACAACGTGCGGATGATTGAAGACGCGGCCGAAGAACGTGTTGACGAATTTTTTCGTGATGCGACTGCCGAGCCGGCTGGCGAGGACTTTGCGTCCCGCGTGATCGAAATCGCACAACGGTTCGAGGTAGCCGTGGTCGCGTAAAAACGCGGGGGAGCGCTCGGTCACGGACATTCGGCACCACACCTCCGGCACGAGCAGGCTGATGTCGTGGTCGACGCGCGCATGCGGACCGACGTAGCCGGCCGCGGTGACAAAGCCATCGTATCCGCTGACCGCATAGGAAACAAAAGCGGTGTTCAAATCATAGATGGGCGGCAGGGCGTTGAACGGCCCCTTGGTGAGGGCGCCCTCGGAGCCCGCGCCCGTGGTCGAAGGCGATTTGCCCGTCATGCTGCAGATGAACTCCATGAAAAGCTCGGGAAGCTCCATGTGGTGGATCGGGTTGTAAACCGCGAGAGGGCGGACCCCCGCACCCTTGTCCGGGGGATTGTTGCGGCGCCCGGCCAGCACCGCATTGACCGGCGTGAGGACGGGTTGGTCGCGGCGCAGGCCTCTGGCCAGTCGCACGCCCACGTCTGCTAGGTAGCGTCCGCGCGGATCGAGCAGATCGGGACGCGTCTGCAAATACCGGGGATTCTTGGTGGGCCGCCCGTCGACCAAGCGGGGGTTGGCGTTGGAAACGAAGAACGCGGGGCGGCCGGCTTCGATGTATCCCTCGATCAGTTTCTGCATCGGTCGCGTGTATTCGAAGAACCGGATGGCGTCCTCGCGGAGGGCGCGGACGTCCTCTGCGGTGAGCGGTTGGTAGTTCGAGAAGAAGTTGCCGCCGTGCGCGAAATCCAACTCGGTCTGCTTGTCGTACCCGCGGTGGATCGCGTCGTCGGGACGCTGGAAAAGCCGGTATTCGCAGTTGTGGACAAATTTGACGCCCGGCAATTGCCCGGTCTGCCCGTCGAGCAATGAGGCAACGCGTTCGCGCGGCACGACGGTGGAGGCCGTGATATCGTCCTCCATCTGGATTTTGACCGCCGGAAAGAAATCTTTGCGCAGTCCGAAGGTTCGCCACGAGTCGTGCGCATCGAACCCGACGCGCAGGAAGTTGGCCACGAGTTTGCGCGTATGGAAGCGGAGTTCGTTGCCGGGCAAACCGTTGACCGTATCGACGCTGAAATTTTCGCGCCAATGCTCACCCCACTCGGGGCGGTAGAAACGCTTGAGGACAAAAACCAGCTCCTTGATATGTTGCGGGATCGTTTCGAGCCACGCGTTGTGTTCCGGGTTGAACGAGGGGGACGGCGTGAGCAGTTTGATCACCGATCCGAGCGAACGGCTGGGGCTGAGGATGAGCCGCTTGTCCAGACTGTTGCGCGCCCGATCGGCATAGCGATCCGAGTAATCCCGCCGGAGCAGCGCATCAACTTGGTCGAAGTCCTCGCGGAAATCGGCGACGAAAATCGGCCCCTGCAGGATGGCGTCGGTGATCGGTTTGGAGATTTCCGATTTTCCGCCGCCCGAGACCGTGCAGGGTTTGTGGCAAAGCGTGCCCTCGGCCATGGTCCCGACCAGCCGCCAGGCGCGGCCGCTGGCCGGTTTATCCATGTGGATTTTGTAGCCGCAGGGCAAAACGTAGCGATGGTCGAGCCGGAGCGGGATCCCGACGACCTTCCCGTCGCGTTCCCAGGAGACTTTCTGGGCAAGGAGTTGGAAGCGGGCGTTCTCCGGAACATAGACAATGTCGCGGAAATTCCTGTCGATCCCGTAGCCTTCGGGCTGCAACTCGACCGCATCGCCGATGAGGTCCATGGCCTGCGTAAAATTGCGCGGCATCTCAAGAGGAAGGTCCGGCGCAGCGATTTGTTCGGCAAGATCGTAACTGGGAAAAATAAGCGCACCGCCCGCGTGCTCCTCCTCCGCATTTCCGAAGAGGTTGGCCGCCATGCTGATCTGGGTTTTCACCTCTTTCTTGCAGTAGCCGAAGTAGTTGTCGGAAATGACGGTGACAACGGTTCCCGACTCATCTCGGGCCGTGATCTTGAAGGCCGTGCCGTCGTTGTAGGGTTCGTCTGGCGATTTCCAGCACATACCGTCGCGGCGCTGACGCTCGGTGGCATCCTCCCACTCGGGTAGACCGAGTTCGGACTTGGACAACTTGTTGAGGTGCGGCGCGAGAATGACGCAGCCCGTGTGGCCGGTCCAATGCTCGGCGTCCAATCCCGCGTCGTTCTCCGGCAGATTCGGGTCTCCCGCGTTGCCGAAAATACTTTCGACGAAATCCAGATTGCAAACGAGTCCGCCGGGCACGAAGAAACGCACCTCCATGGATTTTTCCGGGGTGACTCCGGGCACTTCCGGGCAAACGACCGGGCGGAGAAGCAAAGAGACGAAACATTCCGCAGGCTGCGACTGCGTCGAGGTGAAGGGAAGGCGGAGCAGTTCCTGCGGCGGATTGAGGGCGGCACGAAGCAATCGGCCGAACACGGCCTTGGGCACCGCTTTTTTGTCGGCCGGAACCGGCAGTCCGTCCTCGGTAACGTGGAATATGCCTTCCGTCGTGCGCCGGTCGCTTTTCGGGTTGTGCAGCACGCCTTGCCGCACCCGGTAGGAGTTGATGATATCGGACGAAAATTCGTCGCGGTCGGGAGAAAGGGAAAGCAGGCGGGCTAGGCCGTGGCGATCGAGCACGAACGTCTGCGCCGGAAGTCGGGGGACTTCGACCGCGTCCTGCAGGTAATCATAGAGAAAATTCTGGATGCGCTGATCAACGGGGCAAAGATGCTTGGCGAGCAGGCGGTCCTTCTCGCGGTTGAGCGCCATGAGGCCGCCGACCAGATCGGCGAACTCGGGGTCGAGTTGCAGGGGAAAAACGGGAAGCCCCAAATCCCGCAATTTGAGGTTGGTGTAATAGATGAGGCGCTTGGTTTTTTCGGGATCATCTCCCCCGCCGATGATGCCGCGCAGGGAGCCGATGCGTTTTTCCAACTGAGGATCGCTCATTTCATGCACGAGAGAGCAAGTTTGATGCCATGCGACGGGGCAGGCAAGCCGCGACGGCAAAGTGTCTTCGGTTGACCCGGCACGGTGGAAACGTTGTCATGGAAACATGGGCGAGCATTTACCGAAACCGGCCGGCGCGCCGGAAAAAATGCGAGCCATGGGGATGTCCCTCGCCGCGGGGGTCCTGCTTCTGGCCCTCAAGGCGACAGCCTGGTGGTATACGGGTTCGACCGCCATCCTGAGCGATCTGGGCGAGAGCTTCGCTCACCTTGCCGCGGTGATCTTCGCCGCCTACAGCCTTTGGCTGAGCCTGCAACCGGCCGACGACAACCACCTTTACGGGCACGCGAAGATCGGGTTTTTCTCGGCGGGGTTTGAAGGGGCGATGATTGCCGTCGCAGCCCTTTACATCCTGTACGAGGCGGTCAAGGCAGCGTGGACCGGACCGGAGTTGAACCACATCGGTATCGGCTTGGCGCTCACCGGCACTGCCGCGTTGCTCAATGGCACTCTCGGTTGGCACCTCATCCGCACGGGGCGCAGGCGGGGCTCGATCATACTCGAGGCCAACGGCCACCATGTGCTGACAGACTGCTGGACCAGCCTCGGCGTCCTCCTCGCGCTGGTGCTCGTGCAATTGACCGGATGGGCTTACTGGGACCCGATCTTTGCGGCGGCTGCAGCGCTGAACATCCTTGTTTCCGGCATACGCCTCGTGCGCCGCAGTATCAGCGGCCTCATGGACGCCGCCGATCCGGAGGCGAACCGCATCATCGAGTCAATCGCCAAGGAGGAGACGGCGAAGCGCGGTATTTCCTTCCACAATCTGCGCCACCGCAACGTCGGCGACGCTCATTTGGTCGAATTGCACCTCGACTTCCCCGCGGACGCTCTGCTCAAAGACGCCCACCGGTTGGCCACCGAAATCGAGGACGCTATCGAATCGAAAATCCATCCGGCAGCGCACGTCATCACGCACCTCGAATGCGAGGACGACCACGTGAGCGAGGCTCGCGGCTAGGCGTGTTCGCGGGCGGCCGCCAGATATTCCCGGGACAAGCGCACGTAGCGCAGGGCCCACAACTTGACCTCATCCTGCTCGGCCTCGGAGAGGATGCGGACAACTTTGGCGGGCGTGCCCAGAACCAGCGATCCGGGCGGGATTTCCATACCCTGCTTAACCGTGGCGTTCGCGCCGATGATCGATCGCGTCCCGACGCGCGCGCCGTCGAGAATGATGGCCCCCATCCCGACGAGGACTTCGTCGCTGATCGTGCAGGCGTGGACGATGGCCTTGTGTCCCACAGTCACAAGCTCGCCGATGACGGTGGGGAGATCGTCGGCGACATGCACCACAGCACCATCCTGCACGTTGGACCGGGCCCCCACCACGATCCGGGCGACATCGCCCCGGAGAACGGCTTGGTGCCAAATGCTGGCTTCGGCACCGATCTCCACGTTGGCAACGACCGTGGCATCAGACGCGATGTAGGCGTCCGCGGCGATGCGCGGCCGGGACCGGATATTCGCCGCAACGGTGGCGGCGAATTGGTCCATGGGACGGAAACTCTGGAGACTCATTCCCTCCAACGGGCTCCTTCCGGCCTTTCGTGTCAAACCGAAAACGGCAAAAAAAACACCCGCGCGCTTGGCGATTGACACCCCCGCCCGCGGTGAAGAATAAATCGGACCGCGGGTGCAGTCCACGGGCCGCGCAACATCAGGAACGCGAAAACATGAACAAAATCAAACTCGTCGAGACGGTCCAGAAAGACCTCAAAGGCAGCAAGGCCGACGCGGAGCGCGCAGTCAACGCCGTCATCGGAGGCATCAAGTCGCATCTCAAAAAGAACAGAACGATGCAACTTGTCGGATTTGGAACGTTCCGCGTGGTGCACCGCAAGGCGCGTTTAGGCGTGAATCCGCAAACGGGCGACCGCATCCAGATCAAGGCGTCGAAGAACGTGAAATTCAGCGCGGGCAAGGATTTCAAGGGCAAGCTTTAGTACCATTTCCCCCCCACCGAGCAAACCCGTTGCGCGCACGCGCAACGGGTTTGCTTATTTTGCGGAGATTTTTTGGTCGAGTCCGGAGGCATGACCGGAGCAGAATCACCAATCATGAAAAAACCCATTCGCGTGGCCATCACCGGCGCCGCCGGACAAATCGGCTACTCCATCCTCCCCCGCATCGCCAGCGGACAAGTTTTCGGCAACGACCAACCCGTGGTGCTGCAGTTGATCGAGATCGAACCTGCTCTGCCCTCCCTGCAGGGTGTGGCCATGGAACTGCAAGACGGCGCTTTTCCCCTGCTCGAGGGCATCGAGACCACGAGCGAGCTCGACCGAGGATTCGACAACGTGAACTGGGCACTGCTCATCGGCAGCGTCCCTCGCAAAGCCGGCATGGAGCGCAAGGACCTTCTCGGAATAAACGGGAAGATTTTCGTCGGCCAAGGCAAGGCCATCGAGAAAAACGCGGCCTCCGATGTGCGCATCCTGGTTGTCGGCAACCCCTGTAACACGAACTGCCTCATCGCTATGAACAACGCCCCGGGCATTCCCGCCGACCGGTGGTTCGCGATGATGCGATTGGACGAAAACCGCGCCAAATCGCAACTCGCGCAAAAAGCCGGGGTTCCGTGGCGCGACGTGACGAACATGACCATCTGGGGCAACCACTCGAACACGCAATTCCCCGATTTTTTCAACGCACGCATCGGCGGGCGGCTCGCGCCCGAAGTCATCGCAGATAACGCTTGGCTCGAAGGTGAATTCATCAAGACCGTGCAGGAACGCGGCGCGGCCATCATCAAGGCACGCGGACTATCCTCGGCTTTCTCCGCAGCGCACGCCGCGATCGAGACGGTGCGCAGCCTGACCAACAACACGCCGGTCGGCGATTGGCACAGCGTCGCACTTTGCTCGGATGGCGCCTACGGAATCGAAAAAGGCCTCGTCTGCGGTTTCCCGGTGACAACCAAAGACGGCGGCGCCTCGATCGTGCAGGGCGTTACGATCAATGAATTTGCCCAAGCCCGCATCGACCGCTCGGTCAACGAGCTGAAGGAAGAAAAGGCGATGGTCGCCGATCTGCTGCCAAAATAGGCATCAGGCGGCGGCTTCGACTTTGCTCGCTTGCTTCGCCCGCCGCGGCTTTTTCCGGAGCGTGATCTCCGACTTGTGGAAAGCGAGAATGAACATCGGGGGTATGTTCGCCAGGAAGTATTCCACCTCGCAGCCGGGGAACATGCGGGCGTGGTTTTTGAGCTCCATGGATACTTGGTAAACTATGAAAAGGCCTTCCGAGGAGAGGCCATCGTGCACGGAATGGAGGATCACCCGTTTGGCTTTCGGTTCGATGTAGCTGAAAGGTATCCCGGAGACGACGTAATCGGCATGTTTGAATCCCAGCTTGTGCAATTCGTCGCGGAAAAGGGCGGCATCGGATTCGTAGATCAGCACGCGGGGATCGTCGCGGAACTGCCTGCGCAAGTGCTCGGCCAAATGGGGGTCCAGTTCGAAGACGAGCAACTTGGAGTCGTCGGACATTCGTCGTGCGATCTGGCGCGTGTAACACCCCTCCCCGCCCCCGAATTCGACGAAAACGCGCCCCTTTTCGAAGTCCATGCGCCCGAGGATGCGTTTCACCATGCCGCGTGAACTGGGCACGACGTAGGCGATTTTCAAAGGGTCCGCCAGAAATCGGCGGAAGAGCAAGGTGGCGCTCATGCGACCGAGCATGCTAGGACTGCTCGGCATGAAGTGGCAAGCCCAAGCTGGAGGCGTCCCATGAAAAGACGGCCGGGCATCGGTTTTGCCGCCTGTGCAGCCTTGGTGGTGGCCAACATGGTAGGGACCGGAGTTTTCACAAGCCTCGGGTTCCAAATCGCCGAAATTCCCTCCCGCCCGGCCATCATGCTGCTTTGGTTTCTCGGCGGCGTGCTCGCTCTGTGCGGCGCGCTTTGCTACGCGGAGCTGTCTGCGGCGCTTCCGCGCTCCGGCGGAGAATACCATTTTCTCGGCAGGATTTATCATCCCTCTCTCGGTTTTATGGCCGGCTTGGTTTCGATCGTTGTCGGGTTTGCCGCGCCGTGCGCACTCGCCGCGATGGCCTTCGGTTCCTATCTCCACGGGGTTTTTCCGCAGGCATCTCCCCTCGCCGCATCGTGCGCGGTTGTTGTCGTGGTGACCGCTTTCCACCTGCGCACTCTGGCTGTGAGCAGCATTTTCCAGATTAGCTTCACCCTGCTCAAGATAGCCTTGGTCGTTTTCCTTTCGTTCGCCCTGCTTGGCGGGAAACCCAGCGAAGCGCCGCCCGCGGGGCCGTGGTCCGGCTACGTTTTCTCCGCACCCTTCGCCGTATCGCTCATGTATACGCTCTACGCATATTCCGGCTGGAACGCCGCCACCTACGTGCTCGGCGAAGTGCACGCGCCCGCGAAAGTCATCCCGAGAGCTTTGGCGGCCGGAACAATTCTCGTCACCCTGCTCTATATCGCGCTCAACCACGCTTTTCTGCGCGCCGCACCCGCGCAAATGCTCGCAGGCGAGCTGAATGTCGCGCAGGTCGCAGCGAGCTCGGTCTTCGGAGGTGCCGGGGGACGGGCAGTAGCGGTCATCATAGCTGCAGGTCTTGTCTCCGCGTTGAGCGCCATGATCTGGGCCGGACCGCGGGTGGGAATGGTCCTCGCCGAAGACCATCCGCGGTTCTTCGGATTTTTGAGTCGTCGCAATGCGGATGGAATTCCGGTGAACGCGGTGATCGCGCAATCGGCTTTGACCCTAGCCTTCCTCCTCACCGCGACATTTGAACAGGTATTAATCTACAC
>JBEDBL010000005.1:0-34353 GCA_041177245.1 Verrucomicrobiota bacterium
GAGGGATGTTTGGCGGCTTTCCCTCGACGCGAAATCGGCGAAGGTTCTCGAGCAAAACAACGCCGTAGCCTCGAGTCTCGCCGCCACACCGAGCGGACTGAGTTTTTCCAACAAGGAAATGGCCTTGCCCTTTCCGCACATTGAGGAAGCCAAGGAAGCGCTCGAACTTGTTCCCTTCACGGACCGTCTCAACCGCCAGATTCTCCAAGTTCGGGGACTCGAGGACGGCAATTACAATTTGAAGATCAACGGCACCAATGTCGGCACCTATGGGCAGCAGGAGTTCGAGAAGGGCCTCAATCTCGCCACCAATACCGCCACGCCGCAGAATGTTCTGGCGCAGGAGATCGCCGCTCTTTGTCGCGAGCACCATTCGCTCGACAGCACGATCAGAACACTCCGGCGCGTGGAAATGAAACACCTAAAGGGTGTCGACCTGAGCGACGCGGCGGTGGTGAAGGCCTCACTCGACGCCTTCATCGCAGAAAAACAGGCCCGAAAAAACGATCCAGAAGCGAACTCCGGCTACTATATCAAAACCGCGCAGACTTATTTGCAGCAAATCGGCAATGAAGATGCCATGCGCCGGCGGATCCAGTCGATCGAGGACGACATCTACCGCGTCAACCAACCGCAGACCTATCATTACTCCTTGGAAAAAGCGGAATCGCCCGAAGAAGCTCTCAAGTGATGAAACGACCGCTCTTCGGCCCCTGCACTCTTCTGCTCGTTCTCGCCTCGTCGATCGTGGCGCGTGCGGGCGAAACCGCCCGCGAGCGTCTTTCACTCGACCATGGTTGGCTGTTCCATGCCGGCGACATTCCTTTTCCCGAGGTGAAGGGACACCAAGCCTCGTACCAGAGTGCCAAGGCCGGGGCGGCATCCGGGGCAGCGGCACAGGCGTTCGACGACACCTCTTGGCGCGAAGTCGACCTCCCGCACGATTGGGCATCGGAGTCGCCGATCGACAAGGACGAAAACCTCGCCCAAGGATTCCGCAAGCGCGGCTTCGGTTGGTATCGCCGGCACTTCCAACTCGATTCCGCCGACCGCGGCAAGCATCTGGAACTGCAATTCGATGGAGTGTCGACCCATTGCACCGTCTGGGTGAATGGCACGGTCGTGCACCGCAACTGGTGCGGATACACATCGTTCAACATCGACATCACTCCGCTCGTCAAATTCGGCGATGAATTCAACACCGTGGCTGTGCGCGTCGATGCGGAGGCCCAGGAGGGATGGTGGTATGAAGGTGCGGGGATTTATCGCCACGCTTGGCTGATGAAACGCGCCCCCGTGCACATCGTCACCGATGGGGTTTTCGCGCAACCCGAGCGTTCGCCGGACGGACACTGGAACATTCCCGTGGAGGCGACTCTGGTCAACTCAGGGGAAAATTCCGCAAGAGTTGCCGTCGAATTCACCCTGCTGGATCCGGAGGGCAAACCGGTCGCTGGCGCCTCCGCTGAAGGCGAGGTTCCCGTGCTCGGTGAAACAACACTCAAGGCCACCCTTCCAATTAAAGACCCGCGCCTTTGGTCGGTGGAGGAACCTGTTTTGTATTCTGTGAAAACGGTGCTGAAGCAGGCGGATCGAATCCTCGACGAGACCATGACGCCTTGCGGCTTTCGCACGCTGCGCTTCGATGCAGCGACCGGATTTTACCTCAATGACAAACCGCTCAAGATCCAAGGCGTCTGCGTCCATCAGGACCACGCCGGCGTCGGAGTGGCCATGCCCGATGCCATGTGGGAATTCCGCGTGCGGAAGCTGAAGGACATGGGGGCCAATGCCATCCGTTGCTCTCACCATCCACCGGCCGCCGAATTTCTGGCCGTGTGCGACCGCCTGGGAATGCTCGTCATGGATGAGGCGCGCAATTTCAATATCTCGCCGGAATACATTCGCCAGCTCGAATGGATGGTCCGCCGCGACCGGAATCATCCTTCCATTTTCATGTGGTCGGTATTCAACGAGGAACCGTTCCAAGGAACGGAGACCGGCTACGAAATGACCCGCAGGATGGTCGCCGCGGTAAAACGGCTCGATACCACGCGCCCCGTAACGGCCGCGATGAGCGGCGGATATTTCACGCCGGTCAACGTGTCGAGAGCCGTCGACGTAATGGGCTTCAACTACCACCAGAAGGACTACGACGAGTTCCACAAGTCGCATCCGGCGCTGCCTATCCTCAGCTCGGAGGACACCTCGTGCTTCATCACGCGCGGCGAGTATGCCAACGATGACGAAAAGCAAACTGCCGACTCCCGCGACAACCATGCCGCACGCTGGGGCGCGACGCACCGCGATGCTTGGAAGGCGATCGCAACAAGACCATTCATCGCAGGAGGCTTCGTCTGGACCGGATTCGACTACGCTGGAGAGCCCACACCGTTCGAGTGGCCGAGCGCCAGCTCTTCGTTCGGCATCATGGATCTGTGCGGATTCCCCAAATCCGCGTTTTTCATCCATCAGGCCCAATGGCGCAAAAATCAGGACGTGCTCGAAGTCATTCCCCATTGGAACTGGCCCGGGCGGGAAGGCGAGACAATCGAGGTCATGGCCCTGGCCAACGCGGACACGGTCGAGCTTTTCCTCAACGGGAAATCGCTCGGCGAAAAGCCGGTCGATCCCTTCGATATGGTGCACTGGGACGTCGCTTACGAGCCGGGAGAGTTGCTTGCCGTGGGCAAAAAGCAGGGACGCGAGGTTTCGCGCAAACGGATCGAAACGACCGGAGTTGCCACGGCGCTCGATCTCGCGCCCGATCGAAAGACGATCCTCGGCGACGGCGAGGACGCTCTGCCCGTAACCGTACGCGCGCTCGATGCGAAGGGCCGCGAAGTTCCGACCGCCATGAATGCTGTGAAGTTCACCATCGCCGGGCCGGCGGACATCATCGGTCTCGGTAATGGAGACCCGCGTTGTCACGAGCCGCAGAAAGGAGACCGGCGCTCGCTCTTCAACGGCCTCGCGCAGATCATCATCCGAAGCAGGCGCGGCAGTTCCGGGGAAGTCGTGTTGCGTGCCGAATCCGACGGACTCGCGCCGGCGGAAATCAAAATCCCGGTCGAGGCTGCGGCGGCAAAGCCCGCGATCGCGAAAGCCAGCTACGAACCACGCATCGAGCGATGGAAAGCCTCACCCGGTTTCGCAGCGAAGCCGGATCCCCTGATGAAGGCGGACAGCAATGACATGAACTCGTGGGCGACGGTCACACCCGGCACACCACTCGTTCGAACCGGCGGACCTTGGAGCGTTTTCTCCGCTTCCTTCGAGCCGTTTGCCAACATGAAGCGCGACGGCGGAGCGCTTCGTTTCGGTGGATTGCTCGGTGGAGCCGAGGTGTGGATTGACGGCAAACTTGCCGCCGCCAAAACGGAAAAGGATAACGCACCTCTTCTTGTTCCCTTCCCTCCCGGCAACAAAGCGCGCTCCGTGCGCGTCATCTTCGAAAGCGAGGGCGGAACACCGGTCGGGTTTACTGCCCCAGTCGCCGTAGTTCCTACTGGGCCTCCGGCCCACAATGCGCAGGGCGAGATGGCGGGCGAAGTGACGTCGAACAGCGGACTTCTCCAAACAAGGCTGACCGCAGTGCCGGGCCCGGTTCTCGATGACGAAGGCGAAGTGCCGGGAGTTGCCGGCAAAGCTTTTTTCGAGTGGAGCAAAAGCAAAGACTTCACCGACTCCAAGCGCACGCCGCTCCTCGAGGCAAAGGCCGGATCGGATTTCATCATTCGCGCGCCGCTGGAAGGTCTCCAGCCCGGCACACGCTACTTCTACCGTGTGGTTTTCGAGGATGGCAGAAAAGGACCTGCTCGTTCCTTCCGGACTCTCGATCCCTCCGCGGAAAGCGTTTCCTTCACCATGGGCAACTGCATGCACTATCAGGCATTCATGAGCGGACAAGCCAACGGCGGCGGACCGGTGACGGCCACCGAGGAAGACAAACGACTCGGCTATCCGTCCTTCGCCGCCATGCGTGAACTCAAACCTGATTTCTTCATCGGGGCGGGCGATATCGTTTACTACGACTTCCCGCGCGACGCACCGGCCCGCACGCTGCCCGAACTGCGCAAAAAATGGCACGAGCAGTTCCGCTTTCCGCGCTTGGTCGACTTTCTCGCGTCGGTGCCGGGTTACTGGCTCAAGGATGACCACGACTTCCGCTTCGATGACGCCGACCGGAGCGGTGACAAGCTGCCGTCCGCTTCAACAGGGATGGACTTGTTCCGCGAGCAAATGCCCATCCATCCCGCCGGCGATCAGACAACGCCGAATTACCGCACGCACCGCGTGTCGAACGACGTGCAACTCTGGTTGCTCGAAGGACGCGATTACCGTTCTGACAACAAAGAGCCGGATACAGCGGCGAAGTCGATATGGGGTGCGGAACAACGCTCATGGCTCGAAAAGACACTTAAAGAAAGCGATGCCACGTGGAAAATCATTGTCACCCCCACTCCCATGATCGGGCCCGACCGGGCGAGCAAGAGCGACAACCACACGAATCCGGAAGGGTTTCGCGCCGAGGCGGACTCTTTCTTCCAATGGCTGACCAAGGAAAAGATCAAAAACGTCCTCATTTTCTGCGGCGACCGCCATTGGCAATACCACAGCATCAACCCGGCGGGATGCGAAGAGCTCTCGGTCGGGGCGCTCAACGACGAAAACTCGATTGCCGGCATCAGACCCGGGGACAAGGCCTCGACTGACCCGGACGGACTTATCAGCCAGCCTTACATCTACCCGGAACCGACCGGCGGCTTCCTCCACGTGAAATCCGGCGGAGGCGGCAAACTGACCATCGAATTTCGCGACGACCACGGCAAAGTTCTGCACGAGGTGGTCAAGATCCCGCAGGGCTAGCTTTCATGCCGCAAGAGAACACCTATCGCGTCGGAACGCTCACCTACACACGGCTCGCGCTTTTCCAGGTGATGTTCTGGATGCTGCTCGGCGATTTCTGCCTGCAGTTGATGGAGCAACTTCCGACAGCTTTGGTCCCGCTGCAGCTGCGTTGGGTCTCGGCGTCGGATGCGCTCATCGGCTTCCTGACCGGGAGCCTGCCCGCTTTCCTCGGCATGCTGCTCAATCCTTTTGTCGGGGTGCAGAGTGACAGGCACCGCGGAAAACTCGGACGCCGGCGCCCCTTCCTGCTGTGGGCGACTCCGGCTGTCGTCTTTTCCCTGCTCGGGCTCGGCTTCGCGACACCGCTCGGCAAGCAGCTCGCTGCGCTGATGAATCTCGGTTCCGCTTCCTCGTTCACCGTCGGTTGGATCGGCGGGTGCATGGTGCTCTTCGTGGTGGCCAATACCTACATCATGCAGGTCTACCAATTTCTCTTCGTCGATGTGATACCCACCGCGGTGATGGGCAAATTCATCGGGTTCTACCGCGCCATCGGCGCGCTGGGCACGTTCGCCTTCCACTATTTTCTTTTCGGCCGCGCCGAGACCCACACGGAGATGATCTACGTGGTGTCAGCCCTCCTTTATGCTGTTTCCTTCCTGCTGCTTGTCTGGCGGGTGAAGGAAGGCGAGTATGCGCCGCCGCCGGAAAAAAAGTCGGCCAACCTCTGGAGCCACGCTTCGGATTATTTCCGCGAAAGCTTCGGTCATCTTTTCTTCTGGAAAGTTTACGCGCTGAGCTTTTGTTTCTGGAGCGCCCTCGTCCCGCTGTGGGCCTTCATCGTTTTCTTTGGGACAAAGCCCGGCGGAGGTTTGGAAGGTTATGCTCCCACGATCGGACTCAACCTCGAGGAGTTCGGAAAAATCCGCGGGTGGGGATCGCTCGTTTCCGTCCCCGTGTTTTTTGCCGTCGGCCCCTTCATCGATCGCCTGCATCCGGTGAGGATCTGCCTCGCCGGTCTGGCCATGAGCACCGCGGCGTTTCTCGGATGCTTCATCTGGGCGCATTCGCCGGACAGCTTCACCGTGACATGGCTGCTGCTCATGGTGGCCGTCGCCGTCTACCAAGGTGGGTTCGGCGCCCTGCTGCCGCGTCTCATGCAGCGCGCAAAATACGGCCAGTTTGTCTCAGCCAACCAGATCTTCGGATTCAGCGGCGTGATCCTGGCGCCGGTGCTCTGCGGTTGGCTCATCGAACACCTGCGTGACTACCGGTTGCTATTCGCCTGGTGCGCGGCCTGCTGCGCCGCCGGTTTTGTCATTTGCTGTCTGGTCTTGCGCGACTGGAAGAAACTGGGTGGCGATCACAACTATCGACCCATTGAGGTCTGAACCCGTAGAGAACGCTTTCCATGATCGCCACGGCAAAAATCACCAATCCCGTGCTGCGCCTCGCGGACAACTTGCGCGATCCGTCGGTGCATCGGCGAGGAGACGGATACGACCTCTTCTACACGCGATACAAAGGAGACGACTGGAACAGCGCTGACAATTGGTCTGTCGGTTGCTGTTTCACCAAAGATTTCGTCTCATTCTCCGCTCACCGCACCATCGCCGGTCCGAATTTTGCCTCACCGGGGGATGTTGTCCGGTGGCACGGACGCTGGTTGCTCCCCTTCCAATCTTACCCGCAACGGCCCCAGAGACTTTTCTATGCCGAGTCACCCGATGGTTGTGCATGGTCCGAACCGCGGAGTTTTCTCGATCAAGCCCTGACGGTCCCATGGAACACCGACAAGCGCGCCATTGATCCCTCTTTCGTGGTCGATGGCGATCAGCTCCATTGTTTCTTCGTCGGCTCGGACGGCCTCGGCATGCCGCAGCGTGCCAATCTTCTCGGCCATGCTGTCACACGGGATCCGATCTTGGAGGAATGGAACATCCTCACCATCAAGTCTCCGCTTTTGGGACGCGACCGCGCGCCCGACGGGGTGGAAAACGTTGTCGTCTATCGCGCGGGCGGGCGGTGGATCATGATGCTGAGCGAGGGCATCGAAGAGCAGCATCTCGCCCTGGCCGCGTCGGATGATCTTCTCGTTTGGGAACCGCTGGGCCGCGTCGCTATTCCGGCCCAACCGTGGTGTTCCTTCCGCCACGGAGCACCGTTTGTCTGGCAGGAGCAAAGCTCCTACTTTATGATTTTAATGGGAGAGGAGGACTCTTCCCACCGTTCGAGTTTGGGGCTTTACCGCTCGCCGGACGGCCTGCATTGGCAGACGTGCGCCGGCGACCGAATCGCACCCGCGATCATTTGAAACAAAACTCCATGTCCTACTTTCCTGAAATCCCCGCAATCGCTTACGAAGGGCCGAAGTCGAGAAATCCTTTCGCCTTCAAACACTACAACGCCGAGGAGTTGGTCGAAGGCAAGCCGATGCGCGAGCACCTTCGTTTTGCCGCGGCCTACTGGCATGTGATGCGCAATCCCCTGTCCGATCCTTTCGGCGGCGGCACGGCCCTCACGCCTTGGGACGATGGCTCCAACTCCGTGGCGAACGCGCAGAAACGCGTGCGCGTGTTTTTCGAATTTCTCGAGAAAATCGGTATCGACTTCTACTGCTTTCACGACCGGGATGTGGCTCCGGAACTCCCCACTCTGGCGGAGTCCAACGCCGCCCTCGATGCCGTTGCCGGAACGCTTGCCGAAGAGCAGGAGCGCACCGGCAAAAAACTTCTCTGGGCTACGGCCTGCCTTTTCGCGCACCCGCGCTTCGCCCAAGGAGCCGGGACTTCACCCAGCTTGCCGGTGTTCGCCCATGCCGCGGCTCAGATCAAAACAGCTATTTCGGTCACCAAGCAACTCGGCGGCGGGGGTTATGTTTTCTGGGGCGGACGCGAGGGATATTCCACGCTCTGGAATACGGACATGAAGCGGGAACTCGACCAGTTGGCCGCACTGCTGCACATGGCCGTGGATTGGAAAAAGGAAATCGGGTTCACCGGAAAATTCTGGATCGAACCGAAACCACGCGAACCTTCGACCCACCAATACGATTCGGACTGCGCCGCTTGCCTCAGCTTCCTGCGCGAATACGACCTGCTCGACGAATTCGAACTCAACATCGAGACAAATCACGCGACGCTCGCCGGCCACACCATGAAGCACGAACTTGCCGTCGCCGCGGCTGCCGGAAAACTCGGATCGATCGACGCGAACCGGGGCGACCAATTGATCGGCTGGGATACGGATCAATTCCCTACCGACATATACCTTGCCGTGGATATCATGCTCGCAGTCCTTGCCATGGGTGGGTTCAGGGAAGGTGGCTTGAACTTCGACGCCAAGCGGCGGAGGGAATCGCACACTCCGGCCGATCTTTTTCACGCACACATCGGCGGCATGGATACCTTCGCGAGGGGACTCAAGATCGCCGCAGCCATCCGCGACGACGGGCGGATCGGGGAATTCGTCGCGCATCGCTATGCCTCGTGGAATTCTCCGCTCGGCGGAAGCATTCTGGCTGGACGTTCGTCTCTCAGGGAACTCGAAACACTCGCCCTCGCGCAGCCGCCTCCCGTGCTGGAAAGCGGCGGGCAGGAATACCTCGAAAACATCCTCAACGAGTTCTTGTGATCTCCCTCGGTATCGATTGCGGAACGCAGAGCCTGAAGACCGTCGCGCTCGACGGCGATTCGGGACAAATTGTCGGCACCGCGACCCAAGCCTACGGGCTTGTCGGCGGCCTGCCGCCGGGCCACGCGGAGCAAGACCCTGCCGTATGGTGGGCTGCCCTCGGGGAAACCGTCGGGAAAGTTCTCTCACAACTCGGGCCGCGCAAAGCAGAAGTCGCGGCCATCGGTGTTTCCGGACAGCAACACGGCTTTGTGCCGCTCGATGCGAATCATCAAGTGATCCGGCCAGCCAAACTATGGTGCGACACATCCACCATTGCGCAATGCGAGGAACTTCGCGGCAAACTCGGGGGCCGCGACAAGACCATCGCACTGCTCGGCAACGACATATTGCCCGGCTACACCGCACCGAAAGTTTTGTGGCTCAAACAGAAAGAGCCGGCCAATTTCTCCCAGCTTGCCCATGTTGCGCTGCCCCACGACTTTCTCAACTTGCGGCTGACCGGAAATCTTCGCATGGAATTCGGCGACGCTTCCGGAACAGCCCTTTTCGACGTCCGCAAGCGGGAGTGGAGCATGGAAGCATGCCGGACGATCGACGACGAGTTGCCTAGAAAACTCCCATCCGCGGGATCATCGCTGCAACCGGCCGGTGAATTGATTTCTGAACTGGCCGGCGCATGGGGCATCTCGCGCAAAGTCGTGGTCAGCGCGGGCGGTGGTGACAACATGATGGCGGCGATCGGGACCGGGAACATCGCGCCGGGCATCGTCACGGCTAGCCTCGGAACGAGCGGCACGATTTTCGCCTGCTCGGGACAACCCGTCATCGATCCCGGGGGGGAAATCGCGGCGTTCTGCGACAGCACCGACCGTTGGATGCCCCTTCTTTGCACGATGAACGTGACGGTTGCCACCGAAACATTCCGCGCTCTCTTCAGTTGGGACCACGCGCGCATGGAGAAAGAGATTGCGGGGATCCCACCGGGCGCGGATGGCCTGCTCTTTCTTCCCTACCTGCAGGGCGAGCGCACCCCGAACCTGCCAGACGCGTGCGGGGTGATGCACGGCATGACGGCGACCAACACCACGCCCGCACACCTGGCGCGGGCCGCCATGGAGGGAGCCACCTTGGGTATGGCCTACGGACTTCGCCGCATGGAAACACTCGGGTTGAAACCGCGCGAGATCCGCCTGACGGGAGGGGGCAGCAAGAACGCGGTATGGCGGCGCGTGGCTGCCGACATTTTCGGTTATCCCGTGGTTACGATGCAGAGTGCGGAAGGAGCCGCCCTCGGCGCCGCGATCCAGGCGATTGCCGCGGCAGACAAATCCCGCAGCCTCGCACAATGGGCCGAATGGTGCGCGGCCGTCGATGAGTCGAATCGCACGGAACCCGATCCGGACTTCGATGCAGCCGGCTTGCTCGACAGGCACTGCGACGTGAGAAGGTCCCTATTCGGAGTTTGAGCGTCACTGCTGTGTGACCTTGACGCGAAGGAATGCTTTCGCGCCGACATCGCCGATGCGGATGGAAGCCTCGCGCCGATCGAGCGAGACGCCGTTGGTCGATACGGTGCCGGTCGAAACCTCCGTGATGAGTGCGGAAGGCGCGAAGCCATTGCCCTGGCCGTCTAACGCGAGGCTCAATTCAGGAACTGCCGTCAGCCCGATCGCTCCTTGGCGGACATAGTAGGTCAGAACAACCATTCCTTCCCTCAATGCACCACTCGGGCAGTATTGTGCGGGCAGCAGGCCGGGAGCACTCGCGCCGAACGCATAATCAAGCAGCGCCGAAGGCGCGTGCACTGCTCCGGCCGAGGAAAGCCAACCATCGTAAGTCGTTCCGGACGGTGTCGACGGCGAGAAAATCAGCAGACCGCCGACACCGAAAGACGCGCTGTAAGTCGGTGTCTCGGCCGAACGGATCCGTGATAAAGAAACTCCGTTTGTATTCGTTATATAGATTCTGCCTGAAGCGCTGTTACTCACCGTGAGGAATTTGTCAGCCGTCCAGTTTGTCGCCGTGGCAAAAGCAAGTGAGGAAGAGGATGATCCCGCGTCGATGATGGCATCATTTAGCAGCAGGAGGTTGCCGGGTACGGCCACCGGCCCCGCATAGGCCACCCTGAGGATGGCACCATTGCTAACGGCCGGCGCCAACCTGATCTCGCCGCTGCCAAGGCCGGAGGGATGCGTCACCTCCAAGGTTCCGCTTTCAATCGTGACGCCCCCGCGGAAAGCGTTCGATGCGGAAAGGGTCAGTGTGCGGTTGGTGCTGTTGGTCAGATACAGCGCCAGATTGTTGCTTGCAGCCGAGTTCGTCGCGATCGATCCGCCGAGCACGACATTGTTGCTCTTCGCCACGATGTAAAGCGTCTTGCCCGCGTTGGTCACCGTATTGATCCCGCCGGTGAGGGTTAGGACGCCACCGGAATAATTTTCGATGCGCGTGTTGACCGCTGAACCGCCCAGAAAAAAGTTTTTGTCCGAGATCTCGGCGGCGGGATTGATCGTGCGCAAGGCATTGGTTCCGGAACCATCCCCCAACGTGACGATGCCATTGGTGCCGAGCGAGCTGTTGACTCCGGCGCTGCCGATGGTGCTCACGATGAGGATACCAGCGCTATTGGTCACCAGACCGCCAAAGCTGTTGTTTGTGCCGGTGATGTAAACATGGCCGTTACCACCCTTGCGCAAACCGCCCGCACCGCTGATCGAACCGGCGATGATCGAATTCGAAGTCGTTGATCCTGCCTGACTGACCGTCAGTGTGTCATTGAGCACAAAGTTGTTGCTAAACCGTTGGACCGTTGACGAGCTGTTGCCGAAAATCAGCGAGGGGTTGGCGGTGTCTTTTTTTCGAAACTCGAAAGCACCGCCGGAGAAATTCATGGCGAAGGCGCCGGTGTTCGCATTGGTCAGCGCGTTGAGGACGAAGTCGGTTCCGGTGTCCTGCGTGATGGAGAGATTGTTAGTCAATGTTCCTTGGAAGCGAATCGAAGTATTCGAGGAACTCACCGGAGTGGCGGTCCAACCGGGGCCGCTCGTCCATGTCACAGCACCCGCCACGGAGGAGTTGGTGAACTCGGTGGCGACCGGCTCGGGGAGAGATTCGGTGACTTGCACGATACCGACATCTCCGAGCGCATCACCCACCACGATGTTTTTCACGCCGAGCGAAAGCAGGGGCGTATTGGTCGCCGTCTGCTGCTTGAGAACGAGGTTCAGTGATCCCCCGACGCGGTTTGTCGCGGTGGATGCCGTCGCGCTGAACTCGTCCGCGGTATTGCCGATCCAAGTGCTCCGCGAGAGCAGCGGAACGGAGGAAGAGTTGGTGGGATCGACAAAAAGATACGTGTCGTCGTTGTTGCGGGAAGCAGCCGAGTCGCACCGCATGACAAGACGGTAGTCGCGGTTGAAGTTGAAGACGGTATCGGCATACGTCGGAACCGGCGGAGAAACATTGGTCCCCGTCTCGGCATGCGGATTCCACCCGATCTGGAACCCGGAGCCGGAAGATTTCACATAGAGCCGGAAGTAGTTTTTGCCGCTCGGCTGTCCGGTGATGGCATCCGTCTCGCGGGTGACGAGAAAAAAGTCCGTCCCGTTGGTCGGCGCATTCCGCACGTTGACGTCGACGCGGAGATGGACGGAAGCATTGTCCGCGAATTGGTAGGGAGTAATGTTCTTGCAGGCCGCCTGATAGCTTGTGCCGCCGGCCAGCCGAGCTTCGCCTCCCGATACCGTGATCGGCGACGCCGTGTTCGAGAGATAGGTCAGCCATCCGTCCTGGCCGACAAGGATCCCGTTGGTGTATGCGGCGGTGAAATCCACATTGGCATAGGCGGCCCCGTCGGCTCCGGTCGAGGAAGCACCCGGAGAGTTGAAAAACATCGCGGTGCTGGTGCTGCCGTAATCGGCTGCGTTCGCAGAGAGCACATTCTGCGAGACGTAATTCTGCGCTCCGTCGTCCTGCGCGTCGATGGCCGAGAGCGGATCCGAATTGCCGATCCGGTTGTTGAAAGCAAAATTAGACTGTGTCAACAACCCGCTGCTCGGCGTGGTGTCATTGGCCCCGAACCGCAACCCACGCCGGTTCGCCGCGAGGGCATTCGCCACCACGGTGTTCTTTTCGGTGGGACCGACGGCGAACGAGTAGAGATTGATCCCTATATCGTTGCCTGTGCAGGTGTTGCCGAGGGCCTGGACGTATTTGGCGCCCTCCTCAACGAAGATCCCGTAGCGGACGTTGTTGCGGCAGAGATTGTAAAAGGCAGAGGAGGAAGAAGTGGCGGTGTCGAAATCGATGCCGTCCATGTTCACATCAGAGACAACGTTGTCGATGAAGAGCGTGCCGGAGAGCGAACTTCCGGTGATACCCTTGGTCCAGATGCCGCGTGCCGCGCCGCCGCTTATCGCACAGGAGTCGACGATGCAGGGTTCCTTGCATCCGGCGAAAAGCACGACATCCGAGCCGGTCACCCGCGTCGCCTTGGATCCGAAATTAACCAGATTGACATCCTCGACCAGCACCTTCGCGCAATTTGTGAAGGCGATCCCGTTCCTGCCCGTCGTATTTTGTCCGTCGATCGTTCCTCCTGAGATACTGATGAACCCCAGCGGGCTGGAAGTCGTGCCCGCAGCGACGAAAGCGGCCATGCCGGGCGCGAGATTGATCGTGCCGTCGATCACGACGCAGGTGTCGGACTGCAGGACCAACGGGCTGTCGCCGGCGATGGCCGGCGCGGTGAGACGGAGCACGATGACGCTTCCGGGATTGGCGGCTCGGGCCGCATCGTAGGTTGATTGAATGGCGGAGAGCGATGTTGCCGCAGATAAAATGTCGGCTCGTAATTGCCCATTTTTCACCGCGCCGGCGTGCCAAGCCGAGGCCGTCGGGGGATAAAAATACTCCTGATTGGCGGCGGTGACGGCGGATCCGGTTGGCATCACGCGGTTGTTGGCCCCGGCGGCAAACCCCATCGGCGTTGTCACCGTCGAAAGAAACTCGTTCCCGTAAAAGGTATCGCGCGACTGGCCCGCAGAAATCCCGGTAGTGGCGGAACCGATGGAATTGCGGAAAATGAAATTGTATGCGGACACCGAGGCGTCACCCTCGGTGGCGATGCCCGTCGGGTTACCCTCGCTGTGGTTGCTCGCCACCTTGTTGCTTTTGCAATCGCGCAACCGCACACCTGCAACGGAGTTGTAGCGGAGACGGTTGTTGACCACAGCGGAGTGCTCGGATGTCTCGAGAAGGATGCCAGTGGCGTTGTTGTGGCAGTCGTTGTCCATGAGGACGCATTGCGTGGCATCGCGAATCCTGATTCCCGCGGCAGCCGCGGCACCATAGACCGTACAGCGCGTGACCGTCATTTCGTTGTCGAATACGGCGACGCCCGCACCCTGCAGGGAGATGCCGTCCAGGCCCGTATCCACTACAGTCACGCGGTCGACATTGATCCGGCTGACGCCGTGTGCCTCGATGCCGCGGAGACTTTTACCGGCGCCATCGAGGGTCAGCCTGTCCAACGAGACGAAACTCGATCCGGGCGTGATGCGGAGAAGGCTGCCCGCCGTGGTGGCGGAATTGGCAGCGAAAGTTGTTCCCGCACCGGAAAGGCACAGCTTCGAACCGAGGACGAGAGGCGAGGATGAGACGGCGTAAACCGCATTGGCCTTGAGCTGCACGCGGATAAAACGGTCGGGGTTTGCCGCGCGTGCGGCATCGATCAAAGACTGCAGCGCGACAACGGACCCCGAAGTATCCTCGATCACAGTCACCACCTCGCCCGCCGGTTGGCCGATAAAATTGTTGGTAGGAACAGAATAATCCATCGCGAGACGCGGACCGGATTTCGAAGCGGAAACCTGCGACACCTCGCCGCTGACAGGCAGGGTTGCGGAGGCGGTGCCAGAGACGTGGTTCACAGCCGCCGAAACGATACCGAGCGGCGCCGCCGCAGTGATGCGGACGTGGAGAGTTTGTGAAACAACGCCACCCGCTGGACTCAGGGTGATGGTATTGGTGAAGCCGGACACGCTGTTTGTACTCAGCTCGATGGCCGCGGAGGAGACGGTGATGCTGACCGCGGTCGTGAAATTGGAACCCGAGACCGTGTAGGCTTGGGAGGCTGATGCGGTGGCAAACACCGTGTTCACGCCGGATACCGCGGTCGGAGAGAGGGTGAGCACCGGCTGCGCCACGGAGGCAAAAGAATAAAATCCGAGGTAGTCTCCGGTTCCCGGCGCAGCTCCGTTGGCCACCGAGTAGGAGGAAGACGTCCAACTGGATGCATTGAAAACCGCCGAAGCGGACGGTGCTGACGACTTTCTCGCAAAATTCTGACCGCGGTTGTTGATCCCGACACCGAAGAGATCGACGATCACATTTCCGGAATCAACGATGGCAATGGCGTCGTTGCCGTCGAAGTCGACCGAGGCATTAGCTACCCCTGAAGCGGAGGCGTAGGAAGGGTCTTTGGCGGCGGCGTTTTTCAGCACGATGGTGCCGCCCGCAGCCACCGTTCCGGAGAGAGCGGCGTAGGATGGCGTGATTCCGTCGATGCTCGCGTCGCCGGAGGACTTCGACTTGCGCCAGATGGCCAGCTTGTACGAAGTCAGGTTGACCGCCGCGTTGCCGGTGTTGGAAACCTCGACATATCGATCGCTTTCCTGTCCTTCGTAAACCTGGGAGATGATGACATCCGCGCGTGCGGAAGATCCTCCGCAAGAAAGCGCGGCCAGGACGGCGAGCACAGCGTATCTCGCGCGCGGCATGCGGGCGCGTTGAAGAATTCGCGGGGCCTCCATGAGAAACAAGTATGCTTATTGACCTCTAGTTCGGACCGGACACGGAATTGCCATCGAACAAGTCGGCCACCTTGCCTTCTATCGCTTCGGCCCAAAGGCGATAGCCCTCCTTGCTGGGATGCTCGAAGTCTGGCATGAGGTTTTCCGGGATCGTTCCGTCGGGCCGGACAAAGACGTCGTTGACGTCCATGAAGAAAATCGACTTTCCGTCGGCGAGGCCGGAGATGGTTTTGTTGGCTTCGGCCAGAACTTCGCGCTCCGGGGTGGCTTTGGCCCGCCGCTGGAAAATTCCCAAGACGAGAATTTTCGTGTCGGGCAAACTCGCGCGTAACTTTTGCACAACGGAAGACACACCCTCGGCGATCTGGGGAGCGGAATTATGGCCGGCATTGTTCTGCCCGATCATGACGATGGCTAACTTGGGCGCGATGCCGTCGATGTTCCCATGGTCGAAGCGCCAAAGCACGTGCTCGGTGCGGTCACCGCTTATGCCTAGGTTCAAGGCTTTGCGGGGAGCATAGTAGCGGTTCCAAACCTCGAGACCCTCGGTCTCGAAATACTGGACGATGGAGTCGCCGATATAAATGAGATCCACCCCACCCTGCTTCACCTTGGCATTGATCGACTCATGGCGCTCCATCCAACCGGGCTTGTCGCGCGGCACGGGCACTATGGCTGCGTTGGCGGCGGCAGACTCGGGAAGAATTTTCGCCTCGTTCAGGCGATTACCCCCGTAGCCCATGGCGACATTTTTGAAGCTGTTGTTCCGGGCGAGAATGTCGGTCGGCCCACCGTCGAGAAAATCAGCCCATCGCCCGCCGCGGGAACTCACCTCCAAACCAACGTCGGCATTGCTCACCTCGCCCGCTTCGAAAAGGACATTTTGCACATTGCCGCCGACATAGAATCTACCGTTGTTGGCGATTCGATTGCGGCGGAAGACCTGATCCATGGTCATGGGCCCGTGGTAATCGGGTGCGGTGACGGGTTGCCCTTTGTCCGCCTGCAATGTGCGATCGTGGTAGATGGGGGGGTACGTGATCGTTCCGATGATCGACCCGCGCGGAAAAATGAAGGAAGCACCCCATGTGACACCTTCGGCGATCTCATTGTCGAAGAACTGTGCGCGAAGACCGGGCAACAGCTGTCCCTCGTAGGAAATGGTGATTTGCTGGATGGCTCCGCCGCGCACCGACTTGTTGCGTGCAGCAACCACCTCGATTCCCCCGCACCAGAAGAGCACGGTATTGCCCGCGTCGTGGACTTCGTTATCCACCGCGATGACATGGTCAAGGGCCTTGCAGACGGAGATGAACGAAGTGGCATCCAAGGGCACGTCCCAAGGTTGTTCGACGAGCAATGATTTTCCCGAACCGCCGGCTAAAGGCCGATATTGTCCGGCGCCTTTGCCGTCCAAGACAACGACGACGGCGCCTTGCCAGTTTTTGGCGAAATCGGGATCCCGAGTTTCCGCGGGAAGTTCCAATTTTGTGCCGTCGCAAGCGGCAACATTCCCGGTGTAGATGCCGACCGGTGCGTGGAAATCCGAGTTGAAACCGCCGTCGCGGTCGCCGCGGTAGCTGTCCTTCATCGCATTGCGCGCGATGTAGATTTCGCGCGAGTAAATGCTCGGTATGCGCGTCTCGCCATCATTGGTCACCATGTCGTGCACGCTGTTCAGACTCACACCGCCGTCCGAGCAATCGTTTTCCTCGAAGATAACATTCTGCGTGCGGCGTCCGAAGACGGTCCAATGCCTCGGGACGGCGGCAAAGCGGTTGCGGGCGATGTAGCCGGAGGAACCGTTGAGCATGAGCACCTGCAGGGACGAGTAAATGTCGCAATCGGTGATCTGGATGTTCGGACCGCCGACATCGATCGCGCCGGTCCGGCGCTTGTCGCGCCAGCGTTTGAGGAAAACCTCCTCGGCATCCGAGTAGTGCCGGTCGGTTCTGTCGTTGTTGATGAAGCGGTCGAGCCGCATGAGCACGCGGCGGATGGTGACATGTCCGGCATTGGGAGAGTTGACGGGAAGCTCACTTTGGATTCCGGCGTGATGGTTGACCGCATAGATGGCGACGTCTTCGACGGTGAAATGCCCCTCGCCGCGGATGAGGTAGGGATGGGGTTCGAATCCGACGCCTTTGATCGGCTCGACCTGCTTGGCTCCCCAGTAGAGCTTTTTCGTCCTCTCCACACGCGGCAGCAGATCATCGACATAGGACAGGACGGTCAGCCCGGATCCGGCCCCGCGCAAGGTCACATGCATGGGAATATCGAGTCCCCTGGACAAAACGAAGACACCCCTGGGAAACTTCACCACACCGCCCCCGGCCTTACCGGCGGCATCGAGAGCCTTTTGCACCGCCTCGGTGCTGTCCACTTGCCCGTCGGCCAGCATGGCGGTGGTGTATTGCAAGTAAGCCGGCTCGGCGGGAACCGCGCCGTATTTCGTCACATCGAAGATCCGGTCGGGCACCGCTTTCTTCGCGGCAACGAGGATTTTTCCCGCCGTCGCCCGCGCGGTGTCATCGGCGAGACCATTGTGGAACTCCACCGTGTATTCGCCCGGCTTCATCCCAGCGGGTAAAGGAACACGGATAGCGAATTCGTCGATGGCCTCGGGCTCAAGTTCGACGATCGTATCGCCCAGGCGCAGCGTGGCTTTGGCACCGGGGCGGAGATCCAAATTGAGGCCGAAAAGGCGGATCCATCCGCCAGGTGTTGCGGTTTCGGTTTCATCGCCTTGCATCCACCAAATCTTCGGCACGTTGAGGCGAGAGATATCCGAAGTCTCGCCGGCCTGCGTGATGCGGAAGCGAACGATGCCGTCACCGATGTCCTCCGGCAGGGCGAACTTCAGGGTCGAGGCCGTCTGCTGCAAAACCTCGGCCACGATCCACGCGCCTTCCTTTCCCCCGTGCGCCAGCGAAATCTCGACAGCCGCTTTTTCGCCGAAGCCGTCGCCACGCACCATGACGCTTTCGCCTCCGCGAACCGGGTCGGAGGCCCAGATGACAACCGGCTTGGACCAGACGGTAGACGCAGCCGACGCAGCCAAGGCCGCGGCGAAGAAAATTTTTCTTACCATGAATCGGTGCGGAAGGGCGACGCAGGGAGTCCTTCCTTGTTGTAAAGATTCGCGCCCTCGGGATCCTGAATGAACGCGTAGCGGACCGCAACGGGTTCGGGAACTTCCGGGCTGGAGACAACGAGTTCGCCATCCTCGATCACGGCATTGGCGGACTTGAAAACGCGGTCCTCGCCCGCGACTTGAATCCATTTCAGTGCGGATGCGGGATCGGGCTTCACCGGATCGAGTCCGCTCTTCACACCAACCATCAGACCGTCCTTTGCGTGGTCGAATGAAATTCGCATTTTACCCCCTTCAACTCGGCTGCTCTTGTAGATAGGACCGGATGGCTCGAGATTCTTTCCATAGGGACCGTCCAAAGCCCACAAAGCCAGGCGCTTTCCGACATCCTGTTTGTTCTTCGGATGGACGTCGCCCGAGTCACCGATGTCGATCGTGACCGCGAGACCCGTGTTGGTTAGGGAAAGCGCCTGCAACTGTGCCTCGCGAACTTTTGTCCAGTCCTTCTCCGGAGAGTCCGACTTGGGCTCGATTTTCCGGTAGTTGGCAAGCTGCACGATATAGAAGGGAAAGTCGCCCTGCTGCCAAGCTGCGCGCCATCCGCAGATGAGCGCGCGCAGTTTGGCTGCGTAGACAGTGCCCTCGAATCCGTTGGACTCGCCCTGATACCACAGCACACCGCGGATGGCGTAGGGGATGAACGGGCGGATCATCGCGTGGTGGAGTTGCGTGGGTTGAGGGTTGAGTCCGTTGAGCCACGGCACATCGGGCGGCTCCGTGAGCGAGCGGCCCTCGGCCAAAGCGATCTCCGCTTGGCCCGTCCATTTTTTCAGTTCCTCGAGGTATTGTTTGTGGCGGGCGAGTCCCTCTGGCGAGGCGGGTGAGACCGCCTGCAACTTGGCCTGCAATTCGGACCACTCCGGCGTGGCCGCCACCGTCTGTGGATCGACCCACAAGTCGATCGGCGTCCCTCCCCAACTCGTATGCAAAAGACCGACCGGAACGTCGAGTTTCTCGAAAAGTTCCCTCGCGAAAAAATATCCCACGGCAGTGAAGCCGCCCACCGTTTGCGGGGAACAAACTTCCCAACTTCCCGGAAGATCCGCCCGCGGGAACGATGACATCGTGCGCGGAACTTTGAAGTGGCGGATGGAGGGAAAATTCGCCGCGGCTTTTTCCGCATCAGAGTTCGCGGCCTTCTCGACGACGAACTCCATGTTCGACTGCCCCGAGCAGAGCCAGACTTCGCCGACGAGAACGTTGGTGAAAGAGAGCTTGTTTGTTCCGCTTACGGTCAGAGTTTGCGGAGTCTTGTTCGCGGAGAGCGGATCGAGTGTCACCCGCCATTTTCCGGCCGCATCGGCGATGGCAGATTTCTCCTGACCGGCAAACGCCACCGTAACGGCTTCACCCGGTGCCGCAGTTCCCCAGCACGGCACCGCCATGTCGCGCTGCAAAACCATGTTGTCGCCGAAAAAATGCGGCAAAGAAACGGCGGCGCGGACGCCGGAGAACGGCAAAGAAAACAAAACAGCCAGAACGGCGACCAGCAGGAAGCGAGTGCTAAAACTGGTTGATATTCTTCGCGGCATCGAGGTTCGTGCGGTCCAGTGCTTGGATATGCAGGTCTCCGAAAAGCACATTGGCTTTTCCACCGTGGCGCGCCCCGATGACAGTCCTGTAATCACTGCTGTTGAAGTTGTCTTTTCCGCTGTTGTTGGGGCCGGCATCGCCGTCCGTATCGTCGGCAATCAGCACAACCTGCGACAAACTCGGAAACGAACTCATTCGCCTGACCTTGTAAGTGTTGCCGCCCGGCAAGAAAGCCATGGCATGCATGTTGGCCGCGTAGGTGCGGAAACCGGTTTTGCAAGAAGGACAGTTGAAGGCATGCTTGGCTTTCGGAGTGTCGTAATCGGCGCGCGTAGGGAAAGTTGTCGGTGCCACCTGTCCTATCCCGAGAAGGCAAGCGAGAGGGGCCTGCCAATGGGAAAATCCGAAACTGTTGGCACCCGAGCCGGTGTAGTTGTAGCCCGAAGACGCGGGCAGCGCCCCGTTGTTGTCGCCAACATACGTGCTCACGCCCGTTCCGATCTGGCGCAAGTTGTTGACACATTTGACTGAATTCCCTTTCTCCAGCATCCCACCGAAGGCAGGAATGGCGATGGACGCCAGAATCGCAATGATGGCAATGACAACCAGAAGTTCGATCAACGTGAACGCCTCGACCGCAACCGACCGTGCAACCGAGGGAAGAATGCTGGCGCGACACGTGTGCCCGTGGGAGGTAAAGGCCATGGAAGCAAATAAACCTTCAGGCACGATTTGAGTCAAGTTTGACGCAAACATCATCCGATGATGCTGCAATAATGTGCAGCGCCAGGCTTTTCCGACTTACCGCCCCCAATCAGGAGACGAGGCGAGGCGAGGTCAAGAAGGTGAGTGCCCCGCTGGGAAGATGGACAGCACGGTGCATCAACCGAGCGATCGCGAGGCTAATGATGCCCGGGATATCCAACGAGAGAAGTTGCGGGGCGGGGTCGAGACCGCTGACGTAATGGGGGGTTGATCCTGCCACGACGAGCCGTGCCGCGCCGGAAGAAAGAAGCCGCTGCTTATCCAAAGTATGATGAACCGCGCGGGCCGAGGCCTCATGCGTCACGAAAACACCCACTGGAACCGGCATACCGTCGATCGACAGTTCGGAGATTTCGCCGCGGGCAGCGATCTGCACGACACCCGCAGGCCAGAAGTGCCCCGGCTTCGCCCCCGCCACCGGAGACGCGAAAATCTTCCATGGGGCACCGTCGACACCGGCCCGATCGGTGAAGGCGCGACCGCGGACAAGCAGAGCCTCGAGGAATTCTTCCCAACGCGAGACCAGGGCGAAGGACTTGCAGCCCGCATCCTTGAGCGTGTGGTAAGCGAGCGCGCCCAAGGCAACATCGTTCACGCTGACATGGTCCACACCCGCCACGGGATGCCCGGGTGCGAAGAAATGCACCACTGGAACCATGTCGGCGAGCTTTCGGATGCACTCCCTCATTTTCGGCGGCCGGCCCGCAACCATGAGCAGAACGCCGTCGACGCGTCGCGTCTGCACGCAGAGCGGCATTTGTTCCGGCGAAGTCATCTGGTCGAGGAGGAGATTGAGATGGTGTTTGCGACAGGCGGCTTGGATTTCCTCGATGACTGAAGCCATGGTCGGCTCTTGGAAAAGATCCCCACTTCCCCCGATGGTGACGAGGGCGATGGCTCCGGTGCGCAAGCGCGAGGGATGCTGCAGCCGCGGCTTCGGGCCGGGCCGGATGGCTGGGCGGACGTAACCCATGCGTTCCATGGTCTGCCGGATCAGCGCCACGGTGTCCGCGTTGACATTGGGCACACCGTTGATCACGCGCGACACCGTGGCCCGCGAAACGCCTGCCTCGCGGGCGACATCGGCAATGGTCATTTTCATGCTACAATCTTACATTGCTACATTGCAGCACTCAACATCAAACGAGGCCTCCGCGAAGAACAACCGCGATGCAATGCGCACAAGCGAATACCGAAGGGCTGTCTTTACTGAGCGATGGTGGCCTTGACGCGGTAGAATGAGTTGCTTCCTGCCGGGACGACCCTGAACTCGCGCCGCACGTAGGAGGGATAGAGTGGGATCGCCGGATTGGTTTGGTTAGACGAGTTGGTGATCGTTGCCGTGACGCCGGTGTTGTTGGTCCAAGAACCGGTGGCGAGGTTCGTCGTGGATTGGACCATGTAGGACACCGCCGCCGTGTTCGTGCTGGCGATGAAGGAGAACACCGTGCCCGCACCGGAGGATGCGGCACTGATCATCGCGGGAGAGCCGACCGTCGGATTGCCGTCGAAGGCGAACTCCATGTTGTTGTCGAAACCATCGCCATCGGGATCCGCGGTGCCGTTGGTGTTGGTGAGCGAGGGGTAAAGGGCCAACCAAACGCTGTAAGCGTTGGAGGAGGAGGCAAAGGTGAGCAAACCATCTGCCGACAAGGAGGCGGTTGCGCTGGGATCTTCAGCCGACTTGATCTGATCCAGGGCCACTCCGTTCGTGTTGGTGATGTAGAGTTTGCCGATCGAGCTGTTGCTGACCGTGAGCGCGAAGCCGGTTGTCCATCCGGTAGCGGAACCGAATTTGAGCACGGCACCCGGCGTGGCACCAAGATCGATGGTGGCGTTGGTTTGCAAAAGCAGGTTGCCCAATGTCGGACCGGCTCCGCCATAGGCCACCTGCAAAATCTCCGAACCGGTGCCACCGATGACAAACTTCACGTCGCCCGCCGCGATGGCTAAAGCATTGGCCAACCTCAAAGTTCCACCTTTGATCGAGACGCCACCCGAAAATGTGTTCGAGGCGGAAAGGATCAAGCTGCCCGATCCGTTCTTATTGAGCGCGATGGCTCCCGCGGCACTGTCCGGGATAGAGCCGGCGAACTCCGTGCTGGCCAGCGCATTATCTTGGTCTGCGTAGAGAGTTCTGGCTCCGGATCCGGTCACCGTGAGCGGGGCGGTGAACTTGAGCAGCGCCGCGCCCTTGTTGTTGATGAGAGCATGACCTCCTGCTGTTCCCGACATATTGATCGTCTTGTCCGTGGTTTCTGGAGACAGATTCGACCAGACCAGGAAATTATAGGAGTTTGAGACAGTAGAGCCGATGTTGATCGTCCCGTTGGTGCCGAGAGGACTGTTGGCTCCCGCATTGCCAATCATCGTTACCGCCAATTTGTAAGATTGGCCGGCGATATTGCCGTCGATAGTCACCTGCCCGCCGAAGCTATTGTTGGTGTTGTCCAGCGTGACAGTCCGGGTTTTGCTGCCATTGACCCGCAATCCGGCTGCCCCTGAGATGAGTCCGGTCAATGTCGCGGAACCGTCTCCCGTCAGCGTAAAGGTGCGCGCGCTGGCGTTCGATCCGGTGTCAACATTGCCGGTGAGGGTAAGAAGATTGTTGGTTCCGCGCACATCGATCGTTCCCCCACCCGTTGTACCCAGCAAAACAATGGCCTTGTCCGACGTCTCCGAGCCAGATGAAAGCGAGTCTCCCCAGCGGAGGGTGCCTGTCGCGCTTGCCCCACCCAAAGAAATGGTTCGATTGGTGCCCAAAGAACTTGCCGTCCCGGCATTACCGAGGTTGACGACCGCCAAGAGACCCGCGCCGACCGACGGTGCGCCGCCGAAGGTGTTGTCGTTGCGCGTGATCCAAACGGAACCGTTGCCGCTTTTATTGATGCTGCCAACGCCGCTGATCAGACCGGCCAAAATCGAGTTGGAGGCCGTGGAACCCGACTGACTCACTTTCAACTCGGCATCAAGCCGGAGGTTGTTGCTGAATGTCTGCACCAACGCGTTATTGGCGAACGAGAGAACCGGATTAGTCGACCCGTTCGTGGTGAACTGAAAGGTCCCGCCCACGTAAGTCAGACTGCCTGTCGAGCCTGCAATGGTATTGCTCAGGGCATTGAGCACAAAGTTGCCGCTCGAATCATTGCTCGCCACCAAAGCCCCCGAGAGAGTTCCGTTGAAAATGACGGTGGCGACATTCGTGCTCACAGGGTTGTTTGGAGTCCACCCCGGGCCGTTGGTCCACGAGACATCGCCGCTCGTCGAACTGTTGGTCACGTTGGGCGACAGAACGACCGGGGCATCGGTGATGGTCACCGTGACAGTTGAAGAATTGCCACTGGTTCCGTTGCTGTTCGCCGCGCGCAAACGGTAATAGAGCGTCTGCCCGACGGTGAAGGGCCCGGGAACTTGCTTGGAGGTCAACGCGCCGACATCCAGATTCTCGAAACCAGAATAGAACGACGTGAAGTTGGCATCGGTAGCTACGTCCAAATAGTAGACGGTCGCACCCGAGGAGGCGTCCCAATTGGCAATGAAGCCGGATGGTTGGACCGCTGTGGCAGGCTGTGCTGTCGGGGCGGTCGGAACAGGGAGGACATCGGCAACCGCATCGCCAATGAGAATGCGGCTGACTGTCGACTGGTTGCCTCCTGTGGAAAGCGCGCCTTGCTGCAGCGAGAATGACTGGAAGGATGTCGGGTCGGCACCGCCTATATTTACTGTGAGTTCCGCCGTCCAGCTGGCCCGATTTGTCCCTGTGGGGTTGACATACAAAGAAGCGGAGTCTGTGCCGCCAGAAGTTCTGGCGTCATAAGCCACTACCACTTTATTCGTATTACCGAGGGGAAAGCTGGTGGTGCCGTAGGTAGTGGTTGTTCCGACTTGCAAACCATAGACGAAATTGGTCGTGTCACTTAAGGATGCTCTCTTTAGATAGAGCCGAGCATAACTGCCTGAGGCTGCGTTGTTGGTGCAGAATGTCGCTATACCATTCCCGGATGTTCCTCCGCTATTGATATAGGCCGACTGCACTACATGCTTTTCGAGAACATAATAATAGGCTGTGTCTTGTGTGACGCTAGAAACAGGGAGGTTTGTGATGACCTGATAGGCGCTTTGACCGGACCCGGAAGACTGCTTGAGTCTGACAACCCCGTTGGTCACCAGAATAGGGCCGTTTGTCGTGGATCCCACTTGAGTCCAACTGCTCTGACCAACCAAATTGCCATTGATATAATTCGTGGAACCAAAATCGTACGTCGCAAAGTTCGTCGCCCTGCCCGATTCGATGCCGGCGAGCAGAAGCAGGGCCAAAGCGGGGACAACAATGATTGAAGACGCGCGGGAGACAAGATCACGAGGGGAAAGGGAGATCATGATTTGAAACTGGCAAGGAAATGGATTAAGTCAAAGCCAAATTGCTACAATTTCTCCTAATAGATCAATGTAGCATTTGGTTTTTCTTCACTTTGAACAGATTGAATCCTGAGCAGCCAACTTGATTTAGGATTAGCATTGCCAAACCAGAACTCTTTACTACTCTTATTAAGTCACTAATGTTCAGCCCACAGGCGCGAGGTCTTCCGGATCGAAGCGTTTACCGATGACCCTCCCCGACCAGACACCGACCAAGCCGCCACGCACTTACAAAGTCGGTTCCTTGGTTTACACCCAGACCGCGCTTTTGACGGTGATGTTCTGGATGCTGCTCGGGGATCTCTGCCTCCAGATCATGGAGCAGTTGCCCACCTCGCTTGTGCCATTGCAACTGCGCTGGGCCAGCGCGGCGGATACCCTCATCGGTTTTGTTTCGGGCAGCCTCCCGGCGGTGCTCGGCATCCTGCTCAATCCGATCATCGGCGTGCAGAGCGACCGCCACCGCGGAAAACTCGGGCGGCGGCGTCCTTTCCTACTCTGGAGCACGCCGCTCGTCATGGTCGCTTTGCTCGGCCTCGGATTAGCCAAACCGATGTCGCAGATGCTGGCCAGCGCGTCCGGTGCGCAGTCGTTGGCCGCGGTGGAGATCGGCTGGATCGCCGGATGCATGGTTGTGTTCGTGGTGGCCAACACCTACATTATGCAGGTCTACCAGTTCCTCTTCGTCGATGTCATTCCGGCGGAGGTGATGGGAAAATTCGTCGGCTTCTACCGGGCGATCGGCGCGCTGGGCGCGTTTGTCTTCCACCGGTTCATGTTCGGGAGTGCGGAGAGCCACACTGCGCTCATTTATATCACTTCGGCTGTCCTCTACGGCGCGTCATTCCTGCTGCTCATTTGGAAAGTGAAAGAGGGCGATTACGGCGAACCGGAGCCGAAGAAAGGATTCCTCGCCACCACGCGGGTTTATTTCACCGAATGCTTCCGGCGGTCCTTTTACCTGAAGGTCTACTCGCTCGCCTTCTGTTTCTGGAGCGCCATCGTGCCGCTGTGGACCTTCCTCGTCTTTTTCGGCACCAAACCCGGGCAGGATATGGGCTATGCACCGACCCTCGGATTATCCCTCGCGGAATTCGGCGAGGTGCGCGGTTGGTGCTCCCTTGTGCAAGTGCCGGTTTTCTTCCTCGTCGGTCCATTGGTCGACCGCTTTCACCCGCTGCGCGTGGGCATGGTCGGCATGCTGCTCACCAGCCTCACTTTCTTCGCCAATTTCTTTCTCGTTCATGACCGCGGCAGTTTCACCTTCTGGCTTATCATCAACTTTGTTACGCAGGCCATTTACCTCGGAGCCTATCTGGCCGTCCTCCCTCGCCTCCTGCCCCGCGCAAAATACGGACAGTTCTTCACCGCCAACCAGATTTTCGGCTTCGCCGGCGTCGCACTCGCCCCGGTGCTCAGCGGTTGGTTGCTCGAGACACTGAAAGACTACCGCTACATTTACATCTGGTGCGGCGCATGCACCCTCGTAGGGTTCGTCATGTGCTCGCTACTTTACCGCGGCTGGCTGCGCTTGGGCGGCGATGCATCCTACCGCCCGCCCGGTTTCGAAAACGACAATCCCGTTGCCGCGGGCGCAACCGGGCACTGAAGCACGATGAATACCAAAACTGACTCCAAGGACACATTCGCGGACATTGCTTCGCAACTGCGCCCCGTCGCGCGAGCGGGAATGTCCGCACCTCCACGGCTTGCCGTGCCCCGCACCGCGCTCCCTTTGGAGCCGGGCGCACCCGCGACACCGAGGCCGCGCGCGCGCAAAATAAATTCCGCGGAAGAGTTGAAGACTGCGTTAACCGGATTGCGCGCACGCATGCAACCGTTCCTGCAAGACTTGGCCCCGGCGCTGCCGGCAACGCGTGTCGTTTTCGAAATCAAGCGCTGCCAATGGCGGGAGGAGACAGCAGCAGACCGGACTTCTTTCGCTGATGCCCTGTCCGGCCAAGGCGAGTGGACCGCGGTCGATCTGCCGCACTATGGTCCGCCGCTCGGACCAGCCGCCACGCTCTACCGCGCGGAACTGGACCTTCCCGCGGCATTGTTCGAAGCGGAAAAAAGAATTCTCTGCTTCGACGGGGTCGACTACCGCTGCCAAGTCTACCTCAACGGCGTTTGCCTGGGAACGCACGAGGGATTTTTTGAACCCTTCGAATTCGACATCACCGACATCCTCAAACCGGAGGGCAACATTCTCCTCGTGCGCGTGGAGAACGACTTCACCATGCTGGGTCAGGCTTTTTCCGACGGCGATGCGGACGGGGACAAAATCTACGCCGCGACCGGTCTCGGCTACGACGATCCGGAAGAAGGATGGCATCATTGCCCCGCGGGTATGGGCATCTGGCAAGGGCTAAGAGTCGAAGGACGCGCCCGTCTTGCCATCACCGACATCTTCGTTCGCCCGCTCGCCTCGCTCGACGCGGTGGAGATCGAAGTGACGGTGGAGAATTACGGCGACAACCCGCAGGAGGAAGCGTCCCTGCTCGTCTCGATCCACGGCCAGAATTTTCCCGCGCGCGTCCACGTCGACCATCCGCACCGAGGCCAAGGACATTGGGTCCGCGGTTTCGGCGATCTCGAAAAAAACAATCCCGATTCCGAACCCGCCCGCATGGGTCGCGGGCGGAATTTTCTCTCGCTCATCCTGCCGGTAAGCGAGGCGAAACTCTGGGATCTGGAAACACCGTGGCTTTACCAGGCGCAGGTCAAGCTGATCGACGGCCGAGGCGCGTTGCTCGACGCGGCGCGAAGGCAATTCGGTGTCCGTCGTTTCGAGCAGGACGAAAATTCCGATCCCAAAGGGGAATTCCGGCTCAACGGCCGCAAGATCGTGCTGCGCGGGGCCAACACGATGGGCAACCTCGATCTCTGCGTTTTCCGCGGCGATACCGGGCGTCTCCACGACGACATCCTGCTGGCCAAGTTGACGAACATGAATTTCCTCCGTCTGACCCAGCACCCGGTGCAGCGCGAGGTCTACGAGGCGTGCGACCGGTTGGGGCTGATGCTGCAGACAGACCTTCCCCTCTTCGGCAACATTCGCCGCAACCAATTCCACGAATGCGTGCGCCAGGCCGCGGCGATGGAGCATCTGATCCGCTCCCACCCCAGCAGCATTCTCGTCTCGTTCATCAACGAACCCTTCCCCGCGGCGCGGGCCAAACCGCACCGTTTCATGCAGCGCGATGAAATGGAGCAGTTCTTCGCCATGGCCTCGCTGGCGGTGCGCCGCGAAAATCCCGACCGCGTGATCAAGTGTGTGGACGGCGACTACGATCCGCCGGTGCGGCAGGGCATGCAGGACAACCACTGCTATTGCGGTTGGTATATCGGTCACGGCGTGGATCTGGGCAGCCTGCACCACGGGAACTGGATGGACGTCAAAGAAGGTTGGCACTTCGGCTGCGGGGAGTTCGGTTCGGAAGGCCTCGATTCGCGCGGAGTGATGCAGGAATTTTATCCCTCGCCCTGGTTGCCCGCTGCAGCTGAGTCGGAATGGAGTCCCGAAGTCATACCCAAGGCGCAGTCGGCCAAGTTTCATTATCTGTGGTATCCGACACCACGGACCCGCGACGAGTGGATCGAGGCCAGCCAGCGGCACCAAGAATGGGTGACGCGACTCATGACCGAAGCCTTCCGCCGCATGCCCGGCATGAACACTTTCGCCATCCATCTTTTCATCGATGCGTGGCCGGCCGGTTGGATGAAATCGATTATGGATGTGAATCGCGTGCCGAAGCACGCGTGGTTCGCTTATCGCGACGCGCTCGCACCCGTGGCCGTGCAATTGCGCAGCGACCGCAACGCAGGATTTTCCGGGCAAACCTTGCCCGTCGAATTGTGGACGGCGTGTGATCTGGCCGCTCCGCCGCAGGGATGCCGCTTGGATTACGAGATCGCACGCCGCGACAAAATCATCGCCCACGGAAGCGTTCCGGCGGTTCTCGCCGAGTGCGGTCCCTCGTCGCACGGCGCCATATCGTTGACCCTCCCGGAAGTAGCCGATCGCGAGACGGTGACGGTGGCAGCCAGCCTGGTCGACGCCGACGGCCACGCACTGCACCACACTTCCCTCACTCTCGCGGTTTTTCCCGCGCACGATGAGAGCGGGCACACTCCTGCTTTGGCCGGCAACGATCCTCGCGCGCTCTCATTTTTGGAAGCACTCGAACTCACCGGTGCGCCGAGCAAAGAGGAAGATTTGGTCCTCATCACGGACGTCTCGCACTACCTCGCGGCCAAGGATGAGATCGATCGGCGGGTGCGCAACGGGGCCACTGCCGTCTTTCTCTCGCTGCCGGAGGGCACACACTCCATCGGCGAGAATTCCATCACCGTGCGCACGGCCGGCATGGGTTCGCGGCATTTTGTTTCCTGCGCTTCCGGGCATCCTCTGGCGGACGGATTTCTTCCGCAGGATTTCAAGTTCTGGTTCGACGAGAGGTTGGGCCATGCTTCGCCGATCCTTCACACGGTTCTGGACTGCGAAGGGTGGGCACCGATCCTTCTCTCCGGCGATGGCGGGTGGAGTCGTCCTTGGGGCCCCGCCGCCGCCGCCGCGGAGAAAAGGGACGGCCGGGGAGTGTGGCGTGTTTGTCAGGTCGACTTGCTCGACCGCGTGCGAACCAATCCCGTCGCACATCTTTTCGCGCGACGCCTGTTTCATCCGGCAACACATGCGACGGACAAGGATCACGTCCGGGAGTTGCCCGGCCGGCAAAATCCGAGCGCCTCGTCGTAGAGAAATTCCGGACGCCGCCGATTTGGCCTCGCCTTTAGCGCTTGCGCGATTCGGTGAGTTCTCGCGCGCCGCGCGCGTTCGAGGCGATCTTCGTCCAGTCTTTCGCTTTGATCGTTTCGCGCGGCGCGATCCACGAACCGCCGATGGCGGCGATAAGCGGATCGTTCAAATACGTTCCGGCGTTGGCCTCGGTGAGACCGCCGAGCGGAATGTAACGCAAACCGAGGTGCGCGTAGGGCGCGGCCATGGCCCGCAGGTAAGACAAACCCCCGAGTTGCTCCGCCGGGAAGAATTTGAGCAGACGGCAACCGTGCTCGAGAGCGCATTCGATATCGCTCGGCGTGGCGATGCCCGGACCGAAAGAAAAAGCCGCTTCCCGTGCCGCGGCGAGGAGACGTGGATTGCAGCCCGGTGACACACCGAAAGCGGCGCCCGCCTCCCGTGCGGCATGCAGTTGCTCGACGCTGAGGATGGTCCCGATCCCGGCGATCATTTCGGGCACCTCGCGACGGATCTGCCGCAAGGCGTCCAAAGCCGCGGGAGTGCGCAAGGTCAGTTCCATCACGTTCACGCCGCCGTCGAGCAGCGCGCGGGCCAAAGGCAGCGCGTCCCCTGCATCGTCGATCACCAAGACCGCGGCGACACCTGCAGCCGAAATCTTCTCGGCCAACTGCGGATCAAAAAGCGGCGGAAGCATAGGGATACCCTGCTATTTCAAAGCCGGAACATCGAGCCAGCGTCGCTCGGCCCAAGATTGCAGCCCCAACTCGGCCAGTTGCACACCCTTGGCGCCTTCGCGCAACGACCAGGGGAACGGTTCGTCCTTCACCACGTGGCGAAGGAAGAGTTCCCATTGCACCTTGAACGCATTGTCGGAGACGTCGTTGGTCGGTTGCGTGATCCAACCCGCCTTGTAGTCAATCGGGCTGTCCATGTCCGGGTTCCACACGCAGCGCGGCGTGGCCGAGGCGTGCTGCACGGTGCAGTTGCGTAATCCGGCCACGGCCGATCCTTCCGTGCCGTCGACCTGCATGGTGAGCAGATCCTCGCGCTTCACGCGAACGGTCCAGGAGGAATTGAAATGGCAGATGACGCCGTTGGCCAACTCGAACGTGGCGTAGGCCGAGTCGTCGGCCGTGCACTTGTAGGTTTTGCCCTGCTCGTCCCAACGCTCCGGGATGTGTGTCGCCCCGAGGCAGCTGAGAGACTTGATGTCGCCGAAGAGATTCTGGATGACGTATTGCCAGTGGCAGAGCATGTCCACGATGATGCCGCCATCGTCTTCCTTGCGGTAATTCCACGAGGGACGCTGGAGTTTTTCGTGCTCGCCGGTGAACACCCAGTAACCGAACTCACCGCGCACCGAGAGAATCTTGCCGAAGAAACCCGTGTCGATGAGGTATTTCAGTTTGAGCAGACCCGGCAGCCAGAGCTTGTCCTGCACCACGCCGTTTTTCAGTCCGGCCGCTTCCGCCTCCTTGGCCAAGGCCAACGCCTCGGACGAAGTGGTCGCGGTGGGTTTCTCGCAATAGATGTGTTTACCTGCGGCAATCGCCTTGCGCACGCCGACCGGACGCTGCCCGGTGAGTGTCGCGTCGAAATAGATGACGTTGTGCTTGTCCTTGAGCGCCGCATCGAGGTCGGTCGTGAAGCGCTTCACGCCAGTGCGCGCGGCGAGCGCAGCCAACTTGGCCTCGCTGCGTCCGACCAGGATCGGGTCGGGCATAATGACCTCGTCGTCGCTGATTTTGACGCCGCCTTGGTCGATGATGGCCTTGATCGAACGGATCAGGTGCTGGTTGGTCCCCATGCGCCCCGTGACGCCGTTCATGATGATGCCCACGCTATGTGTTTTCATAATTTATGGTTTTTTCACGCTAAGTTCGCTGAGTTCGGAAAGGGGTCAGAGGTTGTTGGCTACTCGTTCGATGCCGTTTTTGAGACTGGGTGCGCCGAAATTTAGCAAGAGTCCCAGCTTCAGCCCGGAGAGGCGGAGGTAGGTGAGGAGTTGTTTGGCGAACACGGGTTTCATTTCTTCTACGGATTTCAGTTCGACGATGAGTTTCCCGCCAACCACAAGATCGGCGCGGAAGGCTTCGGGAATCGTGAGGTCATCGACAATGATGGGAATACTCTTCTGCGTCTCAACATGCAGTCCGGCCTTCCGCAACCGCGCCGCCAGAACCTGCTCGTAAACCGACTCAAGCAGCCCCGGTCCCAACTCGGTATGCAGCCGGAACGATTCATCGAGCACATACTTGGCCAAGACATCCTCATCCTTCATTCCTTGGCGTCCTTGGCGAACGTCGCGTGACATTGAGGCTGCGCCCCCGTGGGCAACGCCGGCACGTCGACACCCGCCACAGGCAGTGTGCCGTCGAGTTCCTGCCGCCAGTGCGCGACGTCACCGGCCGGGCCGTAGACATATATCATGCGCATCGGCGTCGAGCCCGTGTTCGTCAGTTGGTGGAATACTCCCGAAGGTATGTAAGCCGCCTGGCCCGCTTTGACCGCGCGTCGTTCCTCGCCAAGGCACATCTCCCCCTCGCCCTCGACGATGAAATAAATCTCCTCCTGCTCCTGATTGTGCCACGGCACCTGTCCGCCATTCGGCTCGAGCGTGACATTGCCCATGGCGAAGTTGGTCGCCTGGATCGGGGACAATCCCCCGACGAGGTTTTGCGTGCGGCGCCGCGCGGGATACGTGCGGCCCTGGATTTCGGAGAGGTCGGCGATGATCATGAGAAAAACGTGAGATAAGGCCCTTTGCCGGCCAAGCGCAGAAGATAGAGGGCCAGTTCGCGGGCGTGGTAATCGCCCCACATGGCAGCTTCGCCGCACGGCACTTTGCGGCCGGCCGGGACATGATCCCAGCCGTTCGGGCGGTGGTAGACGGTGTGCAGAAGGAGTCCCTCGTGATTCGGGTCGCTGCTGAGGTAGGGCTCGGCGAAAAGCGTTTTTGCGGTGGTCAGTCCCGCTGCGGTGTATTTTTTTCCCGCCTCCGGTTCGCCATGGTTTTCCAGCCAGCGGCCGAGCCGCAAAAGCCCCTGCGCGGAGATGGCCGCGGCGGAGCTGTCCACCGGCTCGTGATCGTTGAAGAGTTCGGCAGGACGGTCCAGGTAGTCGCCCATCTTGGCCAGACCGGGCGCACCGGTGTCCCAATAAGGAATCCCGTCGACCGGCGTGTGCTCGAGATAGAAATCCGCCGCGGCTTTCGCCGTTTCGAGGAAGCGCGCCAGCACCGCTTCCTTGCCGCCATAAGGTTCGAATTCCGAGGAATGCACCGTCTCGAGGAATTCCAACTGCTCCGGGTAACCGCAGAGCACCCAGGAATGACCGCGCGTCCAAGTCGTGAAGGGCGAGTAACCCTGCTGCGAACTGGGGCAGCGGTAGTTGCCGTCGTTCGTGTTGAAAACCGATTCGTGCACCACGCGCCCACGCAGATCATAGATGTCGCGCCCTTTGCCGAAGTAGACATTGTAACGCGACGTGGTGTCCGCATGCTGGATGATGCGCCCGAGCAAGGACACCGCCTTGTCGTTCTCCGCCATCAAGCGGTGACCGAGGAGATGCGCGACGGCCAGCGCGCGCATGGTTCGTATGGTATCGGAAAAAAGCGAGTGCGGGCCGTTGAAGGAATAGACGTAACCGAGTTCCGGTGTGATCTGGGTCCATCGCGCTGCCTGGACCGCGCCGCTCGACTTGAGTGCCAGATCGTAGAAATGCCCCTCCCATTCATCCGCCGGCAGGCGCCCCTCGCGAAGCAGACGGCGCAGGTTGCCGTAAGTGCTGACATTGTTGAACCCGTGATCATGCACGCCGACGTGGGTGACGTGCGGGGCCATCAACTTCAGCGTGCCGTCGCGCCCGATCTTCAGCATGTCCTCCTCGCCCGTGGCATCGAACTGCAGGATGGCCGCGCCAAACTGGAAGCCCTGAGTCCATTCGGTCCAACCGCGCGACGTGTAGCGTCCCCCGATGGTGAAAACGGGCGTGCCATCGGAATCTTTCCAGCGCTTCTGCAGCGCGCGGATCTTGGGTGCGGATGCCTCGAAGACAGCGGCCGCGGCCTTCTCGAGGTTTTGCGCGGTCAGGGAATGTTCAATTTTGATCATAGAAGTTTGTCTCAGAGACGTTGCAGTTGGAATCCGCCGTCGACATCGATGACAGTTCCGGTGCTGAAAGGAAAATCCCCGCGGCAAAGCGCGGCCACGGAAAGACCCAAGTCCTCGGGAGTACCCCAGCGGAGCTGCGGAATAAGACCTTCGGCGATGAGCTTGTCGTATTTGTCGGTCACCTTCGCGGTCATGTCCGTCTTCATAATGCCGGGCCGCACTTCGTAAACCTGGATACCCTCGCCGGCGAGGCGCACCGACCAAAGTTGCGAGGCCATGGAGAGTCCGGCCTTCGCGATGCAATATTCG
>JBEDBL010000006.1:0-33860 GCA_041177245.1 Verrucomicrobiota bacterium
TCCCGATGATGAACATCGTCAACGGCGGCGCCCATTCCGACGCCCCGATCGACTTCCAAGAGTTCATGATCATGCCGCGCGGGCTCCCTAGTTTCCGCGAGGCGCTGCGCTGCGGAGCGGAGATCTTCCACGCCCTGAAATCCGTGCTCAAAGGACGCGGGCTCTCCACCAGCGTGGGCGACGAGGGCGGATTCGCCCCGAACTTCGCCTCGGCCGAGGACGCCCTAGACACCATCGCCAACGCGGTGAAAAAAGCGGGCTACAAATTCGGGAAGGAAGTCTTCATCGCCCTCGACTGCGCCTCGAGCGAGTTCTACGACAAGACCAAGAAAGCGTACGTTTTCAAGAAATCCGACAAATCCGTCCGCTCGGCCGACGAGATGGTCGGCTACTACAAGCAACTCTGCGCCAAATATCCGATCATCTCGATCGAGGACGGCTGCGCGGAGAACGACTGGGCCGGATGGAAAAAACTGACCGATGCCCTCGGCGACAAGGTGCAACTGGTAGGCGACGATCTTTTCGTCACCAACGTCGAGTTCCTGCGCAAGGGCATCGACCAAGGGGTGGGTAACTCCATCCTCGTGAAGGTGAACCAGATCGGGTCGCTCACCGAAACTTTCGACGCCATCGAACTGGCGCGCGAAAACCGCTACACCGCGGTGATCAGCCACCGCTCGGGCGAGACCGAGGACGTGACCATCGCCGATATCGCCGTGGCGACCAACTCGGGACAGATCAAAACAGGCTCCCTTTCCCGCACAGACCGCGTGGCCAAATACAACCAACTCCTCCGCATCGAGGAGATGCTCGGCAAAGACGCCGTTTACGGCGGCAAAATGCACGCATGAACTTCTTCGACGAGGAAGATTACGTTGTCCGCCGCCGGCGCCGCAACGAACCGGACTTCTGGCACCGCATCAACAAGGCGCTTACTGTTCTCGTCGTTGTGAGCGTATTCCTCGGCATCGGCGTGATGTTCTATCCCGTCTGGCACAAGCAGCAGGACATGCGCGCGCGCGTGGCGGCGCTGACCGCGGAGAAAACGGAGAAAACCGCCCAGCTCGCCGCCGCCCGGCGCGAACTCGATCTCCTCAAAAACGACCCAGAATACGTCGAAACCATCGCCCGCGACCGCATCAATGTGATGAAGCCGGGCGAGACCATTTTCCGCGTGGAAACCCCGCGCTCCTAACCGGTGTCCAACCCCGAATTCGAAAGCCTCGACACCTCCGGGCTCGCGTCGCGACTGACGCAGCTGCGGAGGTTTCTTTGACTACGAGAAACTTGCGGGAGAGTTGACGGCCGTCGAGGAGCGGATGGCCGAGCCCGGTTTCTGGGACAACAAGGAAAAAGCCCAGGCCGACATTGAAAAGGTCTCCCGCCTTCGGGGATTGATCGAGCCCTTCCGCGTCCTCGAGATGCGTATCAACGACCTTGCTGTCCTCCACGAGATGACCGAGGCCGAACCCGCGGGCGACGCACGCACGCAGGCGGAGAATGAGGTAATCAACGAATGCCGCGAGTTGGAGAAGGCGCTCGACGCGTTCGAGATCACCTGCCTGCTCGGCGGCGAGTTCGACCGCAACGCGGCCTACATGACGATCCATTCCGGCGCGGGCGGCACGGAGGCGTGCGATTGGGCCGATATGCTCATGCGCATGTATCAGCGGTGGATCGAGCGCCACGGACTCAAATCCGAAATACTCGACATCCAGCCCGGCGATGAAACCGGCGTCAAATGGGCCACCTTGAAAGTCACCGGCGATTATTCCTACGGTTATCTCCAGACCGAGCGGGGCGTGCACCGCTTGGTGCGTATTTCACCCTTCGACAGCAACAAGCGCCGCCACACGTCCTTCGCCAGCATCGACGTGACTCCGGAAATTCCCGAGGACGCGCCGATCGAGGTGGAGGAGCGCGACCTCAAAATCGACACCTACCGGAGCGGCGGCAAGGGGGGACAGAACGTCAACAAGGTCGAGACTGCTGTGCGCATCACCCACCTTCCCTCCGGCATTGTCGTCGCCTGCCAAGCCGAGCGCAGCCAAGGGCGCAACCGCGAGCTGGCCATGAGAATGCTCAAGGCCAAGCTCTACCAGATCGAGCAGGACAAAAAACGCGCCGAGATCGAACGCCAATACGGCGAGAAAGGCGACATCGCATGGGGCAACCAGATCCGCAGTTACGTTTTCCAGCCTTACCAGATGGTCAAAGACCTCCGCACCGGGGTGCAGACAAGCGATGTCCAGGGGGTGATGGACGGCGATCTCGACGCCTTCATCCACGGCAAACTGCGCGGCCTGACCTACAAAAAGGGCGCCGGGGACGAAGACGAGGATCTCTAGCCGCCCCGCGCGGCGCGCGCGCCTGTTGACACCGCGCCTGCGGAGGCCAGTATTTGCGGGAAACCATGTTCCGCATCGCCCTGCTCATGTTGTTCCGCGACCGGGCCAAATACGCGATGTTGATCAGCGGGCTCACCTTCTGCTCGCTGCTCATGAGCCAGCAGGCGGGCGTTTTCTGCGGCATCATGATGTGGACCACGGCGACGCTGCGTAACATCAGTTCGCCCGTCTGGGTCGTCGACGCGAAGGTGCAGCAGGTGAACGAGGTTATTTCACTGCGCGACATCGACGTGCAGAGAGTGCGCAGTCTGCCCGGCGTGGCCTGGGCCGTCCCGCTCTTCTGGGGCATCGTGCAAGCACGCCTCCCCGACGGTTCCTTCCAGGCGATCCAACTCACCGGGCTCGATTCGTCTTCGTTCACCGGCCGGCCGGCCGTGATGCTGGAAGGACGCATCGAGGACCTTCGACTGCCCAACTCAGTGATCGTCGACCAGGTAGCCCTGGAAAAACTACAGCACAAGGGCATCGACGCGCGCATCGGCACCACCTTCGAAATCAACGACGAGGAAGCGCGCATCGTCGGCATCTGCCACACGGAGCGCAGCTTCCTCGGACAGCCGTACGTTTACACAACCTACGAGCGCGCGCTGCAATACATGCCGGCCCAGCGCAAAATGCTCGCCTACGTGCTGGCCGAGCCGAAGCCGGGCGTCTCGCCGCAGGAGGTCGTTAAACAGGTCAACGCGCTGCCAGGCTTGCGCGCCTTCGATCACAAAACTTTCTTCCGCGAAACGATGGTCTGGTACATCAAGAATACCGGCATCCCCATATCCTTCGGGACCGTCGTGCTCATGGGCATCATCGTGGGTATAGCCATCGCCGGACAAACCTTCTACCTCTTCGTCCACGACAATCTCCGCTACCTCGCCGCCCTCAAAGCGATGGGCGCCGGCACGGCCAGACTTGTCGGCATGGTGCTGCTGCAGGCTTTTTCCACCGGCTTCATCGGCTACGGACTGGGACTCGGACTCGCCGCGATCTTCGGCAACGCCGTCCTGCGAAACGGCACGCCGCCCTTTTACATGCCGTGGCAGGTGCCCGTTTTCGTCGGCGCGGTCATCGCGCTGATCTGTTGTTTCTCCGCCGCGATCGGCGTGGCGAAGGTGGCCCGTCTGGAGGCGGCTATGGTCTTCAAATGAGCGACTCCGAAACCGCCATGATCTGCCGCGATGTGGTGAAAACCTACGGCAGGGGCGAGATCGCCGTCCGCGCGCTCAAAGGCGTGAGCTTCGAGGCGAAATTCGGCGAATTGCTCATGATCGTCGGACCGTCCGGTTGCGGAAAAACGACCCTGCTGAGTGTCATCTGCGGGACGCTCCGCGCCGACTCGGGCACGATCGAGCTTTTCGGCAAGACCATCTCGTCCATGCCGGACCGCGAACTCACTGCGTTCCGCGCGCGCAATGTCGGGTTCATTTTCCAGCAGTTCAATCTCGTGCCAACCCTCACCGCGAGGGAGAACGTTTCCATTCCCCGCCTCCTCACCGGCGCTTCCTACGAGAGCGCACAGCAGGATGCGGGCGCCATGCTCGCGCAGGTCGGCCTCGGCGGGCGGGAGGAAAGCTTCCCCTCGCAGATGTCCGGCGGACAGCAGCAGCGCGTGGCCATCTCGCGCGCCATGGTGCACCAACCGCGGTTGGTCATCTGCGACGAACCCACCGCCTCTCTCGACGCCGCCGCGGGACAACGCGCCATGGATCTTTTGCGCGAATCGGCGCGCCATCCGGATCGCTGCGTCATCGTCGTCACGCACGATTCCCGTATCTTTCATTACGCCGACCGCATCGTTGAAATGGACGACGGGCTTGTCACCGCGTCCCAAAACGCGTCGGATTACCTCCGCGACCATCCTCACCCACAGCCCAAAAGCCATGCTTAGAAATATCTCCATCGCCGCCGCGCTTCTCGGAATGGCCGCCATGTTTTTCCTCGTTGCTCGTTTGAAGAAACCCGATCCGGTGGCGCCTCCCCTCGTGGAGCCCGCCTCCGCTCCCTACCAGGCCGCTATCGGCGCGCGCGGCATCGTCGAGTCGCTCGGGGAAAACGTGCGCATTTCGCCTCTCGTCAACGGTGTGGTCGAGGAAGTAAGCGTGAAAGTCGGCGACCACGTGAAGAAAGGAGAAGCGCTTTTCCGCGTCGACTCTCGGGAAGCTCGCGCTGCCGTCGCCTCGCGCGAAGCGGAGATTCCCGTTCTCACCGCACGCCTCGAAGAAGCCGAAGCCAATCTCGCCGAAAAGCGGGATCTCCTCGACCGGGTCAACAAACTCGGATCGAAAAACGTGGCCAGCCAGGAGGAGGTGCGCCGCGCCAATTTCCAACACCGCGCGGCCGAGGCCTCGCAAGCGCGGGCCGCCGCGGAACTCCTGCAAGGCAAAGCTCTCCTCGCCGAGGCGCAAACCAATCTGGACCTCACTCTCGTCACCGCCCCGCGCGACGGCGAAATTCTCCAGGTCAACATCCGGTCCGGCGAATACGCCTCCCCGACCGGCATGACGGAGGCCATTCTTCTCGGTGACACCAGCAGCCTGCAATTGCGCGCCGATGTGGACGAGGACAGCGCGTGGCGCGTCAGGCCGGGCGCTCCCGCCACGGCCTACATCAAAGGCACCCGCGACAACCCGATCCCCCTCACCTTCGTGCGCGTCGAACCTTATATTCTCCCGAAAAAATCGCTCACCGGCGAAAGCACCGAACGCGTCGACACCCGCGTCCTGCAGGTCATTTACACTTTCACCATGCCCTCAACGCCGGTCTATGTCGGACAGCAGATGGATGTCTTCATCGACGGCGCGGCGAAATAAAATCCCGGGGCCGGTCCTCACGGGGCACCAACCGCAATGTAATCGTCCGGGTGAAACACCCAGAAACGTATAACGCTCAGCGGCTCGCCTCTTTGAGACGCAACACCTCGGCGTGAAACGCTACCGCTTCGGTTTTGCGGTCACCCTCGGGACGGCGCGGCGCTCCGAATACTACGGCGACTCCGAATGAATGGAGCGCGAGGAAACGCCAAAGATGCGGGAGAAAGCCGACGCCTCCCCACCAGCAGATGTCGTGGACGGTGTCGCCCGGCGGGTCCGCCCGATAGCGGAGCGCGGCCGGGGTCACATCGCAACCGGTTTCGAGCGCGGCCTGCAGAAGAGCGCTGCGGAAGGGCAAGACCTGCGATCCGTCCGTGCTCGTGCCTTCGGGAAAAAGCACGACAGGCACACCGCGCGCCAAGGCGCGTTTGATGTCTTCGACCTGCCCGCCCACCTCGCGGCGGTGCGCGCGGCGCACGAAGACCGTCCCGGCCAGCTCCGCTGCCCAACCGATAAAAGGCCAGGCCCGCACCTCGGCCTTGGAAACGAACGAAGAGGGGCAAGCCGCGCCGAGCGCGGCGATGTCGACGTAAGAAAGATGGTTGCTGACGATCAACCCGCTGCGCGGCGGCATTCCCTCCACGCGCAGGTGGCCGCCAACGATGCGCAGGGCGCAGCGCAACATCCACTGCAGCCAAAGCACGTTCGGAGGCGCGCTATTTTTCACGCCGCGAAGACGGAATATCGCGTAAGCGGGCAAGGTCAGCGGAAGGAACACAGCAAAGGCCGCGATGCGCAGGATTCTGCGGAGGAAGCCAGTCACAATCAGGGTGCGGGCACGTATGACGGCGTGATTTGCGTCAACGCCTGCCGCGGACTCTCCGCGGAGATCAGCGCCACCGGTTTCGATGGCACCCTGCCGCGCGAATACCCGATCGGACCCGTGACGCCCGCGACCGGCGCAAGCTTTTGCAGGCGAGCAGCAAGCTGTCTCCCCTGCGTCGGATCCGCCGCGAGCAGAACGCGCAAAGCATCGTATCCCAGCGCGCTGAAGGCATCCGGCGTTCCGCGGTAGGAGCTGCGGAACAAAGACAACTCCGCGGGTCCGGCCGATCCCGGAGCCTTCGCGGGGTAAGCGTGCGTGGTGAAATAGACGTTTTCCGCCAGCGGTTCGCCGTTCCAGTAGGATGGGTCATCAAATCCATCGCCGCCGACAATCGGACCCTTGAATCCGGCGCCGCGCAGCTTGGCGATGATGCGTCCCGCCTCTTTGGCCGACTCCGAGGCAAGGAAGATGGACTGGCAAGAGCCCACATCGCTGGGTAGACCGACCGGTTCGTTCCCGCGATAAGCCATGGTTTCCTCCACCTTCCCGCCCGCTTTTTCAAAAGCATCGGCGAAATAGCGCTGGAGCAAGCGTGTGTAGTCTTGCGCGGAGTTGTAGATCACCACGGCACGGGAAACATTCTTCGCGCTGCGCAACCATTCCGCCGCGGCTGCGGCTTGGACGTTGTCACCGAAGCATGCGAGGAAAAAGCGCGAACCGATCTGGCGCGGCAGGAGCGGCGACGTCGCACCGGAAGTCACGAACACCTTGCCCGCCTTGACCGCTTCGCGGCCCGCGGCCAGGGCCACACCCGTGTCGGAAAGTCCTACGAAACCTGCCACATCGGGATGCTTCTGCAGAACATTCTTCACCGCCTGAGCGGCGGAGCCCGGCGAGCTGTCGTAGGGAGCATAGACAAGTTCGACGCCCTGCCCGGCCCGGTTGGCCACCGCGGCGGCAGCCTGCGTTCCGCGCCAAGACGCGTCGTCGAGAGGTTTGAGAAAACCGGAGTTGGCGTAAACCGCCCCGATTTTGACCGGTGCAGCTGAGCAAAAACCTCCGCCAAGGGCGAGGGCAGTGAGGAAAAGGATTTTCCGCATGCGACCTTTTAAGGTTTGTACCCCTCGCTGCCAAGCGCGCCGGCGACCGATGCAGTCAGGACGTAAAATTCCCGCTGTCAAACAGCGGCGACCGCAGCGCCGAGGACCAGCAGAAATAGATGAAGAATTTCGACATGGAATGGCCGGCCATTCTCTTCGCATCCCCGCTGCTTCAGGAACTCGGTGCCAAATACGGCATCAGCGGAATTCCATCTCTCGTCATCATCGACGACCAAAGCCCTAAGCGAATGGCGCCGTGCCGCGGGCAAGGATCCTGGCAGCAACCAAGACTGACGCTCGCCTGACCACCGGACGACTCAGGCCAGTTTTTGCGCCAGCAGGTCGCCGACCATCGCGGGGTTCGCTTTGCCTTTGGAAAGCTTCATCACCTGCCCCTTGAGGAAATTGAGCGCGGCTTCTTTACCCGATTTGTAATCGGCCACGGACTGCGGGTTGGCCGCGATGACTTCGTCGCAGAGCGCCCCGATCGCGCCGGCATCGCTTTCCTGCTTGAGACCTTTCTCCTCGACGATGGCAGCCGGGTCGCGTCCGGTGGCGAACATGTCGGCGAAAACTTCTTTGGCTTGCTTGCCGTTGATCATTCCACCCGCGACCAAGGCGACAAGGGCATCGAGTTGTGCGGGCTTGATCGGACAATCGGCGGTGGCTTTGTCCGCGGCCGAAAGCGCACTCTGCAGGTCGTTGAGGATCCAGTTGGCGATCTGTTTTCCTCGCGGAGAACCGGCTGCGGCCGTTTCAAAGTAGCTGCCCAACTCGAGATTGTCGGCCAGCACGGCCGCATCGTATTCGCTTACCCCGAAATCTTTTTCGTAGCGCGCACGTTTTTGCGCCGGTGTCTCGGGGAGCATTTCCTTGGCCGCGGCGAGGAGTTTTCCCGTTTTCACCGGCATGAGGTCGGGATCGGGGAAATAGCGGTAGTCGTGCGCAGACTCCTTGATGCGCATGAGTTGCGTCTCACCGAGATCGTCATCCCAGCGCCGTGTTTCCTGCTGGAGCGATCCACCGTTGCGCACGATTCCGATCTGCCGGTCGATTTCGTAGGCCAGCGCCCGGCGCACGCCGCTGATCGTGTTGAGATTCTTCAGCTCGATCTTGGTGCCGAATTTTTCCGTGCCGACCGGGCGCACCGACACATTGACGTCGCAGCGCATCTGGCCTTTTTCCATGTCGGCATTCGACACACCGGCGTAGAGGAGATGCTGCTTCAGCGATGTCAGGTAGGCGAAAGCTTCCTCGGGACCCACGATATCCGCTTCGGAAACGATTTCCATGAGCGGCGTGCCGGCACGGTTGAAATCGATCCCCGACGAGTTCTCTAGATGGAAACTCTTGGCTACATCCTCCTCGAGATGGATACGGGTCAGCCGGACGACTTTGTCTTTTGTCGCGATCGTTTTCTGCGCGTCCTTCGGATAAGCCAGATCATGCAGCGGCACGCCGCCGCCGAGGCAGAGCGGCATGTCATACTGCGAAATCTGGTAGTTCTTCGGCATGTCCGGGTAGTAGTAGCTCTTGCGGTCGAACTTGCAGACGTCCGCGATTTTGCAGCCAAGCATAAGGCCGCTCAGGATGGTGAGTTTAAGCGCCTCCTCGTTCATCACCGGAAGGGCGCCGGGGAGCCCGAGACAGACCGGGCAGGTGTGCGTGTTCGGCGTGGCACCGTACTCCACCGGGCAGGCGCAGAACATTTTGCTGCGCGTTTTCAGTTGAACGTGGACCTCGAGTCCGATGGTGGCGATGTATTCCTGACTCATGGTGTGGCAGCGGGCGAAGGTGGCGTTTCTTGCAGCGCGTAGTCGAGCGCTTTTTGCCAGTCGAAGGCCGTGAAGGATTTTTGCACCTCGGGATCGGACGCAGCCGAGGCGAGCTGCGAACTCGAGAGCAGCGCAAAGTAGTTCCCCTCGGAGGCCGTCTTGGCAACCGCAGGATCGGTCAGAATGGCGGCGATTTTCGGCTGAGAGAGCAACTGTTGCAGCGGTGCGTAGGTCATGAGGCGAGCCGCGGCTCCGGGCGACCCGGTCACTTGCACGAGCTTGGTCAGGGTGCCGTAAAAACTGCCGGGAAGAATGTCGACTTTTTCGACCAGTCCGCCAGCCGCACCTTGCTCGAGCGATTCTTTCACCGCAACCAAACCACTGTCGCCCGCGGCAGCGGAAGGCCCTCCTTGGGCAGCCAACTCCCGTCGCCCCTCGGCCACCGCGCCGAGCGTGCGGAAAATCGTCACGCCGCCCCAGAGAACAAGGATGCCGAAAATGAAACCGAAAAAGGCGCCACCAACACCGTAGAAAAGCCGCACGATGCCCGCGCTTTGCTGGGATGTCTTTTTGAAGAGCAGCGAGGAAAGCACGACGGCCGCAAGATAGAACGCCAACCCCGCGACCAGCCCGAAGACCGCCCGGCCCGCGGGCGGCGGCAATGGAATCATCCGGTCGGAGATTGCCCCGGTCATCCAGGCGAAAATCCAACCGATGCCGCCTGCCGTGAGCAGGGCAAACACGCTCACGCCGTGGCGGACCACACCGCGGCGCCATCCGCGCCAAACTTCGAAGAGCAGGTAAAGTCCCGCGGCGAGCCAGAGCCAAGAGGAGGAGAGCAACATGTCCGAAAATTGTTCTATCTCACTCCATCCAATTCTCCATCTTAAGATCGGGCACGCGCCTGAATTCCCGGACGTTGTTTGTCACCATTGTAAGCCTGTTGTGAAGGGCGTGAGCAGCAAGAAGAAGGTCGTAACTGCCGATCGGCGTTCCCGCACTTTGGAGGTGCATGCGGATTTCTCCATAAACGACCGACGCGCCTGCGGGAAAATCCAAGACCTCGAGCGGGCCGAGAAACTCGGTCAAAGCACGTTGGTTTCTGTCCGGTTGGGAGCTGTTGGAAACCCCGAATTGAAGCTCGCAAACAGTAATTGCCGAGACACCGACGTCGCCCACGCGAAGCCGCTTGAAGCGCAGCATTACCCGCGCCGGAGAGCGCTTGATGATGTAGATGCAAGTGTTGGTATCAAGCAGGTATCGCATCACACGAAACTTTCGCGTTCGGATTCGAACCCCTGGTCACGCTTCCCCATGAAGTCCTCGCTGAAAAGCTTCGTCGCCGCGAACATGGAGGCCCACGGGTCCTGCCTCGGCACCAAGACCACGCAGTTGCCGAGATGCTGGATAAAAACCGAATCACCCTTGAACCGGAATTCCTTGGGCAAGCGCACGGCCTGACTTTGACCGTTCTTGAAAAGTTTTGCGGTTTTCATCTCAAACTAAAGTATATACTTTTTAGTATCTATTGCAAGCATCCGGCATGAAAAGCTGAAGGGGAAGCCAGCCGGTAATCGGCTTACAGCCAGACACAAGTCAACACGACCAGCGGGTTTGTGGAGTCAGACCGGAGCCTGTGCGCGCTGGCGCAATGCATGATCGGCCAGCACGAGCCAGACCATGGCTTCGACGATGGGCACGGCACGCGGGATGACGCAGGGATCGTGGCGGCCGCGCGCAGCGAGTTCGGTGTTTTCCCCGGAAGCGGTCACGGTCTGCTGTGCGCTGGCGATGGTGGCCGTCGGTTTGAAGGCCACGCGAAACGTGATTTGTTCACCATTGCTGATGCCACCCTGAATGCCTCCCGAACGGTTGGTCACCGTGCGGGTGCGTCCCTCGCGCATTTCGAACGCGTCGTTGTGCTCGAGTCCGGTGAGTTTGCTTCCCTCGAAACCGGAGCCAATTTCAAAACCTTTGGTCGCCGGCAGACTGAGCATGGCCTTGGCCAGATCGGCTTCGAGTTTGTCGAAGGCCGGTTCGCCGAGCCCGGGCGGACAGTTGCGCACCACGCACTCGATGAGGCCGCCGACCGAATCGCCGTTCGATCGCGCCTCTTTGATGCGCGCGATCATTTTTTCCGCGGCCGACGCGTCAGGACAGCGGACCGCATTGGCTTCGATGGCAGCGGAGGTCACGGTGGCTGGATTGATACTGCACTCGATCTGGTGCACTCGACTGACCCAGGCGAGCACTTCCATTCCCGGATGCAGCGCCTCGAGCACCTTCCGCGCGACCACACCGGCAGCAACGCGCCCGATGGTCTCGCGCGCCGAGGCGCGTCCCCCGCCCTGCCAATTGCGGATTCCGTATTTCGCCTGATAGGTGAAATCGGCGTGCGACGGACGGAATGTCGTCTCCATTTCGCTGTAGGCTTCCGGCCGCGCGTCTTCGTTGCGCACCAGAATGGCAATCGGCGTGCCGAGGGTCTTGCCTTGGAAAACGCCGGACAAAATCTCGCAGCGGTCCGCCTCCTTGCGCGGTGTGACGATATCGCTCTGGCCCGGACGGCGGCGGTCGAGTTCCTTCTGGATATCGCCCTCCGTCAGGTCGATCTGCGGAAGACAGCCGTCAATGACGACACCAACGCCGCCGCCGTGAGATTCTCCCCACGTGGCGATGCGGAAAAGTTGGCCGGCGATACTGGACACTTCGACGAATACTAACTGAAGCAACGACCTGCTCCGAGGGTTTTTTGAAACCACAGAAGCCACGGAGCGCGCCGAGAAAGAAAGACGCGAAGTTCAAAACAACTCATTTTTCTCCGTGCTCTCTAGGTCCTCTGCGGTATTAGCCAGGCTAAGGGAAACGCGGATATTTGGAAAAGTCGGGTTTGCGCTTTTCGATGAAGGCTTGCTTACCCTCTTTCGCTTCCTCGCTCAAGTAGTAGAGCAGCGTTGCATTGCCGGCGAGGTCAAGCAGGCCCATCTGACCGTCGCAATCAGCGTTGAGTGCGGCCTTGAGACATCGCAAAGCCATGGGCGAAAGCTCGAGAATTTCACGGCACCATTTGAGCGTTTCCTGCTCGAGTTGCGCGAGCGGGACGACTGCGTTGACCAGTCCCATCTGCAGTGCCTGCTGCGCGTCGTATTGCCGGCAGAGGAACCAGATCTCGCGGGCCCGCTTTTGTCCGACAACCCGCGCGAGGTAACTCGCCCCGAGACCGCCGTCGAACGAACCAACGCGCGGACCCGTTTGGCCGAAGCGCGCGTTGTCCGCGGCGAGAGTCAGGTCGCAAACCACATGAAGCACATGGCCTCCGCCGATCGCGTATCCAGCCACCATGGCGACGACCGGTTTGGGCAGGCTGCGGATCTGCTTCTGCACATCGAGGATGTTTAGGCGTGGCACGCCATCCGTGCCGATATAACCACCTTCGCCGCGAACTTTCTGGTCGCCCCCGGAGCAAAACGCCTTGTCCCCCTCGCCCGTCAAAACAACTACGCCGATCGAGCTATCATCGCGACAATGGTCGAACGCGTCCTTCATTTCCTCCACCGTCTGCGGGCGAAAGGCGTTGCGCACCTCGGGACGATTGATCGTGATCTTGGCGATCCCGTCGTCCGTCTTCTCGAACTTCAGGTCGGTGTAGTCCTTGATCTTTTGCCACGACGTCTGAGCCATAAAACCAATGAAAACAGATCAAGCACCAGGAGGGAAGGCACGTTCAGCGAAGGTAGGCGCGGCGCAGGGCGTCGCAAAACCATGCGACCTCTACGGCGAAGGATTGGGCCTGCGCGAGGAGTTCGCGGCCGAAGCTGGCGAAGCTGACGTAAGGCGTGGCGAGAATGAGCAGCAGCAGCAGGACGAGGAGGTTCATCAGGTAGATGACCGTGAGGGAGAAGAAGGTGCCGCCGTAGTGCAGGTCGGACTGGCCCTTCGGGATCATGGACAGCGTGAAACAGGCATGGAAGCACCAGGTCAAACCGAGGGAAAAGGAAAGCAACCCGGCCGCGAGATCGCGGTGCGGGGTCAAGTCGACGAAGATGGAGGCAAGCCCGTATGCAGTGATGGCGAAGACGCTGTAGATCGGAACGAAGTAAGGCGCGAGCGCGATCCAAGTGTTGATCTTGGACGAGACAACATGGCCCCCGGAGGGTCCGACGTTGAAGGCGCTTATGTCGCCGCCCATCAGCTTGACCGCGATGGCATGGGTCAGCTCGTGACCGAAGACGTAAATCGTCAGCCATTTCGGCATCGAGAAGTAGACAGCGAGCCACGCCACCACGCCGAAGGCGAAGAAGATGAACTGCGGCGTCATCCAGAAATGCGGACGCCCGGCAACCTGCGAGGTGAACGCGTCAATGAGCGCGTTGAAAAACGCGGCGGTCAGGACGTAGCAGACCGGGACGAGGAAAAGTCCGACGAGAAATTTGACCCAGCGGACCGGCACCGTGCGGAAGTCGTCCGTCGCGGCGAACGAGGCGTTGAGACGGTTGCCCCGCGGCGGTTTGCGGCGGGGCGGTTTCCGCATCTCCGTGCGCCGCGCGTCAGGCGCGGCCCATGTAGGCGCCCGAGCGCGTGTCGATCTTCACCATCTCGCCTTCCTTGATGAAGAGTGGGACATTGACAACGAGACCCGACTCGAGCGTGGCGGGTTTCTGCACGTTGCTGGCTGTGTCGCCGCGCAGACCTTCGGGCGATTCTACGACCTTCATGGTCACCGAAGCCGGAATCTCCACCTCGACGGCTTTGCCCTCGGCGTAGAGGACGTCGATCTTGAGGTTTTCCACGAGATAGTCCTTGGCCGTGGAAAGGAGGACTTCGTCGAGCTCGACGGTCTCGTAAGACTCCGGATCCATGAAGTGGTATCCTTGGTGGTCCTTGTAGCTGAACTCGAGTGGGCGGCGCTGCAAGTCGACGAGCTCGACTTTTTCCGTAGAGCTGAAGCGAACGTCGCTCGACTTGCCGGTCTTGATGCTGCGGATGATGGCTTGCACGAAGGCGCGCAGGTTACCCGGGGTGCGGTGATGAACCTCGAGAACAACGTACGTGTCGGTGTTGTATTTGATGGCCATCCCTTTGCGGAGATCGTTGGCTGCTGGCATAAAAGTGGTTTCCTTGGATGTTGTCGGGTTCGCCGGCTCAAACGCCTTGGAGACGCGAGAGATCCTGCGAGTCGATGATACCGATCGGGCGGTTCTGGTCGTCGACCACGATCAAATCGTCGATGCGGTGGGTCTTTAGCACGTGCAGGGCCTCCGCGGCAAGCTTGTCTCCGCCGATGGTGATCGGGGATGCGGTCATGAAAGCTCGCACGGGCTGTGAACCCAGATCGGGATGCGATTGGTAATGACGCGCGAGGTCCCCGTGGGTGAACACGCCGCAGAGTTTGCCGTCCGCGTCGATGATGGCCGAGGCACCGGTGCGGCACTCGGTCATTTTCCTGAGGACATCGAGAATTTTGTCGTCGGCGACGCACACAGCAAGTTGCGCGCCTTTGCGCATGATCTGGTTGACACGGTAAAGCAAGGCACGGCCGAGAGTTCCGCCTGGATGGAATCGCGCAAAGTCGCCCTGATTGAATCCGCGCGCTTCAAGCAGGACCATGGCCAGCGCATCGCCGAGCGCGAGCATGGCGGTGGTGCTGCTGGTCGGCGCAAGATGGAGCGGGCAGGCCTCCTGCTCGACGGAGACATTGAGACAGACATCGGCCGCCTGGCCGAGTGTCGACTTCGGTTGGCCGGTCATGGCGACGAGCTTTACATCAAAGCGGGCGAGCGGCGGCAGAATATTGAGCAACTCCGCGGTTTCCCCGCCGTAGCTGATGGCCAGAACGACGTCTCCGTCGGCCACCAATCCGAGATCTCCGTGCAGGGCATTGAGAGAGTTCAGAACCACGGCAGTCGAACCGGTGCTGGTCAGCGTTGCGGCGATTTTACCCCCGATGTGGCCCGATTTTCCAACGCCGCAAACGACGATTTTTCCGCGGTTGGACAAGGTGTCCATCATCATGCCGATAGCCCGACCGAAAGCCTCCCCGTCGAGGCGGTCGGAGAGTCTGCGGAGTTCATCGGCTTCGACGCCGATCACCCGGCGTGCTTTGGCTACGTAGTCCATGGAAAGACAGTATGATCGTTTCCGGCGACCCCGCATGGCGAGGCGATTTTCGGTGTTGCCGCGGGCGCGCCGCGCCCTAAAATTCTCCCATGAAATGCGGATTTTCCGTCCTGCTGGTTACCGCGCTCCTTTCCTCCATAGCTCTCGCGCAGGACTTCGTCGCGCCGGTCCAACCTCGCCGTGAAATACGCCCGCCCGCTCCAAGGCCGGTGACGCCGCTCGATCCCGATTCGGCTATCGAGGGCGCGGTCGCGGCAGCCTTCCAGACCCGCCAGCCTTGGCAGTTGGTCAACCCGCTCGCACCGAAGGGCTACGGCGACGGACGCTATCTTACTTCTTGGAACCCGAACGACGAGGGTAAGCCCAAGGGATTCATTCTTTTCGGAATCCGGTTCTGGTAATTCCGGGGAACTCTCCCCGCCAATGCGCCTGCTTTTCGTCAAACTGCGCCACATCGGCGACGCGTTGCTGCTCACGCCGACTTTGGCCGCGGTGAAACAGGCGCTGCCGCGCTGCGAAATCTGGGTGGTCGTGCGCAAGGGCAGCGAGGGAATTCTCGCCGGGTGCCCGCACATCGATCAGTTGCGCACCGCGATGATCCCGGAACACGGCGCGGCACGCGACGCACATCGCGGGAAGGACCGCAAACTGCTGGGGGAACTCCGGCAGGCGGGATTCGAGCACGCCTTCGAATTGAGTGGTGGGGACCGTGGACGCTGGATGACATTGCTGAGCGGCGCGCGGGGACGCACGGCCAACACGACCTCGAGCCAATTTCCGGCATGGTGGAAAGCTGCTTTCAACCGCCCGTCGCTTTCGCGGCGGCGCGGCTTTCACGAAATCCAGAGGGACTATCTCACCGTCGGCGATGTGCTTCCGTTGCCACACGAAATTCCGCCTTTCCGTTTTGCATCGAAGTCGATGCATCCGTGGGCAGCAGCGGAAGGCATCGGCGAATTTGCCGTCATCCATGCGGGAACGCGCTGGCCCCGCAAGGCGTGGGCGGAGGAGAAATGGATTGAAGCGGGCCGCGCGTTGCTAAGTCGGATTCCTCGCTTGGTGCTGAGTTCCGGACCCGATCCAGAGGAAAAGGCTCTCAACCTCCGACTATGCTCGGCGCTCGGACCGCGGGCGCTATCGACCGATGGGCAAACCGACTGGTCGCAATTGGCTTGGCTGCTTTCGCGCGCAAAAATGTTCGTCGGAGTCGATACGGCCGCAATGCACCTTGCCGCGGCGTGCAATTGTCCAACCGTGGCCCTTTTCGGCGGTTCGAAAATCCACGAATGGTATCCGTGGCGCGTGCGCAGCATCGTGGTGTGTCCTCAAGACTGGATCGGCGAAGAAAAGACCAAAGCCATGCTGGACACTGCATTGATGAAGGAAATTCCCGCGGACAAAGTCATCGCGGCATGCGATGAGATGCTCGCGGGCGGCGGCACGGTGCGGCCGGCGGAAAGCGCGCTAACAGTCGCGGTTTAGGATCAATCCGGCCAGTCCGCGCAGCTTGTCGCCGCGTCCCTCGAAAGGACGCAGCGCATCGACAGCATCCGCGGTCCACTGTGCCGCCAATTCATGCGAGCGAGCGAGACCGTAGAGCGCGGGGAATGTCATTTTGCCCGCGGCAATATCTTTGCCCGCCGTCTTGCCCAGTTTTTCCGCGCTCTGCGTGGAGTCGAGGATGTCGTCCTGGATTTGGAACGCCAGTCCGAGAGCGAAACCAAAGCGGTCGAGGGCGCCGATCTGCCGCTTTGTGCCGCCCGCGCTCATGCCGCCGAGTTTCAAAGCGGCACGCAAAAGCATTCCGGTCTTGGCGGCATGGATAAAATAGAGCGAGGGCTCGGATGGTTTGCATCCTTCCGCCTCGAGGTCCGCAACTTGGCCGGCGATCAGACCGCGCGAACCGGCAGCGCGGGCCAACTCCGCGACGAGATCGGCCGTCTTGCGGCCGCCGCGGGATCCGGCTTCAGCCAGAACACCGAAGGCCTGCGTGAGCAGGGCGTCCCCAGCCAGAACGGCCATGCCTTCGCCGAAGACCTTGTGCGAAGTCGGCTTGCCCCGACGGAGATCGTCGTCATCCATGCAAGGCAGGTCATCGTGCACCAACGAGTAGGCGTGGATCAATTCGACCGCGCACGCCGCAGGCAATGCATCCTGCACAGTTCCGCCGCAGGCTTCCGAAGCCGCGCAGCAGAGGATCGGACGCAACCGCTTTCCTCCGGCGAGGAGGCTGTAACGCATAGCGCGATGGATAGTCGCTGGTTTGGTTTTCGCCGCGGGAACCGAGTTGCCAAGTGATTTTTCAACTAGGACGCGCGTGCGTTTGATCCAAGCATCGAGCGTTTTGGAGGCCGAGCGTGCTCGCGAGCCGCGAAGCAGGGCAGCGGTGTCCGGGGACGGCCGCCCTCCAGAGATATTCTTCTTCATCGGTTTCTTTTGGCTTCCAGCACGGGAATCACCTTGGCCAGCGGCAGGCAGTTCACCACGTCGTTCTTGGTCAGCCAACCTTTGCGCGCGGCGCCGGTGCCGAAGTAAAGATTTTGCAATCCTCCGACGGAATGCGCGTCGGGATTGATGACACACTTCACGCCTTTTTCCTTGGCCAAACGCCACCAGCGCCAGTCCATGTCGAGGCGGTGGGGGTCGGCATTCAATTCGATCATGGTGCCGGTCGCCGCAGCGGCATCGAGGATTTCGGGGACGTTGACAGCATAAGCGTCGCGCTTGAGCAACAAACGCCCGCTCAGGTGGCCGAGCATGGTGACATGCGGATTTTCCATCGCGCGGACGAGACGTTTGGTCATGTCGGCCTCGGAGAGCGTGAAAGACGAATGGACGCTGGCCACCACGTAGTCCAGTTGCGCCAGGACCGAGTCGGGGAAATCGAGCTTCCCATCCTTGAGAATGTCGCACTCCGTTCCGGCGAAAATCCGGAAACCGGCGAGTTCCTTGTTGAGCGATTTTATTTCGGCGATCTGCTTTTTCAGCCGCGCCGCGTCGAGTCCGTTGGCTTGGAAAGAGGCTTTGCTGTGGTCGGCTATGCCCAGGTATTCAAGCCCGAGTTCCTGTGCTGCATCGGCCATTTCGGCCAGCGAGTTGCGTCCGTCGCTGGCGCGCGTGTGGCAATGGAATGTCCCCTTGATCTGCTCCAGTTTCACGAGGTCCGGCAGCCTGTGCTCGGCCGCCGCCTCGAACTCGCCGCGGTTCTCGCGCAGTTCGGGTTCGATGTAGTCGAAGCCGAAAAGTTCGTAGAGATCGCGCTCGTCTTGGATCTGGGGGATTTTCGCCGCACCCTTTCGCGCCGGGGCGAGGCGGTATTCGTTGAGCGTCCACCCGCGATCCTGGGCCAGGCCGCGAAGGTGGATGTTGTGCTCCTTGCTCCCCGTGAAGTAATTCTGCGCGAAGGGAAACTCCTCGTCGGTGACGACGCGCAGATCGGCCTGGATTCCGCCCTTGAGCATTGCGCTGGATTTGGTGTCGCCCGCCGCGATGACTTTCTCCACCAGCGGGTGCTCGCGGAACGCACGCGAAATCACCGCGGCATCCTTCGTCGAGACGATGAGATCGATATCGTGGACCGTGTCGTTCCGGCGCCGCGTGCTGCCTCCGACAGAAATGCGGATGGTTTCGGGAAGGGCGCGGAGATCGTCGTAGAGCAACTGCGAAGCGCGCGCGGCCACAGAGGCAAGATGGCGCCCCGCACCCTGCTTCAGCGAATCGAGGGCATGGAGCAGTTTCTCTTCCGTCTTGGCTCCGAATCCCTCGAGGCCGGCGACTTCGCCTGACTTGCAGACTTTCTCGAGATCGGCCAGCGATGCGACCTTGAGCTGCTCGTAGAGGGCCTTGATCTTTTTCGGCCCAAGGCCCGGCACATCAAAAAGCTCGAAAAGATCGGGCGGGAACTGCCCGCGGAGGTCCTCGTAATAAGGCAAGCGTCCGGTCGTCACGAGCGTGCCGATTTTTTCGCGCAACGCTTCCCCGATGCCGGGAATTCCCTCGAGTCCGTTGTCGCGCACGAGGGCTCCGAGATCACCTTCGAGCAATTCGAGTGCGCGCGCGCCGTTGCGGTAGGCGCGCACCTTGAATGGATTTTCGCCCTGCAACTCGAGGAGCAGCGCGATTCGCTCGAGGACGTCGACCACTTGGTCGCGCGTGACGGAGGCCATGTCAGTTCGTGTAAGTGGCGACGCGGTTGCGCCAACCGGGAAGCCAGCGTTTCTCGCCACGCGCCGGAGGGGACAACTCGACGCGGCGGGTCAAAACACGGTCCGCGCTGCGAGCGAATGCCGCAACGGGCGGACCGGGCTCGGGCATTTCGGCCAGAACTTGCAGCAGTCCCCAGCCTTCGCCTTGGTAACGCTCGGTCGGCGCGGTCCCCTCGCCTTTGAAATTCACGTAATCCATCAGCGGATACAATCCTCCGGGAGCTTCGGCCACGCGGTAAAAATTCTCGCGGATTTTCTGGCGTTGCGAGGCCGGTGCGGACCCGAGCATCTTCGGCAAAGCCGCTTCGAGACGGAGCGCGGCATAGCGGGCCTGCAGTCCGACGGTTGACGCGAGCAAGTCGCGCAGACCGGAAAGACGCGGACTGTTGAAGTCCGTCATGAAAGACGCACGGTCTTTCCATGGGCACGCCTTGGCCGCAGCGAGCCAGTCAGGCAGCTTCACCCCCTGTGATTGAAGGTAGTCCATGAGGCCCGGAAAACTTTCTTGGAAAGGACCGCGTTGCCCTTGCGGGTACCAGATGAGGTGTCCGATCCCGAGCGAGGGAAAGCCTTCGCCCTTGTTCCATGATGTCAGGCCGTCCTTCGTTCCCGCGCATTCGTTGCGCCAGATTTTGCGGCCGATGCGGTCGGCTTCGGTATCGCTGATCCGAATACCAGTCCCGGCTCGAGATGTGCAGCAGACCGCGAAAAACGCCAGGGTGATGAAAGCGCAGCGCGGGAGAGTGCTCACCGGAAGGGCGGGCTCAGGCTCCGCCGACGCGCATGGGCATCAGCACATAAACAAAGGGCGCGTTGATTTTGATGACGCCGGGACTGATGTCGTCGATCAATTCGATGTGCACCTCGTCCTCGCTGAGATAGCGCAGGGGCGCCATGAGGAACTCGGGATTGAAGGCGACCGAGATCTCTTTTCCCTTGTAGGGGATGGCCAAGGCCTCGCGCGCCTCGCCCACTTCGGGGGTGTTGCAGGTGATGTCGAGGTTGCCTTTGCCGAAGCTCAGGCGGACCGAGGCTGTCTTCTCGCTGTTGAGCAACGAAACACGGCGCACCGCGTTGAGCAGGGCCTCGCGTTCGATGGTGACGCGCTCGTTCACCTTCGTGGGGATCACCTGCACATAATTGGGGTAATTCCCCTCGACGAGCTTGGAGATCAAAGTGGTCGGACCGCAATCGAACTGCACCATGTTCTGCGCCAGGCGGACAATAACGTCGCCGTCATCCTTGAGGGCGCGCATGAGTTCCTGGATCGCCTTGGTGCGGACGATGAACTCGCGCTCCTGACTCTTCGGGATTTCGAGGTCGTTCACCTCGGCGAGGGCTAGGCGCCGGCCGTCGGTGGCCACGAGCGTGAGCTTGTCGCCTTTGAACGAGAAAAAAATGCCGTTGAGCACGTAGCGGGTTTCGTCGAGCGAAATGGCATAGTGCGTCTTGCGCAGCGCGTCCTTGAGGTCGGACGACTTGAGCTTGAATTCGACCGCGCCATCGAAGGCGGGCAAACCCGGGAACTCGGCCTCGGCCAAGCCGAAAATTTTGTAAACGCCCGCGCCGCTGCGCAGCGTGGCCACGCTCTTGGCGTCGACTTCGACATCGATCTCCGTTTTGGGAAGATCTTTGACCAGCGTGCTCAGGCGCTTGGCGGGCAGAGTGGTCGAACCCTGCTTGCCCGTGGAGGCCTGAACGGTGGTGCGCACCGTGAAATCGAGATCGGTCGCCGTGAGCGTGAGAGTGTCGCCGGAAGCTTGCAGCAACACGTTGGACAAAATGGGCAGCGTGCTGCGGGGATTGACGGCACTGACCGCGTTGGCGAGTCCGTCGGCGAAGGCCTCTTGGGAGATGGTGAATTTCATGATCTGATGGCGGTGCCGTCCGGGCGGGACAACAAACCGCTGTATGTCGGAAAATTCCGCGCTGGTGTCAAAGCCAAAGCCCCGTCCCGCCTCATCTTTGCAGGGCGGCCTCGAGGAAGCGCACGATCTGGCGGAGGCTCTCCTCCTTGTCCATCCGGTTCTGCACCGTCTTGCAGGCGTGGATGACTGTGCCGTGGTCCTTGCCACCGAACGCCTCGCCGATGTCCTGCAGGGAGGACTTGGTGAGGCGGCGCGAAATGAACATGGCAACCTGGCGAGGGAACGCGATGTTGGCCGGACGGCGCTTGCTGGTCATGTCGGCCAGGCGCACATCGTAATGCTCGGCCACTTTGCGCTGCACAAGGTCGATGCTGACCGCGCGACGAGCTTCCTCCTGGAGAATGTCGCGCAAGAGGTGCTCGATGGATTCGTCGCTCAGCGGGCGTCCGCTGAGGGAGGCAAAGGAAGCGACTCGGAGCAGCGCTCCCTCGAGCCGACGGACGTTGGATTTGATGCGGTGGGCGAGGTATTCGAGGATGTGGGCGGGCAGGCTGACCTGCAAGCTGTCGGCTTTCTTGCGCAGGATGGCCAACCGCGTCTCCATATCGGGCGGCTGCAACTCCGCGGTCAGACCCCACTCGAAGCGGGAGACGAGGCGTTGCTCGAGTTGCGAGATCTCGCTGGGTGGCTGGTCGCTGGAGAGAACAATCTGTTTGCGCCCCTCGAAGAGCGAATTGAATGTGTGGAAAAATTCTTCCTGCGAGCGCTCCTTGCCGGCGAGAAACTGGATGTCGTCGATGAGCAGCACGTCCGCCTGCCGGTAGCGCTTGCGGAACTTGACCAGGGAATTGGTCTGGATGGCCTGGATGAAATCGTTGGTGAACGTCTCGCTGCGCACGTAGGCCACTTTGGCGCCGCGCTTGGACTTGGCAATGTGGTGACCGATGGCATGGAGCAGGTGCGTTTTGCCGAGACCGACGCCGCCGTGGATGAAGAGAGGGTTGTAGGTGCGCGACGGCGCTTTGGCCACGGCGAGGGAAGCGGCGTGCGCGAACTCGCTGTTGGTTCCCACCACGAAGTGGTCGAAAACGTAGCGCGGATTGAGTCCGCGCCCGTCCGGGCGCGGATCCGGGAGATCGGCATCCTCCTGGTCGGCCGCTTCAACCGGCTCGACGGCGGGAGCGGGCGGGGCGTTCTCCACCACGAATTTCAGTTTCCGCTTGCCGCCCAAGGCGGTGAGCAGGGCCGCTTGAAATTGCGCGGCATAATTGCTCTCGATCCAGACTTGGTAGATGCTGTTCGGCACGGAAAGGGTGATCGTCTTCGCATCGAGGTGCTTGAGGCCCAATGTGGAAAACCATCGCTCGTAAATGCCTTCGCCCAATTCGGCGCGCAAGGCCGATAGAATCTCGCTCCACGGGTTTCCCGTCTCCTCCGCGCGGGTGGAGTTATTCACCTCGGTCGGAGCAGGCGCGGAAACCACCGCGGTGCGCTTACGGCTAGAGGGGCGCGGCCGGGAGGATGCTGTGCGGGGAGACGAGCTTGGGGAGGCAGGTCGGGGCATAAAATACTTCTGTTGAACGGTGGAAATGATTGGTGGTCATGGCCGAACGGGCGGCCATCGGAATTGCGAACCGCCGGGGGCGCAGGGCGCCTGATCCGGCCGGAAATGTGAAGCGCGGGGCAAAAACGGAGGTGCATCTGTTCACAAGTTGTTCACAGCGGTGATTCGTGTCCCTCGGCGTCACAAGCGCTAGCGTATCGGTGCGAAATTTCGCGCACAAACATTTTCCGCGGCTCGCGAAAATTTCTCTCAAAATCGCTTGACCTAGCAGCGAGCGAACAAGCGCTTGCTTCCGCCGCACGCAAATTTGCGAAGGTAAAACGTGATGAGAACGAGCCCGCTCGCGAGTGCGGGATTCAAACAAGATCCTTGATCAGGACCTTCGACTGCCGTCCTCCCGATTCGTATTTTTTCCGCCGTCCGACCGGAAGAATCTCCGGCGTGGACTCGCGGAAGCCGCCTTTGATTTGAAGATACTTGTAGGCTTGCGTGCTCAGGGCGACGAGCTGCTTGAGGCCTTTCTCCCTCGCGAGCGTCTCGGTGAAGGCCATGAGTTTGCGTCCATGGCCCTCATTCTCATGATCCTTGTGGACGTAGAGGCAGGCCAGTTCACCGCAACCGTCCTCGGGAAACGCGTGGAGCGCGACGCAACCGACGAGCTTCCCGTCGATCTCGAGCACCCAATAGTCCTGCATCTGGTCGAGAATCTCGGCCCGCGTCCGCCGCACGAGTTCCTCGTTGTCCATCGACTGCCGGATGAGCGACATGACCGACCGGACATCCTTTTTGAAAATTTTGCGGATCTGCTGGTATTCGTTCGAGTAGATCATCGTGCCGATCCCCTCGTTGCTGAACACCTCCTCGAGCAGGGCCTCGTTGACCGTGCCGTCGAGGATGTGGATGCGCGGCACACCCTGCCGGCAAGCCTTCGATCCGTAATCGATCTTCGAGTAGAGGTTTGGTGACTCGCCGCTTTTCCTTTTTTTGAGCAACTCTTCCGCTTCGAAGATGCCGAGTTGCCTCGGAAGCGTCACGCCGCCGGGCAACTTGGTGTCGGCGGAGAGGTAGATGACCTTCGAGGCCTGCAGGGCCTCGGCCAGCTCGGCGGCCGCGTGGTCGGAATTCACCCGGTAAGTGTGCCCCTCACCATCAAAACCGAGAGGCGCGACCACAGGAATGATCCCCTCGTGCAGCAACATATGGAGGCACTTCGCGTCGATCCGTTCGATCCGCCCGGTGTGACCTTGGTCGATGCCGCCGAGGATTCCCGCGGGATGCGCGATGACCGCATTGGCATAGGCGGCCCGCAAGTCGACCGAAGCGAGACCTTCGAGGATCTCGTGCGTCAACCTCATGGCCGCATCGATGCTCAACTCCAGCGTGGCCGCGTCCGTGATGCCTGTTCCGTCCGTGTTGCTGGCTTTGATCCCGGTTTTCGCCGAGGTGGCTTGTATTTGGTGGCTGGCTCCATGGACGAGAACGACCCGGACGCTCAGCGACCGCAGGACAGCGATATCGAGCAGGATATTGGCGAAGTTCGGCGAGGCGGCAATTTCTCCGTCCACGGCCACCACGAAGATTTTTTCGCGGAACCGCGGCACGTATTGCAGGATTTCTCTCAGGTCGGAGACGTTCACAGATGGAGAGTTAGGGGTTTTCTCTGGGAAATATCAACGCGGAAAGCCCCTGTGGCTTCTTTACAAGGCATCCCCGCCCTGCCATGCTGTTTGGTTCATGTCGATCCTCATCAACGTCCTTGTCGCCTTCCATGTGCTGGTCTGCCTGCTCATGGTCGTGGTCGTTCTCATGCAACGCCCGAAAAACGAGGGCCTCGGCGCGGCGTTCGGCGGAGGCATGACTGAAAACATTTTCGGCGCGCAAACCACACACGTCCTGCAGAAGTTCACCGTCTGGCTCGGTATCGTCTTTTTCGCCCTCACTCTCCTGCTCGCCATCCTCTACGCCAAACGCGGCACTGGCGAAACAGCCATCCAGAAAGAGTTGCTGAGCCAACCTGTTCCCGCGGCTACTGCAGCACCGACGGCTGCCCCGGCCGCCAGTCCGACCAGCGCGGCGACCGAGCCTGTTTCGGTAACAACCGAGCCGGTTTCCGTAACCACTAAGCCTGTTTCTGTGACCACCGAGCCGGTCGCCGTTCCCCAAGCCGCCGCACCGATGGCAAGCGAACCGACCCAGGCAGCCGGAACCGTTCCCGCCGAAACGGCCCCTTCGCCCGCGGGCAACTGACACCCCGCGCGAGCCATGCGCACGCTCGGCACTGTGGCGGAGGCCGGCGAATTTCGCCGCGGTTGCCCCTCGCCTGTCATCCTTGTTCCGACCATGGGAGCGCTGCATCCGGGACACGCTGCGCTGATCGACGCCGCGCGCGATCGCGCCGGCAAAGGCGGCACGGTGGTGGTGAGCATCTTCGTAAACCCCACGCAGTTCGGGCCCGCCGAAGATTTCGCCAAATACCCGCGTACGCTCGAGGCCGATCTCAAACTCTGCGCCGTGCACGGCGCGGACGCTGTTTTCGCGCCTGACGCGGAGGAAATGTATCCGCCGGGCGATTCAACGTTCATCGATGAAACCCGGCTTTCCCGCGGACTTTGCGGCAAGGATCGCCCCGGACATTTCCGCGGGGTGTGCACCGTCGTGGCAAAGTTGTTCAACATCATACGCCCCGACGCAGCCATTTTCGGCGAGAAGGACTACCAGCAACTCGCGATCATCCGTCGCATGGCCCGCGATCTATTTCTCGGCATCGACATCATCGGTCACCCGACCGTGCGCGAACCAGACGGTCTGGCCATGAGTTCGCGCAACCAATACCTCGACGCTGGAGAACGCGAACGTGCCGCTGCTTTTCCCGCGGCGCTGGTCGCGGCGGCCGGAGAAACAACTCCGGAACGCGCGCTGGCCAAAGCCACCTCGTTGATCACGCAGGGAACCGGTTCGGCACCCGAGTATGTCGCCGTCATCGATGCCGACACCCTCGAACCCCTCGCCTCACTCGACTGCCCCGCCGTGCTTGCCGCGGCGGTGAAAATCGGACAAACACGGCTGATCGACAACGTGCCCTTGGGTCCGTCGCATGGAAAAATTTGACCACATTGTCATCGGCTCCGGCATCGCGGGCCTGACCTACGCTTTGAAAGCCGCGCAGAGCGGAACGGTGGCGGTGGTGACCAAGCGCGCCAAGGCGGTTTCGAACACCGCATGGGCGCAGGGCGGCGTGGCCTGCGTGACCAGCCCGGAGGATTCCTTCGAACTGCACGTCAAGGACACGCTAGAAGCAGGTGCAGGTCTCTGCCACCGCGACATCGTGGAGATGGTGGTCCGCGAAGGCCCCGAGCGGATCAAGGAATTGATCGAACTCGGCATGTCTTTCGACCTGCGTGAAAAACCGGACGGCGGAACCGAGCTCGACCTCGGGCGAGAGGGCGGACACTCCAAACGCCGAATCCTCCATGCCCACGACTTCACCGGGTTGGAAATCGAAAAGACCCTCGTCGCGGCGGTGGAAAAACATCCGTCGATCACGGTGATGGAAGACCACATGGGCGTGGACCTCATCACCACCGGAAAACTCGGCTACGCCACCGAAGACCGCGCCGTCGGCGTCTACGTGCTCGACGAAAAATCGGGCGAAGTCCAGACGCTGCGCAGCGACCGCATCGTGCTCGCCACCGGCGGGTGCGGAAAAGTCTATCTCTACACCACGAACCCCGACATCGCTTCGGGCGACGGCGTGGCCATGGCGTGGCGCGCGGGCGCGGTCGTGAGCAACATGGAGTTCGTCCAATTCCACCCGACGTGCCTGTTCCATCCGGAAGCGAAGTCATTCCTCATCAGCGAGGCGGTTCGCGGTGAAGGCGGCGTGCTGGTCGACGAGCGGGGCCGGCCTTTCATGCAGCGCTACCACACGCTCAAAGACCTCGCCCCGCGCGATATCGTGGCCCGGGCAATCGATGCCGAAATGAAGCGCACCGGCGCCAAATGCGTCTTTCTCGACATCACAGACAAGCCGCGCGAGTTTCTCAAGGAGCGCTTCCCGAAGATTTACGAAACCTGCGCGTCGCTCGGCATCGACATCGCGAAACAGCCGATTCCCGTAGTTCCCGCGGCGCATTACCAGTGCGGTGGCGTAAAAACCAACGAGCACGGGGAGACCACGTTGCGCGGACTTTTCGCGATCGGCGAGGTGGCCTGCACCGGATTGCACGGAGCCAACCGCCTGGCGAGCAATTCGCTGCTCGAAGCACTCGTCTTTGCGCGCCGCGCCTGCTTCAAGGCAACCAAGAATCACCGTCCGACCGAAGAAATCCAGCTGCCCGAATGGCGCCCAGGCAGCGTCACCGATGTCGACGAGTTGGTTGTCGTGTACCACAACTGGGACGAAATCCGACGACTCATGTGGGACTACGTCGGCATCGTGCGGACCGACAAACGCCTGCAACGCGCCGCCACCCGCCTGCGCAACCTGCAGAAGGAAGTGCAGGAGTTTTATTGGAACTTCAAAGTCACAACCGACCTGCTCGAGTTGCGCAATCTTGTGACCGTCGCGGCCCTGATTGTGGATTGCGCGCTGAGCCGCAAGGAGAGCCGGGGACTGCACTATACCCTCGACCACCCCGAACCGCAGGAAGGTTTGGCCAGCGACACTGTGGTCAGAAGGGTGTGAGCAGCCTGTGGACAAGTCCGCAAGTAACTGCTCGTCAGTGTTTTAAGAATCAGTCCTGAGCCTTAATCGCCTGATTCCCGGCCGGTTCCAACCTGTTCGACCAGTCCCTTTTGAATGCCATGAAGTTGTTTTTCTTCTGTTCTTCAGATGTCGAACACAGACATACTCGACGGCTAGTCCCATGCGCCCGGCCCCCAAGAGATTCTTCCTGGCTCTCGCCAGTCTTGCTTGCTGCTCGACAGCATCCTTGAGGGCCCAAGAAATGGCGGCAGTGGTTCCCGAAGAAAAACCGCCGGCGGTGGCGCACTTCGAAGAGCCTGCGGTTCCCTCCCCCGGCCAAACAAACAACGCAAATTTCCGCTTCACCTACCCGGTGCGGGATGCGGAATCCAACAGCATCTATACAGAGGCGAATCCGCCGGCCACAGGAGACCTGCCAAGCCCGTCGGAATTGGCCACAGCGCCGGTTACTCCTCCTGCCGAACGCGCCCAAAACGCCTCCGCAGAGGTGGCAGCTGAGACAGATTTGGAATTGGCTGAAGATACTCTGATCGGCGAGGAGAATCTGCCGCAGCAGCCGTGGCCGGATATCGGCGAGGGCCGGTTTGAAAAACGACCATTCCGTTACAGCTTCGCGGTCTACGAAGGATACAACAGCAACGTCAACGGGACTTCCACCGACGAGGTGGAGAGTCTGTATACCTCGATTGCCGTGGGCGCGGACTACGCCTTCGGATCATCGCGGCTCAACATGGGCATCCACTTGGATGCCGCAGTCGCTTTTTATTACAACAACGAGCAACTGCAGAACGACGGCCTGTTCCCCACGATCACGCTGGGCTTCGATGCCAATTACAAAGCAACTCCGAGACTCGATCTCTCCTTCGTCAACTCCACCGCACTCCTTACACAGCCCAACTTCTCCGCAGGCACCGGAGGCCCCTCGAACTACCAGGGTGCTTACATCACCAGTTCGACTACCCTGAACGCGATCTACCGGTGGGCGGAAAAATTCAATACGGAGACCAGTTACTCGCCCTTCGTCACCTACTATCTCCAACCCACCGGGGATGACATGAGCTACTTCGACCAGACGCTCGGGCAGCAGTTCGTTTACCTCTGGAAACCCCTCACCCAACTCGTTGCCGAATACCGTTTCAATCTCCGGGATTACTTCGAGATGACGGACTACAACAGCCTGGGCAACTACGCGCTGCTCGGGTTCAACCACACACTGAATCCGCGCGCGAAAATCATATTCCGCGGCGGCGCGGAGCAGCGCGTGAGCCAGAATCCCGTGGCGGGCGGCACTTACAATTACATCGGACCGTTCGGCCAACTCGACTTCACCTATGCCTTCGGGGACAGGACCTCCGTCGGTTTGACCAGCCGCTACGGAACCACCGGAACCGGCGTGAATAATTACAGCCTCAACGAGCAATTCCTGCTCGGCTTGAGTGCCTCGCACCGATTCGGCCGCCGTCTCACGCTCGGAGTGATCGCCAATTTACAAAACAACCGCTATGCGCAACCCGACGGCGAAGTAGACGGCGTCGATCTCACTCCTTCCTTCAGCTACAACATCTTGAACGCCGGCCTCAACCTCGGCTACTTCATCATTCCCGACCGCTGGTCACTGCAAGCGGGCTACACCTACACGACCCTGATTTCGGGCGACACCGACCAGCAGGCCGACTATACGCAAAACGTCATTTTCCTCGGCACGCAGTTGGATTTTTAAAAGCGGGGAACAAGCAGGTTCGGAATCACGGGTGATTGATCGAAACCGGACTCCGGCCCGAAGAGGAGACCGGTGCTGACCTCGGGCCGACTGCAATAGCGATTGAATCCGGCCCAAGTAGTATCCCTGCAGTTGAGCAATTAAGCGCCGTCAAGGTCTCCAAGCGAATCGGATCTCTGAGGGGCGCGCGTCCTCGCGCGCCGCGAGCCTCAATTTGCTTGCGCGGGAAAACAGGCACCGTTCTGCAGGCCGCTCCCGAAACCAGAATCAAGCGGACCAGTCCAGTCTACACCGCAGCGACAACGGGGAGCAGCCCAACCGAATCGCCACGGCCAAGTCAGCCGGCCCCGGATGAACTGTAAAACAGCAACGCCGCCGGGGGTCATCCCCCGACGGCGTGCCGATTGTTTTGTGAGTTGCGTGATTACTTGATGAAGAGCATCTCCTGGTAGGTCGGAAGCGGCCAGACGTCGTCCGGCAGCAAGCCCTCCAATTCATCCACGGTGCCGCGGATCTTGAGCATCGCGGGCACGACTTTGAAGGTCCAGTCGCCAAGCTCGTGCGCCTTCGCATGCACGGCGTGCAGCATGGCGATGTCGCTCTCGAGTTGCGAAACGAGCGCGGCGACCTTTTCGAGAGTCGCGGTGCTGACGGCAACCCCGCCGGCTTTCATCTTGGCTGCTCCCTCAGCGAGGCTCGCCGCATAGGCGGCGGCCACAGGGAAGATTTTCGTCTGCGCGATCTCGGCTACCAGCTTGGCTTCGACGTTGACCACCTTCTCGTATTGCTCGCAGAGGATGGCATGGCGGCTCTTCAGCTCGGTCTCGGACAGCACCCCGTATTTCTCGAACACCTCGACCACTTCGGGCGCGGTGAGCGCGGGCAAAGCATCAGCCGACGTCTTGAGGTTGGGCAATCCGCGTTCGGCGGCCTCGGCATGCCACTCTTCGGAATAGCCGTTCCCGTTGAAGATGACGCGGCCGTGCTTGTCCATGACCTCTTTCAAGGCAGCCTGGATGGCCTTGTTGAGATCGGACGCACCCTCGAGTTTCGAGGCCATCCATTCGAGCGAGTCGGCGAGGATGGTGTTCATCGCGATGAGCGGGCCGGAGATCGACTGGTTGGCGCCGACCGCGCGGAACTCGAAGCGGTTGCCGGTGAAGGCAAACGGCGACGTGCGGTTGCGGTCGCCTGCGTCCTTAGGCAGTTCGGGCAAAACGTCCACGCCGATTTTGAGCGTTCCGCGTTGCTTGGAGGTGGTGGCTCCGCCGGCTTTGATCTGTTCGAACACGTCGGCAAGCTGGTCGCCCAGGTAAATCGAGATGATGGCCGGAGGCGCTTCGTTGGCGCCGAGACGGTGGTCGTTGCCCGCCGAGGCGATGCTGGCACGGAGCAGCGGCGCAAACTTGTCGACCGCGCGAATGACAGCACCGGCGAAAACGAGGAACTGCGCGTTTTCGTGCGGCGTATCACCCGGATCGAGCAGGTTGCCCTGCGTGGCGTTGCCGAGCGACCAGTTGACGTGCTTGCCCGATCCGTTGATGCCGGCGAAGGGCTTCTCATGCAGCAGGCAAGCGAGGCCGTGCTTGTCCGCGGTCTTTTTGAGGACCGTCATGATCAACTGCTGATGATCGGCAGCGAGGTTGGCCGACTCGAAGAGCGGCGCGATCTCGAATTGTCCGGGCGCAACCTCGTTGTGGCGGGTCTTGGCCGGGATACCGAGTTTGAAGAGTTCGCGGTCGACCTCGTACATGAAAGCCATGACGCGATCGGGGATGAGTCCGAAGTAATGGTCCTCGAATTCCTGGCCCTTCGGAGCAGGCGCACCGAAGAGCGAGCGGCCGGCGGAAAGCAGGTCCGGACGCGAATAGTAGAACATCTTGTCGACGAGGAAATACTCCTGTTCGGGGCCGGCCGTGGCCGCAACGCGGGCGACCTCTTTGTGACCGAAGAGGTTGAGGATGCGGCGCGCCTGCTTGTCGAGAGCCTGCATCGACTTGAGCAAGGGCGTCTTCGTGTCGAGCGCTTCGCCGGTCCAAGAAACGAACGAGGTCGGGATGCAAAGCGTGTTGCCGTTGGCGTTCTCCATGAGGAACGCCGGGCTGGTCACGTCCCATGCAGTGTACCCGCGCGCGCTGTGCGTGGCGCGGATACCGCCTGACGGGAACGACGAGGCATCGGGCTCGCCTTGGATGAGGGTCTTGCCCTTGAACTTGGAGATGTTTGTGCGTCCGTCGGTGCCGGGGTCGTAGAAGGAATCGTGCTTCTCGGCCGAGGTGCCGGTGAGCGGATAAAAGACGTGGGCGAAGTGGGTCGCGCCGCGGCTGACGGCCCAATTTTTCATGGCTTCGGCCACTTCATCGGCCACGCCTTCGGGTAGCTTGGCGCCGTTTTGGATCGTCTCGACAACAGCCTTATACGTTGCCGGCTTGAGGGTTTCCTTCATCACGGCGAGATTGAAGGTGTTGGCTCCGAATACGGTTTCCGGCGTCTCCTCGATAAAATTGACGGAGGCGTCCTGCGATTTGCGGGCGGCGATGGCCGCCACAGCGGCGGCACGGGCTGACATGTTGCTCATGGTGTTATTTCAGGGTTGTTGTGTGTTGGGACTGGAATGGCTTCCGGACTCAGGCAAAGGAGCACGGAAGCCAGTTGCCGTGAGATTAAGCACGAAACATGCCAAGGGCCAATGCAAAGGGCAGACTGGGCCACCGGTCAGAGAAGACCGGCCAAATGGCCGATTTGCGACAGCAGCCCAGACGCTGTCGCTTTTTGCCCAGACCCCTTAGCGACAGTAGCCCCTGACCGGGAAAACAGGGTTGGCAACCACAGGCCGGATGGGACGGTAGGAATACGCGGGAACACGAACCGGGTAGGCGCAGGGGTTCACGTAAACCGGGGTCGGACAGTAGTAATTCACCGGAACCACTGGGGCGCAGTAATAGCCCCCGCCCCACGGCTGGCCATAGGAGACGACCCTCGGGCGATAAGCCCCGTAGGAGACGGCAAAGCCATCACCCGCGTAGGAAAAACCGAGGCCGGAACCACAGGAGCGGTTGAAGTAAACGGACTGGGCGGAGGCGACCGAGCAAAACCCCGCGACGACAAGCGCAACCAAGGTTGTTTTCATGAATCCAACGCAAACAAAGCACATTCCCCCGCGCTTGCAAGGGCGATCGATGGCAGGCGTCAACGGACCTTCCTCGGGGACCGCGGGGCTGCTAATGATATCGGCGTGCCTCCGCTCCGCTCCCACACCGTGGCTTTGACTTCCGACCAGGCGGAAAAATTGCGTGGGATTCTCAAGGAGCAAGGATTCAAGTTCGAACCGCGGCCCTACACACTTTTTTTCGGACAAAAACCGGGACTGACCGTCGCCGTCTACGAGAAAGGACCGAAAGCGGTTGTCCAAGGCAAGGATACCGAGAACTTCATCCAATTCACCCTAGAACCCGAAATCCTCGGCGAGGCCCGCCTTGGCTATGAGGAACTGCACCATCCCGAACGTTTCGCCCCGCACTTCGGTATCGACGAGAGCGGCAAGGGCGACTTTTTCGGTCCGCTCGTTATCGCCGGTGTTTACACGGATGAAGGTATCGCGCGCCAACTCCTCGAGGCCGGCATCCGCGACAGCAAATCGATCGGGTCGGACGCGCAGATTCGCAAACTCGCCGATGTCGTCCGAAAAATCCCCGGGTTGGTCAGCGAGGTCATCGTCGTCGCGCCCGAGAGATACAATCCGCTCTACGAAAAGATCGGCAACCTTAACCGACTCCTCGCGTGGGGCCACGCACGGGTCATCGAAAATCTTTGCGAGCGAAAGTCCGATTGTCCATCCGCCCTCAGCGACCAGTTCGCCAACCCGCGTGTGCTCGAGCGCGCGCTGATGGAACGCGGCCGAAAGATCGAACTGCGCCAGCAAGCGAAGGCCGAAAGCGACTACGCCGTGGCCGCCGCCTCCATTCTGGCGCGGGAAAAATTCATCGATTGGATGGCCGACGGCGAAAAAAAATGGGGCGTCAAATTGCCCAAGGGCGCTTCCGGAGCAGTTCTCGAAGCGGCACGCGCGCTAGTCCAAAAGCACGGTGCCGACGCCCTCCGCGCCACGGCCAAACTCCACTTCAAAACCACCCAACAAGCGCTGGCTTGATTCTTCTAGCTAAACACTGCCAACTGAGCGCTGAGCCGAGCCTGCGAGACAGGCCATAGCCAAAACTTCAACTCATGAAATTCCTCCTTCCCCTTCTCGTCCTCGCCACCGCCACCACCTTCGCCATGGAAACCAACAAAGCCCCTGCCAGCCTTCCCGGCAGCGCGTGGAAAGTCACCGCCTTGGCTGAGGAGACTCTGCTAGCCGATCACCCGATTACCTTCGGGTTCGATGCCGAAGGCAACATCTCGGGCAACGCCTCCTGCAACCAGTTCGGGGGCACCTGCACCGTGGAGGGCAACACCGTCAAAATCGGCCCCCTGCGCAGCACGCGCCGCGCCTGCGAGCCGGACATCATGCAGCAGGAGCGCAAATTTCTCGCCTTGCTCGCAGCGGTGACAACCTGGGAAATCGGCGCCGACGGCGCGCTTGTTTTGCGCAGCGAAGGCGGGGAAATCCGAGCGGAAAAAGCCCCGGACACTCCGGCAAACTGACGGCAAAAACTCCTTCCGCAGGCCGCTCTTTGCGCTGGCCGGATGGCGGTTGAAACGGCACTATTTGTATGGCGCCCTCCGGGGGCTTCAAGCGCAACGCCAAACCACTTTTCACACGTGTATACCC
>JBEDBL010000007.1:0-33475 GCA_041177245.1 Verrucomicrobiota bacterium
GCTCCATAGGCATGCTCGGCCGCAACTAGAAAACAACGAAATATGGCAGTGGCAATCAGACTCCGCAGGGAAGGGACGCGCAACGCTCCTTATTACAAAGTCGTGGTCGCGGACAAACGCAAACCGCGCGACGGCAAATTCATCGAGATCATCGGCAACTACGATCCGAAGAAAACCGGCACCAATTACAAAGTCGATCTCTCGCGCATCGACCACTGGGTCAAAAACGGCGCGCAGATGTCCGACACCGTGCGCAGCATCGTCAAAAAGGCGCGAGGCAAAGCCGCCTGATCCGCCGCGCGACCATGGAGGAATTCCTCAACTTCGTCCTCCGCCGGCTCGCCGGCCATCCCGACGAGGTCTTCCTCACCCACGCCGCCGTCGACGGCAAGGACGTCTACACCGTGCAGGCGCGGCAGTCCGACCTGCCCCGCATCATCGGCAAACGCGGCCAGACCATCCACGCCATCCGCAGCCTCCTCGACGCCGGGGCGGCCAAACACGGAGGCAAAGTGCGCCTCGTTATCCCCGATTGATCCCGTGAAATTTTCCTCCCTCCTTCTCGCCGTCGCGTCGCTCCTCGCCGTCTCCTGCCAGCGCATTCCGCCTTCGGTCAGCATTCCCGGGTACGAAGAGAAAAGTGCTGCCGGCGAAAAAGAGGAAAGCCGCACCCTCGGCACATCCGACAACCCGCCGACGTTTTTCCCCGGCAAGGAAACCCACTAGAGCAACTGCGCCATGCAACGGCGCGGATTTTTCTCACGCGAAGCGGCGAGCTTCGCCTGTGCCTTCCGCGGCATAGCCGCATTGCTGAAAAGCGAAGTCCATGCGCGCATCCATCTGGCCTCCACCGTCACAGTGCTTGTGCTGGGCTGGTGGTGCGGGATAACGCGCGGCGAATGGATCGCCGTTGTCCTGGCCATCGGGCTCGTCTGGGTCGCCGAGGCTCTCAACACCGCGATCGAATACGTCGCCGACCTCGCCCATCCCGATGAACACCCCGAAGTCAAAAAACTGAAAGACCTCGCCGCCGCCGCCGTGCTCTTCGCTTCCATCATCGCCCTCGTCGTCGGCCTGCTCGTCTTCTGGCCTCGTCTTTGCGCAATGTGTGCCGCTTAAAGATACCTAGAGCTGACCTATGGCCGTGAAACACGAGAATAAATCTCCCAGCCCGATTACCATTGGGGAACGCCTGAGGGTAGCCGTGAATTCGATCGTCTCGCCGACCGCTCCATGACCTTCCGCGAGTGACTGCAGTGGGTTCGTAGATGCCGAGACTCTTTCTTTCCGTATCGCCGTTCCCCGGGTGAAAGAAGAGTCGAGGTAATGACTCGTCACAAGTCATACGCCAGCCGTCACTTTACATCCGCCATTCGTAATCCTTTATGCATTGAAATCATGATTTATATGCATAAAATAGGGGCATGAGAACTACACTCGATCTGCCTGCTCCGCTGCTCCAAGAGGCGCTGAGGGTTACCAAGCAAAAAACGAAAACGGCGGTGATCATTACCGCGTTGGAAGACCTTATACGGAAAAACCGGACCCTCGGTCTCAAGAAATACAAAGGTAAAATCGATCTTAACGTCGACTTGGACAAGTTGCGGGATCGTCGGAAGTGAGGGTGCTGGTCGACAGTTCCGTATGGATCGATTACTTCCGCGCGGGACGCCATGCGAAAGAACTTGAAGCCCTGCTGGATGACAACCGTGTTGTCATCAATGATCTCGTTCTCGCCGAGTTGGTGCCTTCGCTAAGCCTCAAACGTCAGGCGAAATTGATTGAGCTTTTGCGGGAACTCGAGAAGGCGGTGATCGTTCCTGATTGGGATGAAATCGTCCGTCTACAAATCACCTGCCTCCGTCACGGCATCAACGGCGTGGGCATTCCTGATCTGCTCATTGCCCAGCACGCCATGCAGCACGGACTGCAACTGATGGCGCGCGACGGCCATTTCCGGCAATTGGCAAGGTATGCGCCGTTGCAACTGCACTCTTCTGCGGATTGACTGCTCGTCACGCGTCAGTCGTGACACGCTGCTCTCTCCATGACCTACCTCTATCTCGCTATCGCCATCGTGGCCGAAGTCATCGCCACTTCGTCGCTCAGAGCCTCATGCGGTTTCACGCGTTTGTGGCCGTCAGTCGCGGTCCTCATCGGCTATGCCGTATCCTTTTATTTTCTCTCGCTTACCTTGCGCTCCATGTCCGTCGGCATCACCTACGCCATCTGGAGCGGCGTAGGTATCGTGCTGATCAGTCTCATTGCGTGGCTCCTTTTCGGGCAGAAACTCGATTCCGCCGCGATCATCGGCATGCTTCTCATCATCGCCGGCGTGGCGGTGATCAATCTGTTCTCGAAAAGCGTCGCACCCTGAGGCGCCTCGGCCTCTAAAGACGCGCTTCGCCGTAGTTCTCGCAGAACCAGCGGTAGGCGTCGTTGATGCCGTCGCGCAGGGAAATCTTCGGCGACCAGCCGAGGGATTTGATTTTCGAAATATCGAGCAATTTGCGCGGTGTGCCGTCGGGCTTGCTCGTGTCGAACTCGAGTGTGCCTTCGAAACCGAGCACGTCGCAGACCGTCTCGGCCAGTTCGCGGATGGTGACATCCTCGCCGCAGCCGATGTTGACCGGATCGGGTGCGTCGTAATTCTCCAGGAGAAAGACACACGCGTCGGCGAGGTCCGAGGTGTGCAGGAATTCGCGCCGCGGTGTGCCGGTTCCCCAGACGGTGATGCTCTTGGCGCCGGATTTTTTCGCCTCGTGCACCTTGCGGATAAAGGCAGGCAGCACGTGCGAATTGTGCAGATCGTAGTTGTCGTGTGGACCATACAAATTGGTCGGCATTCCGCTGATGAAATTTTTGCCGTATTGGCGCGCGTAGGACTGGCAGAGCTTGATGCCCGCGATCTTGGCCAGCGCGTAGGCGTCATTGGTCTCCTCGAGCGGTCCGGTTAGCAGCGCGCTTTCGGGGATCGGTTGCGGGGCTAACTTCGGATAGATGCAGGAGCTGCCGAGGAAGAGCAGCTTGCGCGCGCCGAAATCCGCGGCGGCTTCTATCACGTTGTTCTGGATGGTGAGGTTCTGGACGAGAAATTCCACCGGTTGCTCGTAGTTGGCGAGGATGCCGCCGACCTTGGCCGCGGCATCGATGACGACGGCAGGTCGTTCTTTTTCGAAAAAGGCGCGAACGGCCGCCCGGTCGAGCAAGTCGAGTTCGCGGCGCGTGCGTCCGATCACACCGGTGAACCCGCCGGCCAGCAACTTCTCATGGATGGCGCTGCCCACCATGCCACGGTGACCGGCCACGAATATTGTCTCGTCCTTCTTCAAACCCATCGGATAGAAAGGGCATGCTATGGCAAAGACCCCCGCAGCGGCAAGGAACGGCCGTCTGCAAGTTCTGAAAACGTACAAGCTTTACGTCGGCGGAGCGTTCATTCGCTCGGAAAGCGGCAAGGTTGTCCCGGCGATTTCGCCGGACGGCAAGACGACGCTGGCGCAGGTCTGCCGCGGTTCGCGCAAAGATTTCCGCGACGCGGTTGTCGCTGCGCGCAAAGCGTTTTCCAAATGGAGCGGAACAGGGGCTTACCTCAAAGGGCAGATTCTTTACCGCGCAGCCGAGATGCTTGAGATGCGTGGCGCGGAGATGGAGCAGGAAATCTCGCGCAGCACCGGATGCACCGCGGCCGCGGCACGCCGCGAGGTGGCCGACGCCGTGGAATTGCTCGTGCACTACGCGGGATGGACCGACAAATTCACCGCGGTTTTCGGTTCGGTGAACCCGGTGTCTTCTCCGCACTTCAATTTCACCTACCCCGAGGGCACTGGAGTGGTCGTTGTTTTTTGTCCGGACTCACCGTCTTTCTTGGCATTGGTACATCTCGTTGCCGCCACGATCCTCACGGGCAACACCTGTATCGTCGTTGCTTCCGAGAAATATCCGCTGCCTGCTTTGACCTTCGGCGAAATCCTCGCCACGAGCGACCTGCCCGGGGGAGTGGTGAACATTTTGTCCGGCAAACGCGCCGATATCGCTCCGACTGCCGCGACGCACATGGACGTCAATGCCATCGTCAACGGATGCGACGACGACGCCCTCGACAAAACCCTGCACGAAGGCACCGCGACCAACCTGAAGCGCTATGCGAGGCACGCGGTGTCGGCTGAGGGATGGCGCAAAGCCGACCGGCCCGATTGGATCCTCGACACAGTCGAATTCAAGACTGCCTGGCACCCCATTGGGTGGTAACGCAGCAATCCGGGGCGATGCACGTTCCGTCCCTCATCGAGAAAAAGCGCGATGGCGGCAAACTGTCTGCGGCGGAAATCTCCGCTTTCGTCGGTGCCTACGTGCGCGGCGAGGTGCCGGACTATCAGATGGCGGCGTTCGCCATGGCGGTTTTTTTCCGCGGTATGGACGATACCGAAACGACCATGCTCACCATGGAAATGCGCGACTCGGGCGACGTGTTTGCTTGGCCGGACGGCACGCCGCCGAAAGTTGACAAACACTCCACGGGCGGAGTGGGCGACAAGGTTTCGCTTATTCTCGCCCCGCTGCTTGCCTGCGAGGGTGTCTGGGTCCCTATGATTTCCGGCCGCGGGCTCGGCTTTACCGGCGGCACGCTGGACAAACTCGGGAGCATCCCGGGATTCCGCGTCAATCTGACTTGGCCGGAAATGTTGAAGCAGTTGGAACAAGTCGGGTGCTTCATCGCGGGGCAGACGGACAACTTCTGCCCGGCGGACAAAAAACTTTATGCGTTGCGCGATGTCACCGGCACCGTGGCTTCATTGCCCCTCATCGTGGCGAGCATCATGTCGAAGAAGTTGGCGGAATCCCTCGACCGGCTGGTTCTCGATGTGAAGTTCGGTCGCGGCGCCTTCATGCAAAAGCGCGAGGATGCGCAAAAGCTGGCCGATGCCATGGCTGCGGTGGGTCGCGGTGCGGGTGTCGAAACCCATGCTCTGCTCAATCCCATGGACCAACCGCTCGGCCGCACCGCGGGCAACGCACTCGAGGTCGCCGAGTGTGTTGACGTCCTCAAGGGCGGGGGACCGAGGGATCTCATCGATCTCACGCTCGATCTTGCCGTGAAGCTGGTTGTAACCCCGAGGGAAAAACTGCAAGCGCGCCTCCACGACGGGAGCGCATGGTCCCGATTCGTCGCCATGGCGGAGAAGCAGGGCGGTGATGTTTCCGCTGTCGAAAAGATGCGCGAAATTCACCGCGCTCCGTTCATTACCGATGCGCCTTCACCCGCAACCGGCGTCCTGGCGAAGCTAGATGCGTTGGAAATAGGGCGCCTCTGCGTCGAACTCGGTGCCGGCCGCGCCCGGGCGGGAGAGGTGATCGACTTCGCCGTGGGCGTGGAGTGTCTCAAGAAGGAAGGTGAACCGGTGGAGCGCGGGGAACCTGTTTTGCGCCTCCATAGCCGCAAGCCCCTCGATGCCGCGTCCGTTTTCGCCCGCGTCGCCGCGGTGGCTTAATCTTGTCCGGCAACGCGGATTGCTGTTTCGTTGCAGTCGTGTCCGTTGCCTATCTCGCCCCCATGCCCTTACCCGGCACTTGGGACACATGCCACGCCTGCGAGGCGTCTTACCGGCATCGCAGTCTGGCGCGCGGCGAAGTGCTTCACTGCTCCCGCTGCGGCGAAAAACTCGCCGCTCCCCGTCGGGACAAAGCCGCGCAGACCGGCCTGGCTTTGTCGCTCGCTGCGCTGGTTGTCCTCGTCATTGCGAATGTCTTGCCCGTCATGACTTTCGATGTCGCGGGAGCCGAACAATCAAACCGCATCATCACCGGGGTGAAGGGCCTTGTTTCCCAGGGCTACGGACCGATCGCCGCACTTGTGTTTTTTTCCGCGATTCTCGCCCCGGCGCTTTATCTCCTGCTCGCATGCTACGTTCTCAGCGCGCGCGCCTTGGGGCGAAACTGGCCTTATGATTTCCAAGCCTGGCGCATCGTCGAGCACCTCGCCCCGTGGAATCTCATACCGGTTTTCGCCGTGGCCTGCCTCGTGGCGGTAGTCAGACTCGATCTGCTCGGCACGGTGAGTTGGCAAACGGGAGCGCTGTTCGTTGTTCTTGTTTCGCTTTTGTTTCTCGTCCTCGAGCAGTTGCGCGAGAATGCCGGACAGGAAGGTGATGCACGCTTTCGGGTGGAGACCGATCCGCGCGTGCGCCGCCAGCGCGCCATCGCCTTGGTGATCAGTGCCGCGATCCTCTATTTTCCCGCGAACATTTATCCGGTGATGACGATGGCGATCACCGGCGAGCGTTCACACCTCACCGTGTGGGGAGGCGTGATGGAACTTTACCACGTCGGCCTGTGGCCCGCCGCCGTCCTCGTTTTTCTGGCCAGCATGTGCGTGCCGATCATGAAGCTGGCCAGCTTGGCTTGGCTGCTGTGGATGGATGGAAAACCGGACCACCGGGTGAATCGGACGAAGCTTTTCCGAATTCTCGAAACCGTCGGCACCTGGTCAATGGTCGATATTTTTCTCCTCTCCGTGCTCGTCGCCGTGGGGCAACTCGGTTCTTTGGCCAGTGTCGAGGCGAAACCTGGCGCGACATTCTTCGCGGCGGTGCTTGTCTGCACGCTGTTTGCCGCGTTCAACTACGACGTGCGCATGATCTGGCGGGAGGAAAAACATTGAGCGACACGGAACCCGTCGACCACGGCGAGGTCGTCCGCAAGGGCGGCGGATTGTCCTGGGCCTGGTTGTTTCCCCTCATCGCTTTGGGTGTGGCGGGATGGATGTATTGGGATCACATCAGCACGATGGGTCCGGAAATCCAGATCCGCTTCAAGGACGCGCCAGGGATCGAGGAGGGCAAAACTCCGCTGGTCTTCCGGGGTCTCATTGCGGGTCGCGTGGTGCATGTCAATCTCGACGACGATCTGGACGAGGCCATCGTTCATGTGCGTCTGGAAAAATACGCGGAGGGTCTTGCCGTCGAGTCCACTGATTTCTGGATCGAGCAGCCCGAGCTGTCCCTGCAGGGCGCTTCGGGCCTCACCTCGCTCATCCAGGGAAATTCGATTCATGCGCGCAAGGGAACGGGCCCTCGGCGCACGCTTTTCCAAGGCCTCGAGATCAGCCCTGTGCTTTCGTCCGACGAGACGGCGTTCCGCATCCGCCTCGAGTCCGAGCAGACGCAACCGCTCGACCGCGGCGCCCCCGTCACCTACCGCGGAGTGAAAGTGGGCCGCGTGCGAGAGCAGTCGCTTTCGCCCGAAGGCACCCCCTACATCGACGTCTCGATCGAGCAAAGCAAGCGCTCGTTGCTCAAGACATCATCGCGCTTTTGGACGGTGCCCGCTTCCTCCGTGAGCATGGGACCGGGCGGCATCAAGGTGGATGTGTCGGGTTTGGACACATTGATCCAGGGCGCGGTGGCTTTCGACGATTTCGGTCTCGAAGGCGATGCGCTCGCCGAGGGCGCCACCGTTTCCCTGCTCGCTTCCGAACCGCTGGCCAGAGCCTGCAGCGAACCGGTGACGATTACTTTTCCCAGCGGCCGCGGTCTGCGCGCGGGACAGACGCGCATGACTTATTTCGGCATACCGGTCGGCATGGTGACCAAGCTCGAGGTGGTCGGCGGCCGCGTTGAGGTCACCGCGCAATTCAACCCGGGTTTCGATTTTCTGCGCGCCGCCGGATCGCGCTTTGTTTTGGTCGAGCCCGAAGTGTCTTTGCAGGGTATCAGCGGTCTGGAAACTCTCATCACAGGTGTGGTTATCGACTGCGAACCCGGCCGCGGCGGTTCATTGGAGAGCAAATTCACCGGCATCGTTCCGAAGGGCGACGATGCTTCCGCGGCGGCAACGGCCGACGAAACATCTTTCCGTATGCGCCTTGAATCAGAGCAGACGCAACCGCTTGACCGCGGTGCGCCCGTAACCTACCGCGGGGTCAAAGTGGGCCGCGTGCGCGAGCAGGCGCTTACGCCCGAGGGTAAACCTTACATCGAGATCTCGATCGATCGCGCGCAAAGCTCGCTGCTCAAAACATCCTCGCGTTTCTGGAGCGTGTCGGCTTCCTCGGTCAGCATGGGTCCGGGTGGAATCAAAGTGGATGTGTCGGGTTTGGACACGTTGATCCAGGGCGCGGTGGCTTTCGACGATTTCGGCGCGGAAGGCGCACCGCTCGCGGAAGGTGCGACCGCACCACTCCTCGCTTCCGAGGCGCTGGCCCGGGCCTGCGGCGATCCTTTCACCATCACTTTCCCGACCGGTCGCGGATTGCGTGCGGGGCAAACGCGCCTCACTCGCCTCGGAATTCCCGTCGGAATGGTCACGGCACTCGAAACGCGCGAGGGCGATGTCCGCGTCACCGCGCAACTCGATCCTGGCTACGATTTCCTTCGCGCTCCGGGTTCGAAGTTCACTCTCATCGAGCCGGAGATTTCGCTCGAAGGGGTGAGCGGTCTCGAAACGCTTCTGACCGGTGTCATCATCGAATGCCAACCGGGCCGCGGATCAGGGCGCGAAACGAAATTCGCCGGCTTTGTTCCGAAAGGCGAGGACGAGAAGGTCGTCGAAAGTCGCAAGGGAAGGCGGTTCCGTTTGGTTTCGCGCGCCACTTCGACGGGTGTGGGGGCACCTGTATTCTATCGCGAACTCCAAGTCGGTGCCGTGCTCGAGAAGGTGCTCTCCGAGGACGGTAAGACGGTCGAATTGGTCATCGGGATCGAACCGCAGCACACTGGCCTCGTCCGTGAGAATACTGTCTTCTGGGACGAGCGCGGATTGCGCGGCTCCGTCGGGTTCCTCAGTATCCGCGTCCAGACATCCATCCCCCTGCCCATGATTGGCAACGGTGCGGTCGCTTTCGGTGCGCCGGACGAATCTGCGCCGCCTGCTCCCGCAGGTATGGTCTTCACGCTCTACGACAAACCTCAGAAAGAGTGGCGGAAATGGAAAGACCCTGCCGTCCGCTGATGCCGCGGGCTCAGGCGTAGGGCAGGAATGAGGTGTGAACCTCGGGCGGAACGTCGATCATCTTGTAGTCACCCGAGGAAACGAAAAGCAGGCTTTGCTGACCCTTGCCTAGCAGGTGGTTTTGGGAGTCGTAGATTTCGTGCTCGAGCGTGACGAACTTCCGGTTGTAGCTGCCGATGCGGATGCGCACGCTCACCGTCTCGAATTCGCGCGTCTCCCGCACGAACTTGTGCTCGAACGAACGCGTCAGGATGTAGAAGGGCGTATCCTTGAGGTTGAACTTCGGCATCACGCGGTTGAAGAACAACTCGCGCGTTTTGCCGACCCACATGGCATACATGCCGAAGTAGACGTTCCCGACCGAGTTGGTGTCGGCATAGGTCGCGACGAAGGAGTGAACGAACCACTTGCCCTCGAAATGTCCGCCCAGCGGATGTTGCACCGCCTCGACGATCGACTTGGCCGTGGCGGCCAGCGAGGACGGGGCCTCGGCCGCCGCGCGCGGCGCCGGATGTTGCGCGGCCGGCAGGGAGGGGGCGGCCAGCGGTGAAACATCCTCGGCCGGCGCGCCGAGTTGGTCGGCATCGCTGACAAAATCCTCCCCCGCCGTCGGCTTCGACAGCGTCCAGACCACGTAGCCGAGCGGCAGCATGGATCCGATAATCATGAAGGCCGGATATCCGAGGAAATAACCGAAGGCGAAGATGACGACGGCGAGACTTCCGATGCAGAACATCTTCACTTGCGGGATGCGGTTGGCCGGCGTGTTGACGTAGCAGCGAGCCAGAGCCAGCGCCGAATAACCCACGAAGAACGTGGCGTAAAAAATCATGAAATACTCGAGTTCGAGTCCGAGGGCCGCTCCGGCCAGAGCGATCATGCCGCAGAAGAGGAACAGAGGTATCGGCGAGGTGACCAGCGAGATTGGAACTAGCGCGAAGATGGCGTTGACGCTCGTGCGCACGTTCGCCTGCAGGAACCAGCGCAGGGCGATGTAACCGCTGTCCAGCGTGGTCAGCACACAGCCGCAGAGAAAAACGCAGTAGGCACCGAAAATCCAAGGGTGGGCTTCCGCATTGGCGTGAAGCAAACGCATCACGGTGTCGTGTCCGTAGACGTAGCCTCCGAGTCCTTTGTGGAGAAACTGAGCGCTGCCCGCCCCGAGCGCCCAGAGCGCTAGAGTACCGTGGAAAACGAGCAGAAGGAAAAACTCCAGCGCGCCGACCAGATAGCCGGCGGCCACCGAAACGCGTTCGCGGTGCATTTGGATCGCGCGCTGCCATTGCTGCAGGTCGAGCCACGGACCGAGGAGAAAGCCGATGATGATCGGAACGGCGTAGCCCCAAAAATTCCAGTCATCGGTCGGAAGTTTTGCCACGTCGACGGGAGGCAATCCGTTGGAAAGGCGCGCGGGGGCGGACCACAAAACAAGGATCGCCCCGGCCAGTATCAGGAAGATGACCCCGTGGCTCCACTTGATGCGCTTGATGTTGAACTCCTCTCCGAAGAGGATCCCCGCCGCGAGGATGACGAGCAGGATGAGGGGTAGGTAAAGGACTTCGGGTTTGAGTCCAAGCGGCATCCATCCGTAGCGGATCAGCGCAAACACCGTCAGCGTGATGGCGATGAGTTGGTAGAGGAAAAAGACGAGCCGGAACGGTCGCGACCAAGAGGTGAAAAATTTTCCGAGCGACTCGGAGCCGCCCTGCTGCCTGCGTGCCAGATGGTGGGTGATGAACCCGAAGACGATCAGTCCGAGACAGTTAGGGATGGCGAAACTGAGCAACCCGAACAACCCGAATTGCGTGGTGAACTGGACCGAGAAGAACAGCCCCAGTCCCCACATCCAGGAGAGCGCGACACTGTTGCCCCAGAGAAGGGTGTTGAACCAGCGGGCGGGTTTGAGTTCGGAAGCCGGCATATCTGAAAAGTAAATCCTAGCACGGCAGATGCGCCTTGCCCAACTTTCCGCTCCGCTTCAGTAGCTGTGCGGGGTCAGCTTCACCTTGCCGCGGAAGATGTAATAGATGCTCGCGGTGTAGCCCAGCACAACGGGGGCGCCGAGGATGGCGACGTACAACATGATCATGAGCGTCTTTGGTGTGGAGGCCGCGTTGTAGATGGTCAGGCTGTTTTGCGGGTCGGGCATGGAAAGAACCATGCGCGGATAGACGGTCAGGCCGAAAAGCGCCATGAGCAGGATCATCGCGCCGCATGACGACAGAAAGGCGGCTAATTCCCGACCCTTGCGGTTCTGGCGCGGGATATTCGCCACGACGAGGATGTTGAGGGCGAAGACGACGAGCAACCACGGCCGCGCGCGCAGGATCTCGAGGAGGTGGGGCGCGCAGAACAGCGTGGCGACATTGAGCGCGATATAGAACAAAATGAAGATACCGATGGTGCGATCGACCCAGCCGCGCAGTCGGGTCTGCAATTCCCCCTCGGTCTTCATCACGAGGTAAATCGACCCGTGCATGGCGAAGAGAGAAAGGGTGGTCACGCCGACCAGCAGTGCGTAGGGGTTGAGCAGATCGATGAATCCGCCGGTGTAATTACCGCGCGCGTCGAGCGGGATGCCCTGCAAGATGTTGCCCATGATCACCCCGATGAGCAGGCTCGATGCGACGCTGCCGGCGGCGAACCCCAAATCCCACATTGTCCTCCACCACTTCCACTGTTCTTTGCTGCGGAATTCGATGGCCACTGCGCGGAAAATCAACGCGCAGAGCAGGGCCATGAACGCGAGGTAAAAACCGGAGAAGACTGTGGCGTAAACCGCGGGAAACGCGGCAAACAGCGCGCCGCCGCCGGTGACCAACCAGACTTCGTTACCGTCCCACACCGGACCGATGGCATTGAGAAACATGCGCCGGTCTTCGTCCTTTTTGACCAGGAGATGCAGGGCACCCACCCCGAGGTCGAAGCCATCGAGCATGGCGTAGCCCGTGAAAAGAACTCCGACCAAAATGAACCAGACGGTGTTGAGATCCATAGTGTCGTCAACCGCCGCTGGCTTGCCCCTTGCGCCGCTCGATCATGGCGATCCAACTCTGCGGCATTTCCACACTGTCCTCTTCATGGTCCGGTCCTTTCTGGATCTTGCGCGTCAGGAGGTAAAGGAACACCGCGAAAAGCAGCGCGTAAATGAGTGTGAACATGACCAGTGAGGCGAGAACATGGTTCGCTTCGACCACTTCGCTCAGTCCCTGCGAAGTGCGCATGAGACCGTAGACGATCCAAGGTTGGCGTCCCATCTCGGCCGTGAACCAGCCGGCCTGATTTGCGATCTGCGGTCCGAGCACGGAAAGAACGAGAACACAGTAAAAAGCGCGCACGACCGGACGCGATGCGTCGAAGAGCCACCCGCGCCACCACAAAAACACTCCGAGCCACGCGATGCCGATGAGAGCCATGCCGATGGCGATCATCAGGTGGTAAAGCTGGAACACCGGCTGCACCGCAGGCCAGTCCTGCTCTGGAAAAGCGTCGAGGCCTTTGACCACGGCGCCGGTCGATCCGCCGGCGAGGTAGCTGAGCATCCCGGGAATTTGCAGACCGAACGTTTCCATTTTCTCCGTGTCGACCGCGCCGGCGATCATCATGGGCGCGTTGCTCCGGGTATTGAAAACGCCTTCCATCGCGGCGAGTTTCGCCGGTTGGTTCTTCGTTACTCCCTCGGCCGACTTGGCTCCGGTGGCGAGTTGCAAGAGCGAGGCGACCGCCGCGACGCACAAACCGATCTTCAGCGACGATGCGGCGAATTCCATGTGGCGTCCGCGCAGCAGATAGAACGCACTGATGCTGATGACGAGAAACGCGCCGGCCTGCCAGCACCCGACGATGGTGTGCGAAAGACGGTCCATCGACGAGGGATTGAAGACCATGGCCCAAAAATCATGGATGACCGCGCGCGAGTGCAGGATCTGGTCCGCCGTCGGCACGAAGCCGGGCGGCATGATCTGGCCGTTGCATTCGATGGAAAAACCGGCCGGCGTCTGCATCCACGAGTTGGCCACCACGATCCATACCGCGCTGAAGTGCGCGCCGAGGCAGACCATCACCGTGGCGAAGAAATGCAGCTTGGGTCCGACTTTGTTCCATCCGAAAAGCAGGATGGCGAGGAATCCGGACTCGAGGAAAAACGCGAAGATGCCCTCGGCGGCCAGCGCGCTGCCGAAAACATCGCCGACAAAACGCGAATATGCGGCCCAGTTCGTCCCGAATTCGAATTCCATGACGATGCCCGAGGCCACGCCGATGGCGAACGTCAGCCCGAAGATGCGCGTCCAATAGCGCGCCATATTGTGGTAACGCACGCAGCCTGTCTTGAGCCACATGGCTTCCATGATGACAAGGATCACCCCGAGACCGATGCTCAGCGGGGGATAGAGGTAATGGAACGCGATGGTGAACGCGAACTGGATCCTCGAAAGGATTTCGACATCCATCGGAGGGAAAACTAAGACGCGGCGCGCGGAGCTGGAAGATTATTAATTGGCGGGCACGAGCCGCAACACCTTGCCCGGTTCGTCGCAGACCACGTAGAGGAATCCATCGTCGAACGCGCGCACGTCGCGGACGCGTCCGGTATCTTGCAGAACAATTTCCTGTCTCGTCACGGCCGCGCCGTCGAGTTCCATGCGCACGAGCCGCTTCGAGGCCAATCCTCCCGCGAAAAGATTCCCGCTCCATTGCGGGAACTTGTCGCCGCGGTAAAGCGCCAGACCCGATGCCGCGATGACCGGTGTCCATTGGACCACTGGATCTTCCATGGCGGGGAGCGATTTGTTCTCAGTGATTGTCGTCCCGTTGTAGTTGATGCCGTATGTGGCCAGCGGCCAGCCGTAGTTGGCGCATCTGCGGACAATGTTGAGTTCGTCGCCGCCCCGTGGACCATGTTCGGTTTCCCACAGGCGATCCGCCGCGCGGTCGTAAAAAAGCCCCTGCGGATTGCGCACGCCCAACGCCCAGATGGAGGGCATCGCATTCTTCCGTCCGACGAACGGATTGTCGTCCGGCACGCGACCGTCATCGTGCAAACGGTGGATTTTCCCGGTCACGCTCGCGAGGCTCTGCGCCAGATTCTGCGGGGTGGTCGGTCCGCCGCGGTCGCCGATGGAAAAGAAAACATGTCCGCGTCCGTCGAAGACGATGCGGCATCCGAAATGGAGACCGGTGTCGGAAGCCTGATCGGCCGGCGGATCGAAAATCATCTCGAGGTCCGCAAGCCGGTTGTCCTGCAATCTGGCGCGGGCCACCGCAGTCATCGATCCGCCCGCCAACGGTTTGGCGTACGACAGATAAATCCAGCCGTTCTTGGCGTAGTCGGGGTGGAGGGTTACATCGAGGAGGCCGCCCTGGCCTTTGACCACGACTGGCGGCACGCCGTCGATGGTGGACTTCGAGCCGTCCTTCCCGATGCGCAGCAAGCGTCCAGCGCGCTCGGTGACCAGGAAGTCTCCATCGGGAAATTTGGCGACAGCCCAGGGATGCTCGAGTCCGTCGGCCAAGGTCTCCACGCGGAAGCGGTGGGCGGACGAAGTGACGATCTCCGACGAAGCGAAAACCGCCAGCGGAGCGAGGAGAAAAAACACCGCCACTTTCATGGTGTGCCGATCATCGCCGCTTCCGCCGCGCCGTCGAAACGAAAAAGCGCACGCTTGCCGCCGAGCGGCGGTTCCGCCGGTGTGCTGCTTTTCCACGGTGCGCCCGCCACGTTCGGATCCTGCTGGTCTGCCGTGCTCATCATCCACGTTGCTGGTCCATTTTGGGGCGCGGCCAGAGACATGTTCCCGGTGGGTGGTTGTCCCGGAACGGTGACCCGGCCGAACGGGTTGATCACGGTGCTGTTGTTGGTGATGGCGGTATTCATGACGTACACGCGCATCGTGTTTTTGTCTTTCGGTTCGGTCAGTCTGGCGTATGCGCGGGGCATCAGAGCCGAGACAAGGAACTTTCCCCCGTTGGTATCAAGGCCGAGGTAATCTGCGCATTCCGTGACGATGCGTCCGCCGCGGCCCGCCTCGTATTCGAGCACTTGCCCCGGAAAAAGCGGAGGCAGCATGCCGTTGTGGTCCGCCGGATACTGCAACACTGCCGAACCTGTCCGCCGGATTTTGGCGAGAGCATCGGCACTGTCGGCACGCCCGATCAAGCGGGGCGCCGCCCCGAGCGCCATAGCGGCGAGCACGGCAACAATGGCGATTGCGACCAGCAATTCCACTAGGCTGAAAGCTCCCCGCACCACGGCATTGTCCCGCGGATCACCGTTTTGCCAAGCGCGAGCATCCGCGCCGCGGGTGCCTATCTGTGAAAACAAAGACGCCGGAAAAAATTCCGGCGTCCTCGTTGATACTGTCGCCGGTTTTTACCGGCTGACCCGACGGTCGGGCGTCAGGCGTGGGCGTGCGCCGGTTGCGCGACTCCCGAATAGTCGGGACGGGTGGCGCACTTCGGATCATTGCAGGTTCCGTAAAGCGTCAGCGAGTGGCGCTTGACCGTGAATCCCGCGGGTGCGAGCTGATCGATGCCCGAGGTGCAGGCCTCGACCTCGAACACACGCTGGCAATGCTCGCAGAGGAAGTGGTGATGATGCTTCGGTTGCTTGCGCTCGTAATGAGGCGGCGCCCCCGGGATTTCCACGACTTCGACCGCTCCCATATCCATCAGGATGCGCAGGGCCCGGTAAACGGTCGCGATGCCCAAGCCCGGAGAAAGGGTTCGGGCCACGGTCCAAATTTCGGCTGGTGTCATGGGTCGTCCTGCGTCCTCCAGCGTTTTTTGGACGGCAGACCTCTGTCTTGTGGCGTAGTTCATATTTGTTGGTTGGTCCGCTGCGAGTGAGGCGCACCGGAAATGGCAACGTCCGTCCGGTAAGTAGAATATGCAAACTTTTTCTTGTGCTCAAACATGGGTAGACTACAGTATGATAATATATAACCTATTTGCGAATCATATGAAGATCACATTTGCCGCGATCCGTTTGCTTCTCCTTCTGGCGATGGCTAACGGGATTGCCACCGCCTCCGCAGCGGTGCGCGTGGTCACGTCGTTTTATCCCGTTTACGTTGCGGCGCTCAATGTCACGGACGGAATCGAAGGCACCGAAGTGCACAATCTGGCCCGACCGCACATCGGCTGTCTGCACGACTACAATCTGACCACGGCCGACGCGCGAAAACTTTCCGAGACCGACCTTTTCCTCGCCAACGGGGCGGGCATGGAAACATTCCTCGGCAAGATCCGAGCGCAGAATGCCGGACTCAAAATTGTCGAGGTGAGCGAGGGCATCCCGCTGCTCGATGGCAACCCGCATGTGTGGGTGAGTCCGTATGGCGCTGCGCGTCAGGTGGACAACATCGCCAAGGCCCTTTCCCAAGCGGACCCCGGAAATGCGGGGCGCTATGCCGCCAACGCCGCCGCTTACAACGCGAAATTGTCGGCGTTGGCGCAGCGCATGAAATCGCAACTGGCCCCGTTCGCGGGCCGCCCGGTTGTCGCGTTGCACGGAACTTTCCCGTATTTGGCCAAAGACATCGGATTGGTTGTTGAGGGGATCATCGAGCGCGAATCCGGACACGAGCCCAGCGCCAAGGAACTCGCCGGGACCGTCGACATGGTCCGCGCGAAGAACGTCAAATTGATCCTCGTCGAACCGCAATACCCGGACAGCGCCGCGCAGACTGTGGCGCGCGAGACCGGCGCGGAAGTCTGCCGTATCGACCCGGTGGCGACCGGCCCGTCCGATCCGGAGTTGGCGCGCGGCGCCTACCTGCGCGCCATGGAGAACAATCTCGAAGTTTTGCGAAAGGCGCTACGCTGAAGCGCGCGTTGCCGCCGCGAGGCAGCTCCCGTTAACCTCCGTTCCCATGGAAATTCCCTCCGCCGATTCGCCCGCCCATCACGGCATCGCGCCGCACCGCTGCGGCGAATGCTGCACGACGATGAAGGGCATTGGCGTACGGCACAACGGCGTTGCCGCGCTCGAGAATGTGGACCTGCACTTGCACTGCGGCGAACTCACCGCCGTGATCGGGGAGAACGGTGCAGGTAAGACCACGCTGATCAAATGTCTTCTCGGCGAAATCCCGCACGCCGGCGAAGTGCATTTTCTCGATGCCGCGCACCGCCGTCCGGACAGCCCTGTGATCGGCTACGTTCCGCAGCACAGCAGTTTCGACCGTGATGCTCCGGTCAGTGTTCTCGATCTTTTCGCCGCCTCGCTCGCCGGACGTCCGGCCTGCCTCGGCGTTTCCCGGTCCGTGCGCGAGGCCGCGCTCGGAGGGTTGCGCCGCACCGGCGCGGACGAATTGATCGATCGCCGCGTGGGCACCTTGTCCGGCGGAGAACTGCAGCGCGTTTTGCTCGGACTCGCGCTCACCCCGATTCCAAACATCCTCGTGCTCGACGAACCCGTGTCGGGCGTCGACCACAGCGGACGCGAGCAATTCTACGCACTGCTGTCGAAGTTGCGCCGGGAATACGACTTCGCCGTGCTTCTCGTTTCGCACGATCTGGCTTCGTTGGCGCGTTTCGCCGACCGCATGGTTTTTCTCGACCGGCGGATCGTTTGCGAAGGCACGCCGAGAGAAGTTCTGCGCGATCCGCGCGTGCGCGAAGCATTCAGTCTCCACTCCCTGACCTGATGCAACCACTGCTCGAACTTTGGCACTCCGCCGTGGGCGCCCTGCCCTTCGAATGGGCGCGCTACGGGTTCATGCGATTGGCCCTGCTCGCCGTGCTGCTTGTTTCGCCTCTGCTCGGCGCGCTCGGCACTGTGGTGGTGGCCAACAGGATGGCCTTTTTCTCCGAGGCGATCGGCCATGCCGCGTTCACCGGCATCGCCCTCGGCGTTCTGCTCGGGATTTCCGACCCGCTTTGGACGATGATCGGCTTCTCCCTGCTGCTCACGCTGGCCATCGCGTGGTTCCGCCGCCGCGGGGGACTTTCTTCCGACACGGCCATCGGTCTGGTCATGGCTTTCACCGTCTCGCTCGGCATTGTCATTCTCTCGCGGGGAGGGGACTTCGCCCGCTACACGAATTTTCTCATCGGCGACATGCTCTCCATCACGGCAGCCAATGTCGCGTGGCTCGGCGTGCTCTCCATCGTCGTCTTTGCCGCATTTTTCTTTTTCTTCAACCGTCTTCTGCTCGGATCGCTCAGTGCAGCCATCGCGCGCAGCCGCGCCAAGCACGCCGGGGCGGCGGAGTTGGTCTTCGCCTGCCTGCTCGCCGTGGTCGTGACCTGCGCGTTGCCCTGGATCGGTATCCTCGTGATCAACGCGCTGCTCATCCTGCCCGCCGCCGCGGCCCGCAATCTCGCCAGAAACACCGCGTCGTTTTTCGCGTGGTCGATTTTGATCTCTCTGCTGGCCGGCATCACCGGGCTGTTCGTCTCTTTTTACGCTTCAACCGCCACTGGCGCGACCATCGTTCTCGCGGCGATGGCTGTCTATCTCCTCACGTTGCTCCGGAGATTCGCCCAGTGAAAACGACTGTCGTTGCGCTTCATGGATTCCTCGGACAGGGGAAAGACTGGGATGCGGTCCGCGCGGCTTCGAAAGCTGATTTGCGTTGGATATGTCCGGATCTTTTCAGTCCGGGCGCGCCGAACTTTTCGGCTCCCCTGGTCGACGAACCATGTTGGTTGGCCGGATATTCCTTCGGCGCGCGGCTCGCTTTGCGTTGGATGGTCGAGGCGCCCGGGCGGTATCTCGGCGCGCTGCTCGTCTCGGCCAATCCGGGAAATTTCCAGTCCGACGATGGGCGCGAGTCGCGGCGCATTGCGGACAAAAAGTGGGCCGTCGGTTTCCGCGGGATGCCCTGGAGCGAGATCGTGAGCAAATGGGACGCGCAGGAAATTTTCGGCGGCCGGTCGGGTCCGCTGCGTGACGAGGCCAATTTCGATCGGGAAAAGCTGGCCTCGGCCATGGAACAACTATCCATTGCCGGCCAGTTCACCGATCCGCTGCGTTTGCCTTGGCGCCTCGGGTGGCTTGCCGGCACCCGTGATTCGAAGTTCCGCGCGCTCCTCGATCAAATGTGCAACGCAGGGTTTCCGGGTTCTTTCCTTCCTGTTGAAGACGCCGGTCACCGGCTCCTCTCCGAAGCGCCGGAGGCCGTGGCCGCCGCGCTCGACGATCTGGTTGCTTGATTCGCGGAAGAGGGAAAGGGACGCTTCTGCCGATGGCCAAGCTCATCTATGCCGCCAGCCCGCGTTCAGCGGACATGCTTTACGCCACGGGCTTCCATGCGCCCGACGCGTTCCTCTTCCTTTTGCACCGCGGCAAAAAGACCATCGTGCTCAACGATCTCGAAATCGATCGCGGCCGGCGCGAAGCGAAGGTCGACGAGATTCTGTCCGCTTCCGATCTGGCGCGCGAATCCGGCAGCCATTCACCGGCGGTTGTCGCCGCGGGCTTGCTCCTCCGCCGTAAAATCAAACGCGTCGATGCGCCCGCAGATTTTCCGCTCGGGTTTGCGCGCGTCTTGGAAAAAGCCGCCATCCAGGTTTCGCCGATCGAAGGTCACTTTTGGCCGGAACGCGAAACGAAGACCAATCGCGAGCTTGATGGTATCCGCAAGGCGCTGCGCATCACCACCGCCGGCCTGCTCCGGGCCATCGAAGTTTTGCGCGCCGCGAAAATCGGACGCAACGGGGCTTTGAAGTGGACTGGAAAAACACTGACCAGCGAAATCGTCCGCGCCGAATGCGACTCCGCCATTTTGCGGGCGGGCGGGATTCCGGACGGAACCATCGTGGCCGGCGGCCGTCAGGCATGCGACCCGCACGAACGCGGACACGGGCCGCTCCGCGCGCACGAGTTGATCATCCTCGACGTTTTCCCGCGCGATGCGCGTTCCGGATTTTTCGGCGATATGACGCGCACCGTGGTGAGGGGACGTGCGAACGAAGCCCAGCGGAATTTGTGGGAGACGGTGCGGGCGGCCCAGCGTCTGGCCATCCACTCCATCAAACCGGAGGTCAAAGGCGCGTCCGTGCACAAAGCCGTGCAGGAATTTTTTACCTCGCGCGGTTATCGAACCGAAAAAAAACGCGGGCGCTGGACCGGATTTTTCCACGGGACGGGTCACGGACTCGGTCTGGACCTGCATGAGGAACCCAGGATTTCCGCTACCGTGTTCCGTCCGGGTCAGGTCTTCACCGTCGAGCCGGGTCTCTACTATCCGGGCGTCGGCGGCGCGCGTCACGAGGATGTGGTGGTTGTCTTCCGCGCGGGGTGCCGCCTTCTGTCGCGGCTCACTGTACCACTGGAAATCTGATTTTTTTTGAACGTGAGAGAGGCTTATTTGTCTCTTTAGCTGCCTGAACCATGAGCACATCCACCTACCTTCTGTTGATCGGCGTCCCGCTTGTCCTGGGCCTTTATGCGCAAATGCGCGTTTCCGGGGCCTTCGGCAAATACAAGAAAGTCGCGGCCACTTCCGGCGTGACCGGAGCACAGGCCGCGCGCGAAATCCTCAATGCCGCGCAAATCCACGATGTCGAAGTGCGCGAGATCAACGACATGCTGGGCGACCACTACGATCCTTCAAAGAAGCGGCTCTGTCTCTCCTCGGATGTTTTCCACACGCCGAGTGTCGCCGCGCTGGGCATCGCCGCGCATGAATGCGGCCATGCCATCCAACACGCCCGCGCTTACTCCCCGCTCAAATGGCGGATGGCGATCGTGCCAGCCACGCAGTTCGCCTCGCAGATCCTGCCTCTTGTCATCATCGGCGGCTTCATGTTCCACATCAGCGGCCTCATCACGCTCGGGATCCTTTGCTACGCGGTGCTTGCCGTGTTCCAGTTGATCACGTTGCCGGTCGAGTTCGATGCATCGAAGCGCGCGAAGGTGATCCTGCAGCAAATGGGCATGATCCAACCTGGAGGCGAAGCGGCCGGAGTGAACAAAGTTCTCGATGCCGCCGCGCTGACCTACGTCGCCGCGTTTGTCGCCGCGCTGGGCAACCTCGCCTATCTCATGATGGCACGGCGGAATGACTAGGCGCGCGTCCGCCTCGCCCGCGGTCGCGCTGACTATCGCCGGTTCCGATTGCTCCTGCGGCGCGGGTGCGCAGGCCGATCTGAAAACGTTTTCCGCGTTCGGCGTCTACGGGTTGTCTGCCATCACCTGCGTGGTGTCGGAGGTTCCCGGTTGTGTCGAGCATGTTCAGGCGGTGAAGCCGGAAGTCCTGCGCTCGCAAATCCGCATTCTCTTCGAAAATTATCCGATCACCGCGGTCAAAACAGGCATGCTTTACTCGCGGAAACTCCTGCGCGTCGTTTCCGAAGAATTGGCCGACCGCCTCGGCATGTATCATCTCGTTGTCGATCCCGTCATGGTGGCGAGCAGCGGCGATCCATTGCTCAAAAAGGACGCCATCCGTGCTTACAAGGAGGAACTTTTGCCGCTGGCCGATGTGGTCACCCCCAACCTCGACGAGGCGGCTGTCCTACTCGGTCGGAAACTGACCACCCGCCGCGCCATGGACCTGGCCGCGAGGGAACTTCACGCGGCGTTCGGCGCCGCGGTCGTGCTCAAGGGCGGGCATCTCCGCGGGCGCACGGCCGTCGATGTTCTCTGCGACCGCAAAGGAATCCGTGAATTCGCGCTGCCCTATCTGCGCGGACGGGAAACACACGGGAGCGGGTGCACGCTTTCGGCGGCGATCGCCGCGGGTTTGGCGCGCGGACGCACGCTGGGTGCCTCGGTCGGCGCCGCCAAGGAATTTCTCCACCGCGGTATTGCACGCCAATTTTCCTGGCGCCGCGGCAAAAAGCGGACGGGTGCCGTCCGTCACTTGTGACCGTCCTGATTGTCGGCGGGGGAGGGCGCGAGCATGCGCTCGTCTGGAAAATCGCGCAGTCGCCGCGTGTGAAACGGATTCTTTGCGCGCCCGGCAATGCGGGAACGTCCGGCCTCGCGGAGAATATTCCGATCAAAACAACCGATCTCGCCGGCATCGTGGCGCTCGCACAGAGGGAAAAAGTGGGTCTCGTTGTTGTCGGGCCCGATGATCCTTTGGCGGCCGGATTGGTCGATCGTTTGCAGGATGCGGGCATCCGTGCCTTCGGACCGACCGCCGCGGCTGCGCGTTTCGAGGCTTCGAAAAGTTTCGCCAAAGATTTCATGATCCGCCACGGGATCCCGACCGCGGCATCGCGTAAGTTCACCGACTTCGGAGCGGCGTGCGTGCACGCGCGCGAACAAAATTACCAGCTTGTCATCAAGGCCGACGGCCTCGCTCTGGGTAAGGGGGTTACCATCGCGGAGAACTTTGCGGAGGCCGAGCACGCGTTGCGCGAATCGCTCATCGAAAAAGTTTTTGGCGCAGCGGGCGACACAGTGGTTATCGAAGAATTCCTCACGGGTCGGGAATGTTCCGTGCACGCGTTGGTCGACGGAAAATCATGGCTACTCTTCCCCGATGCACGCGACCACAAGAGGGCCTTCGATGACGACCGTGGACCCAATACCGGCGGCATGGGAACATTGAGCCCGTCCTGTCGCATTGACGAGGCTTTGCGCGCGCGCATCGGGAAGGAAATTCTCGCACCGTTTGTGCGCGGACTGAAAGCGGATGGCATCGATTTCCGCGGCATGCTTTTTCCCGGGCTGATGCTCACCGCTGATGGCCCGAAGGTGCTCGAGTTCAATGCGCGCTTCGGCGACCCGGAAACGCAGGTGCTGCTGCCCCGGCTCAAGAGCGACTTGGTCGATCTCCTCGAGGCGACGATCGATGGTCGCCTCGATTCCGTGCGCGCCGCATGGGACGCGCGCGCCGCATGCTGCGTGGTCATGGCCTCAGGTGGTTACCCCGGAGGATACGGCACAGGATTTCCTATCGGGGGGCTCGCCGACGCGGATGCCCTTGTTTTCCATGCGGGCACAAAACTCGAAGACGGCCGGGTCGTCACTTCGGGCGGACGCGTCCTTGGCCTGACGGCTTTGGGGGAAACACCTGCCGCCGCCGTGGCTGCTGCCTATTCGGCCGTGGCGCGGATTCGTTTTGAAAATGCGTCGTGGAGAACCGACATTGGTTCTCCCGACCCGGTATGAAATATCCCGCACTCTCGCTCTTCCTCGCGTTCTCGTTGGCGCACGCCCAGGAATCGCCTGCTCCTTCCCCCGCGCCGCCCGGCACGTCCGGGGAAGTTGCCATGGACTCCTACGAGCGCCTCGAAGCGCTCGATGCGACACAGATCAAGCTGGCCACCGAGACCATCCGTTCCAACCACGCCGAGTCGGCCGCGCTTGATGAAACCGGAATGGCCCGCGCGACCTTGCGCGGATTGCTCGAGGGGCTTCATCCGGGGGCGGAATTGACCGGTGACGAAAAACCCGACCCGGCCGCTTCACCTTTCCGCGCGGAGATTCTCGACGGACGCGTGGGATATGTGCGTTTGGGATCGATCGCCAGCGGGAACCTCACGCAACTCGATGCCGCTTTACAGGATTTCACCGCGAAAAAGGCGGAAGGGATCGTCCTCGATCTTCGCGCAACGCCAGCGTCGGAGGATTTTGCGCTGGCCGCACAGGTCTGCGAGCGCTTCGCACCAAACGGCACGCCCCTGTTTTCCCTCGTGAGGGCATCGGAAAAGCAGGACAAAATATTCACCTCCTCGCGCGCTCCCGCGTTTTCGGGCGTTATTGTTGTGCTGGTCGATGAAGACACTGCGGGTGCTGCCGAAGCGGTCGCCGCCGCGTTGCGCCGCCATGCCAAAGCCATGGTTGTCGGGAGTAATACCAGCGGCCGTGCGTTGGAGTCTGCGACTCTCCCGCTGGGAGGAGGCCATTCCCTGCGCTATGCGGTGGCCGAAGTGCGTGTCGACGGCTTGCCCAATCTTTACCCGCGTGGCCTCGAACCTGATCTCGAAGTCCCGCAGTCGCCTGAAGACAAAAAGGCAATCCTCGCCGGCGCGTTGGAAAAAGGCGTCGCGGGATTCGTCTTCGAGAGTGGTCGCGAGCGCATGAACGAAGCCGCGCTGGTCGCCGGGACAAATCCGGAGATCGACGCGCAGGACAGCGAAGCGCAATTGCTAGACCGGCCTTTGCAGCGAGCGGTCGACCTCGTTACCGCGATCAAAATCTTCCGCAAGCGCGGTTGATTCAGCGTCCGAAGAGACTGCGCAACAATCCGCCGGCCGCTTCGACCGCTGTCTCCGGTATTTCCACCGCGGTTTCCACTGCTTGCGCGGCCGGTGCCACAGCCAGGGCGGCGACGACGCGCGGAGTCAGATCCTCGGTCGGGGCCTGCGGTGTGCCTCCGACCTTCACCGGTGCCCACAGATAACCCTCCTCCTCTGTGCGGAAAAGCACGGGCATAAAAGCGACAAGCCAAGGACGACCCTCGCGCTTGAGTCCCAGTTCGAGGTCCCCCGAGAGTTGGTCTTCGGTGAACGCGCCGGATCCTCGCACCGAAAGTCCCTTCGGTGAAGTGGCGGTCATTTTCTCGATGAGCACCGCACCGCGCTCGTCCCGCATGAAATCGAATTCGGCGGTATCCCACGCCACCGTGCTGTAATCCTCGCCGGTGAAAATGCTGGCCAGTTTGACCAGCGCGGGCAGGTTGCGCACTTCGGCTCCCGCCAGTTCCATGTGGCCGGTGAGCACCCCGTTGGCCAACCGCGCCTCGCCGCTGCCCGTCCCTTTGAAGTGGTTCATTACGGATGGTGGCAGCACGAGATCCATTCCGGCATCTTTCCAGCGAAATTCCCCGGACCACCGGCCCGAGAGAGCTTTGGCCGATCCCTCAACGCTGCCGCCTCTTGAATCTTCGAGCGCGAAATTTTTAATGGTTGTCTCGCTCGCGCGATGTGTCCCCGACAAGCTCCCGATCGTTAGTGCCGGCCATCCCGGAGCATGAATGCTTCCGCCACTTCCCGAGAATGACCACACACCCGCATCGAATTTTCCGCGCACGGCGCAATCCGCTACGCGCCAGCCCGAGGAATCCTCGTAGCGGAAAGAAAAACTTCCGGCGGACATTTCCAACACCGGCAAGATTGTGCCGGACTCTCTGGCGCGTTCCGCCAACCCCTCAGCCGCTCCTCTCGGCGGCGCATCGCGCCATACCAGATCGACCGATGCCGCCTCGATACGCAGCGGTTCGCCGGCCGGATTTTTCATCCGTTCCCACGCGAGGGGCACACGCGCGTCTTCGATCTCGAGAGACGCGAAAGCCATATTTTCACCGGTGACTCGGCACCTTCCCGCAACGAGCAAACCGTCATGATAACGGACATTCTCCGTTACGACCTTGGCGCCCGTGATCTGCGAGAGTCGGGCGGCAAGCTGCCGTTGCAGCCACCAATTCACGATGTCCTCGCGCATCCAGTAAGCCGCGCCGCCGGCCATCGCGCCGAGAACGGCGAGGACGGCAAGAATGCGGATCGCTTTCATCGTCGGAATAAGAGCACCACTCTGGGGGCTTGGCCAGCGCGCTGGAAGCTTTTGCGCTGTGCAACGGTCGCGCCCTCCGTTTTATTGGTGATTCGTGAAATCCTCCGCATTTCTGGCGGCCGGCGTCTGCCTTGTCGCCGCCTGTTCACCCCGCCCCAAAATGCAGCCACCGGAACTGGTTGTCCCGGTCATGGCGCCCTTGCAACAGGACGTTCCCGTGGTGCGCGAATGGGTCGGTCTCACCTACGGCATGGTCAACGCCGAGATCCGGGCGCAGGTCTCCGGCTACCTCGTCTCGCAGAATTATGTCGACGGCTCTCCCGTGAAAAAAGGTGATCTGCTTTTCCAAATCGACCCGCGTCCCTTCAAGGCCGCCTTCGACCAGGCGCAGGGCGATTTGGCCAAAGCTGGGGCCGCGCTCATCCGCGACGAGGCCAACGCCAAGAGAGCGGTCGACTTGCTCAAGAAAAACGTGATCAGCCGCGAGCAATACGACGACCAGATTCAGGCGTTTGAATCGAGCAAGGCCGCCGTCGCCGCAGCGGAAGCGAATGCCGAGCAGGCACGCCTTAATCTCGAGTTCACCAGCATCACCGCTCCGGTCGACGGCTTGGCGGGCATCGCCGCCGCACAGGTCGGCAATCTCATCGGGCCGCAATCCGGTCCGCTCACCACGGTGACCATGGTCGATCCGATCAAAGTGAAATTTTTTCTCAGCGAGAACGAATACCTCAAATACATCAAACCCTACTTCGGCGATCCGAAGAGCCTGGTTCAAGTGTCGAAGCGCGGCGGTCTCGGTCTGCAGGTCCTGCTCAGCGACAGCACGATTTATCCGCATCCCGGACGCCTCCTCGCCATCAACAACCAGGTTACGCAAAACACCGGCTCTCTGCAGATCGAGGCGGAGTTTCCCAATCCCGGAAGCCTTCTGCGCACCGGCCAGTTCGCGCGCGTCCGCGGGGTGACAAGCTGGGAAAAGGACGCGCTCCTTGTCCCGCAACGTGCGATCAACGACCTGCAGGGCAAAGCGCAGATTGCCGTGGTCGGCCAAGATGGAAAAGTCGACCTGCGCCTTGTCGAGACAGGTCCGATGTACGCTTCGATGCAGGTCGTGAGCAAAGGCCTCTCGCCCGGGGAAAATGTCGTCGTCGAGGGCATGCAAAAACTTCGCGAGGGCATGGTTGTCAAAACACAACCATGGAAAATGCCGGAGGGTTTCGCCGAAGATCCGTCCCTGCCGGCACCAGTGAAACCTGACAACACAGAGTTCGACCGCTTACCGCCCCGGGCCGCACTCGATGGAGCGCCTGCCGCGGAAACACCGGCCGCGCCCGAAGAAAATGCGGCACCCGCCGCTTCGCCCTCCGCGCCGGCCAATTAGGACCGGTTCCTTTCATGCCGCAGTTTTTCGTCAATCGGCCGATCGTGGCGATGGTCATTGCCATCATCACGGTCATCGTCGGTCTCGTCTCGATGGCCGGTCTGCCCATCGCCCAATACCCGAACATCGTTCCGCCGCAGATCCAGGTCATGGCGACCTACGTTGGTGCGGATGCGTTGACCGTCGAGCAATCGGTCGCGACGCCCATCGAGCAGCAGGTCAACGGCGTCGACAACATGGAATACATGTATTCCATCAACGCGAACAACGGCCAGATGACGTTGAACGTCTTCTTCGGCGTGCAGACCGACGCGACGACCGACCAGATCCTCACCCAGATGAGGCAGGGGCAGGCGGCTTCGCAGCTTCCCTCGGCGGTAAGCAATTACGGTGTCACCGTGCAGAAGAGCACCTCCGCACCGCTTCTGCTTTTCGCGCTCTATTCGCCCACTGACGAGTTCGATGCCACGTTCCTCGCCAACTATGCCTACATCAACATCAACAACGAACTGGGGCGCGTCGACGGCGTTTCGCAGGTGTCGATTTTCGGCGCCGGCCAATACGCCATGCGTATCTGGGTGCGCCCGGACCAGCTGGCCAAGCTCGATGTCACCACGGACGAAATTGTGCAGGCGGTCCGCGCGCAGAACCGCGTCAACCCCGCGGGCAAAGTCGGCGCGCCTCCCGTGCCGGCCGGACAGGAGTTCGCCAAATCCGTCATCACGCAGGGGTACCTGAGCACGATCGAAGAGTTCGGGAACATCATCGTCCGGGCCAACTCCGACGGGTCGACGCTTCTGCTCAAGGACGTTGCGGATATCCAGCTCGGCGCGCAGAACTACAACATTCAAGGGCGCTTCAACGGCAAGCCTTCGGCCATCGTCGCCTGCTACCAGACACCGGGATCGAACGCGCTCGAGGCGGCCAAAAACGCAAAGGAGCTGATGGCCCGTCTGGCCGAACGCTTCCCGCCCGGGCTCGCCTATACCGAATCACTAGACACCACGAAGGCTGTCACCGCAGGCATCGAAGAAATTGTCAAAACGCTCTTCGAGGCGCTCCTCCTCGTCATCATCGTCGTCTTCGTTTTCTTGCAAGGCTGGCGCGCCACGCTCATTCCGCTCCTCGCCGTTCCGGTCTCGCTCATCGGCACCTTCGCCATTTTCCCGTTGGTCGGATTTTCCATCAACACGCTTTCGCTTTTCGGTCTCGTCCTCGCCATCGGTCTCGTCGTCGACGATGCGATCGTCGTTGTGGAGGCGGTGGAGCACCACATTGATCAAGGTATGAGTCCGCGCGACGCCACGCTCAAGGCCATGCGGGAAGTTTCGGGTCCCGTCGTCGCCATCGCGTTGGTTCTCTCGTCGGTCTTCATTCCGACGATCTTCATCCCCGGCATCACCGGAAGCCTTTACCAGCAGTTCGCCGTGACCATCGCCATCTCCGTCTGCATTTCGGCTTTCAACGCGCTTTCGCTCAGCCCCGCGCTGGCCTCGATCATCCTGCGTCCGAAAAGCGAGACGCGCGGTCCGCTCGGCGGATTCTACAAATGGTTCAACAACATGTTCGGCAACGCGACGAACAGCTATGTGCGCGTTTGCGGCATGGCCATCCGCAAAACCTTTTTGAGCCTTTTCTTCCTCGGCGGCATGGCCGCGTTGGCCGGTTTTTTCGGTGACCGCCTGCCGCCTTCCTTCCTGCCCGAGGAAGACCAGGGATATTTTTATGCCGGCGTTCAGTTGCCGGACGCATCGTCCATCGAACGCACCAGCCAGGCGTGCAAGCAGATCGAGAAGATCATCATGGACGCGCCAGGAGTCGAATATGTCACCACCGTCGTCGGCTTCAATCTGCTCAGCACGGTGCAGACGACTTACAACGGGTTTTTCTTCATCACACTCAAGCCGTGGGAGGAACGAACGACGCCCGAGACGCAATACAAGAATATCATGCGCCGCATCAATGCGCGCCTCGCCGCGCTGCCCGAAGGAATGGCCTTTGCCTTCTCGCCGCCCGCGATCCCCGGAGTTGGAACCTCCGGCGGTGTGAACTTCATCCTGCAGGACCGCAGCGGCGGATCGGTGCAGTTCCTCGCCGAGAACACGAGGGCTTTCATGGAGGCCGCCGCCAAGCGCCCCGAACTCGAACGCCTCAACACCACGTTGCTGCCCTCCGTCCCGCAGATCAAACTCGACGTCGATCGCGAGATGGCCATGACGCAGGGCGTGGCGATCGACAGCGCTTACAACACGCTGCAAACTTTCCTCGGCGGGACGATGGTCAATTACTTCAACCGCTTCGGTTTGCAGTGGCAGGTCTACGTGCAGGCCGCCGGCGAATTCCGCGATGTCATCGAAAAAGCCGGACAGTTTTACGTGCGCAACAGCGAGGGAAAATCCGTTCCGCTCTCCGCGCTTGTCACAACCAAGCCGCGATACGGTCCGGAGTTCACCATGCGCTTCAATATGTATCGCTCCGCGCAGATCAACGCCAATGCCGCCCCCGGCTACAGCTCCAGTCAAGCCATGCAGGCGATGGAGGAAGTCTTCGAGCAGACCATGCCGAAGGAAATGGGCTACAATTACCTAGGCATGTCTTTTCAGGAGAAGCAGGCCGCCGAGGGCGTCTCGCCCGCCGTTATTTTCGCGCTCGCGCTCGTCTTCGTCTTTCTCATCCTCGCCGCGCAATACGAAAGCTGGTCGTTACCCTTCAGCGTCCTCCTCGGCACCCCCATCGCCATCTTCGGCGCGTTCTTCGCACTGTGGGGGCGCTCGATGGACAACAATATCTACGCGCAGATCGCGCTCATCATGCTCATCGGCCTCGCCGCCAAGAACGCCATCCTCATCGTCGAGTTCTGCAAAGCCGAATACGATGGGGGTAAAAATCTTTTCGACGCCGCCCTTGCCGGTGCGCGCGTGCGGTTGCGTCCGATCCTGATGACCGCCTTCGCTTTCATTCTCGGTTGCGTCCCGCTCTGGACCGCCACCGGCTCGGGTGCCATCTCGCGCCAGACCATGGGAACCGCCGTCATCGGAGGCATGCTCGCCGCCACGGTCTTCGCCATCTTCATCATCCCGATGCTTTTTTACGTCGTTGAAAAACTGTCCGGTTCGAAACCCGGCGAGGGCAAGGGAAGTGCGCCTGCGCCGCCCGCGCACTGAGCACGATGAAATCCCCCGCCGCACTCGCCGGTTGGATCGCGTTGACCTTCTCCGCCGCGTTGACCGGTTTCTTTATCCAACCCGCCGGCTACTACGCATCACTGGCCAAGCCCGTCTGGTCGCCGCCGCCTTGGGTGTTCGGTCCTGTCTGGACCCTGCTTTACGTGATGATGGCGGTTGCCGCGTGGCTTGTCTGGCGGCAGGGCGGATGGTGTGCTCAACGCGGGCCGTTGGCGCTTTACCTTCTTCAACTCGCGCTCAACGCGCTGTGGACCCCGGTCTTTTTCGGTCTGCGCAACCCGGGTCTTGCGCTTGCCGTCATCATTCTTCTCGGCGCGGGCATCGTGCTGACCGGACGCGCCTTCCGCCCCGTCAGTCGTCCGGCCTCATGGCTCCTTGTTCCCTACCTTGTCTGGGTCGTTTTCGCCGCCGCTCTCAACTTTTCCATCTGGCGGTTGCAGTGACTCTTTTTCCTCCGCGTCCATCTCCATGATGCGGCGCGCGCTGCGGTCGCCCAACCACGCACCGAACCGGACCCACCCGGAATCTTGCGCGGCACCAGCCACGCGGGCGAGACGTTCGTTCTCCGCTTTGACCTCCGCCAGTTCTTCGCGGGCCCGGGACAATGCCGCGGCGTAAGCCACGGGATCCGCGAAGGTTGCGTCTTCGCGGAGGTGCGCGGGTTTTTGCAGGAGTTCCTTGGATCCGCCGAAACGGTCGGCCACTTTGAGTTGATCGTCGTGCGATGACAGGGAAGCAAGTTCCAGCGCGGCCTGGGAAAAGAGATCCTCGCGCAGTCCAGAAAGATTGTGCCACGCGGCGCAGTGGAACGAAGCGAAGTTGCGCCGCGTTTCGGGCGATGTGCACAGCTTTTCGCGCAACGCTCCGAGTTGCAGTATTTGCGCGCGCAGGGAAGCCGCCGAATTTACCGCGGAACGGCTTGATTCCTGTCTTCCCCAATGGAAATCGAGGAGCGGTTCATCCAGCACTTCGAGTTGTCCCTGCACACCGGCTTGGATGGCCGCGAGATAGGCGAACGATGACACGCCGGCGATCAGGGGATTCGATTGCAGGTAAGAGCGGCGCGCAAAAATGTTGGCCGGGGCCAGAACAAAATCACCCGCGCCCAACCAGGCGGATAGCCCGACACCTTGGCGTCCCGGAGCCCAGAGAAGCGAGAGTTGTGCGTGGCGTTGGTCTCCTTTCTCGAGCGGAAGCCCCTGCCCGTTGACCAGGCGGATACCGGTGACCACCAGGCCGGTGTGACGAATGCGCTCCGGGTCCTCGATCCCGGCGAGGCAGCGTTCGAGACGCTGCGGGGCGTAGGCACCTCCCGCCCCGAGGATGGCTACGTATTTCGAGCGATCGAGCGAATTCACCGCGCGATTGATTTCCTCGGCCACATCCGAGGATTCGGTCTCCACCACCTGAACCTCCATGCCGGAAACTTCGTTCTCCGGAACCCGGAGATTGGGCGTTTTCCCGTCGTTGAGAAACACAACAAGGTCGGGCCGCACGGTCTGGGTGCGCAGCGTCGCCAACGATTGCTGAAGTCCGGGGTCCCGCGGAAAAAGCGGGACGATCACGGTCAGGTTGGAGGGTGTGCTCGTCGTCGCCATTTTTCTGGAGTCCGCGCGGGGCTTCCATTCGTAACCGATGGACTGCTAAAATACCATTCGCATCCACATGAGTAATCGATCCTTTCCTCCTTTCAGCTTGAGTCGTCTTCTCAAGAAAACCTTCGACCCGCAGCCCGGCCAGCGCGTCTGTGTCCTCATCGACCTGAAGGATCCTCGCGAGATCAAGGACTTCAAGTTCCTCCAGGATCCTTCGCTGACCGTGCAGAAGAAAGCCCACGATGTTTTCTACAAAGGACTGAAAGACGGGGTGCTCGACGAACTCGGGCTCAAGGGAGGCGAAATCTACGCCTACGAAATGACCGGCGGGAGCAACCTGGACTTGTCCGACGAAGCCTATGCTCCCGATGGGCGCCAACTCAGCTTCGAAAAGGATATCTATCCCCACTACGACCTCATCCTCTGCGTCTCGACCTATTCCGCCACCGCGCCTCTCACCGCCTCGGCCAAACAGCACGGATTCCGCGGCGCCACATTGCACGGGGTGAATGACATCATTCTTTCGTCCGGCTTGGCCGTCGATTACGACGAGGTCAGCATCGAGGCCGAAAAGCTGCGCCAAGGCATGACCCGCGCCGATTGGGTCGAACTTGATTTCCACATCAATGGAAGCAAGCACACGCTCAAGCTGGAACTCGGACGGCAGGAAGCGCAGAAAAGCCACGGACTTTGCCGCGGCACCGAACCGGACGTGGCGAATCTTCCCGCGGGCGAAATTTATTACGTTCCCGTCGGCGCCGAAGGTGAATTCCCCATGAAATACGAGGACGGCACGCTCGGCCTCATGCATGTCACCGGCGGCCGCATAAAAAAAGCGACGCTCATCAAGGGCAATGCCGCGACCATCGAAGCGCACAACCGGAAACTCGAGAGCGATCCCGTCACCGGCGAACTCGGCGAACTCGGTTTCGGCACGCAGGTGCTGCCCGTCTCTGGCAAGGATATCCAAGACGAAAAAATCCGTGGCACGTTCCACATCGCCACCGGCCGCAGCGACCATCTCGGCGGCAGCCTCACGCCTGACCGGTTCGCCAGTAAAATGAACGCCACGCACGACGACATTCTTTTCTCGCCGGAAAAAACCCCCGAGGTAACGGCGTCCGAGGTTCGCATGTTCCGCGACAGCAAGGTGGAGATACTCCTGAAGGACTTCCATCCGTCGCCCTACATGGAAAGCCTGCTCAAGTAGCGGTCCGCGCGTGGCGGCGAACATTTACGAGAGCGACCGGCTCGTCCGGGAGTATCTGCTCTTCCACTATGGAGAGGCGGAGGAAATTCTGCCGTGGGCCTGCGGACCGCGTGACGCGCTCGGGTTCGCCGAACGTTGCGTCACGGAATTGCTCGATGCGGCTGCGTTGCCTTCGCGCCCTCGTGCCTTGGACATCGGCTGCGCGGTGGGACGTTCTTCCTTCGAACTCGCGCGCTACTGCCGCGAGGTGATCGGGATCGATTACTCGCGCGCCTTCATCGATACGGCGGAAACCATCCGCAAGCAGGGTGGACTCGATTATGACTATGTCATCGAAGGCGACCGCATCGCGCACGGCACGGCGGGAGTTCCCTCCGGTGTCGATACCTCGTGCATCTCCTTCGAAGTTGGTGACGCCATGGATTTGCGCGGTGATCTCGGATCCTTCGACGTCGTTCTCGCTGCCAACTTACTTTGCCGTTTGCCCGAGCCGCGCAAGTTTCTCGCGCGCCTACCCTCCCTTGTCCGCCCCGGCGGACAACTCATCCTCACCACACCGTTCACTTGGCTGGAGGATTACACGCCGCGGGACTCTTGGATCGGGGGCAGGGGAGATGCGTCCTCTGCGCAAGCTCTGACAGACTTACTCTCCCCCCATTTCGAACTCCGCGAGCAGAAAGATTTGCCGTTTGTCATCCGTGAACACGCCCGGAAATTCCAGTGGAGCGTGGCATGGGC
>JBEDBL010000008.1:0-32417 GCA_041177245.1 Verrucomicrobiota bacterium
GGCTGGCCGCCGCCAAAAAAACGCTTCCCCGAGTTGTTTTTCTCACTTCCAGGGCTCGCCAAGTCCTGCCGCAGGATAAGCTCAACCCGTCCCAAACCGCCTTGTTCGGCCTGAATCGCACGGCCCGGATCGAAATGCCGGGTCTGGATGCGAGGCTGATCGATTTTGATACCGCGAATACAACGCCTGAGACGCTGCTCGCCGAAATCGCAGGTGCGGACGCGGAAACCGAAGTTGCTTGGCGTGACGGAAAGCGTTTCATCCCGCGGCTGTGCCGCGCGTCTGTTGCGGATCTACCGGGCGCCCGCCCACGCAGAAGCGCTTCGTCCGTCGTGCGTCTGCGAGAGCCCGGCCCTGGCGTGGAATTGCGCGAAGCCCCGCCGCGCGCTCCTCTCGCCCCCGACGAAATCCGCATCCGCGTCGAGGCCGCTGGCGTCAACTTCCGCGACACGATGAAAGCACTCGGGATTTATCCCGTGACCGGTGACCTCGATCTCGTCCTTGGCGACGAGTGCGCGGGCGAAGTCATCGAAACAGGCAGCGGGGTCACGGATTTCGCCGCCGGCGACAAGGTGATCGCGGTCACTCCCGGCTGCTTCGCCGGTGAAGTCGTGGCCAAAGCCTCGCGGGCGGTGCATCGACCCTCTGGACTCTCTGCGCCCGAAGCTGCGACCGTTCCGGTCGTCTACCTCACTACGTTGTATGCTCTGCGCGATATCGGCCGCATGCGGCGCGGCGACAAAGTGCTCATCCACTCCGCAGCGGGAGGCGTCGGCCTCGCCGCCGTCCAATTGGCGCAACGCATCGGTGCCGAAATTTTCGCCACCGCAGGTAGCGAAGCCAAACGCGAGGCGCTGCGTCGCACGGGCGTGAAGCACGTTATGGATTCGCGCACCCTCGGTTTCCGCGACGAGGTTATGCGCGCGACCGGAGGGCGCGGCGTCGACATCGTCCTGAATTCCCTGGCCGGAGAATTCCTCGTGCAAAGTCTTGCCTGCATCGCGCCGGGGGGGCGTTTCCTGGAGATCGGCAAGCGTGATCTTTACGAGAACAGCAAACTCGGTCTTGCCGCATTCCGCGCGAACCAATCCTTCACCGCCATCGACATGGCGCAGGTCTTGCTGGATGACCCCGAAAAAACTCGTTCGCTCCTCCGGGACATAGCGGAAATGCTGGCAAAGAAGGAAATCCAGCCACTGCCGCATCGGACTCTTCCGCTCGAAGATGCACCCGCCGCGTTGCGCGAGATGGCGCAGGGAACACACCTCGGAAAACTTGTCCTCGAAGTCCCGCCCTCACCGGACGCCCCCGAGGCCTTGGCACCACCTTTCCGCAACGATGCTACCTATCTCGTCACCGGCGGAGTGCGCGGCTTCGGATTGGCTACGGCTGATTGGATGGTCTCGCACGGGGCACGACATCTCGCGCTGGTCGGACGGAGCAACCAGCAATCGGCCGCCATTTCTTCCGCGCTGGAACGCTGGAGCAAATCCGGCGTCGAAGTCAGTGTCTTTGCAGCCGACCTCGCGGAGCGCGAAGCCGTGGAAAAGATTTTTGCCGAGATCAGGGAAACGATGCCCCCGCTTCGTGGGATCATTCACGCCGCCACACGCTACGAAAGCGCGACGCTGGCCAACACGGATGAGAACAATCTTCGTGCGTCCTTCGGTGCCAAGGCTTGCGGCTCGCAACACCTCGATGCGTGCAGTGAAGGTCTCGAACTCGACTTTTTCGTCCTCTATTCGTCGGTGGCCGGCATTCTCGGTAATGCCGGCCAAGCCGCTTACGCCGCAGCGAATGCTTTTCTGCAAGGACTGGCCGCGAAACGCCGCGCCGAAGGCAGACCCGCGCTCGTCGTGCACTGGGGAGCTTTGTCCGACGCGGGACACGTGGCTGACCACGCGGAGATCGCCAGCCTTCTCGAGAGCCGGGGGCTCGGCGGCATGACCGCCGCGGAATCGACGGTCGCCCTCGGACAAATCATGCGCTCTGGCGCCGGTGAGGCCGTGATCGCGCGCATCCGCTGGGAAGACGCCGCCGGACTCGGCATCGGTGCCGATGCCCCGCGGCTTCGGGAACTCGTCGCCATATCGGCTTCCGGAGGCTCGGGCGGCGGAAAATCGGCCAGAGAGGCAATTCTTTCACTGCCCGCGGAGGAGCGTCTGCCTGCCATGACCGCGGATCTCGCCGCGCAACTCTCCGAAATCTTACGCCTCCCCGAAGCGAGCATCGAGCCTGGCGCCCCGCTGAAGGACCTCGGCCTGGACTCGCTGATTTCCATCGAGACGGTCATTCGCATCGAACGCCGCTTCGCTGTATCGCTGCCGCAGGGATGGATCACAGCGGAGACAACGCTCGAGGATCTCGCCGGAAAACTTTTGCATCTCATCGGCACAACATCGGCCGCACCGGCATCGGCCGCCGATATACCAGCAACCTCTATCGACCGTCCGACCCCGCCCGCGGCAAAAAATGCAGGACACAGCACGGGGCAGGAACTGCCCGCTGACGACACGTCCGACAGCGTTTCCGCCGGATTCTATGTGGAGTGGCTCGCATTGCGGGCCATGGAGAAGCTTCTTCTCGGACGGGATATTGGCGCCGCGCGCAGGCGACTCTCTCGCCTGCTTCCCGTTTTCCGCACCGCACTGCGCCAAGATTGGAAATGGTTGCTGAAAAACCTCGAACTTGTCTTCGGCCCGAACCTCGACGAGGCGCAGCGGGAAAAGCTCGCCCTGCTTGCCATGGAAAATCATTTGGCCAGCTACCTCGAAAGCGGTTTCTCGCATGGGATGGAGTTCGAGTTCGACAACTACGCCGAACTTCTCGAATTGGCGGGCGATCGCGGCGTCATTCTCTGCGGTGTACATCTCGGCTCTTGGGAGCCATTCCTGCGCTGGGCGCCCGACATCGGATTGCGCCTTGCCGCAGTCTATCGCAAAGCGCGCAATCCCCTCGCCGAGCGCACGTTCCAGCAACGCCGCTCGCTTTACGGCATCGAGTGGATTCCTTCGGGCGATGTCAGGGCGATCGCGCAGGCCATCGATGACCGCAAAATCGTCGCTTTCATGACCGACCTGAACTCCTACGAGAGCGCGATCTTTCCCGACTTCCTCGGCGTCCCGGCCAGCTTCGCCCCCGGACCATGCGCACTTTCCGTGCTCAAAGGCGCGCCCCTCATCGCCGGCGTCGGTATTCGTCAGTCGGTCTCCAAAGTCGCTGCCACCTTCGCGTCGGCCCTGTGGCCGGACTTGGATCGACCTATGGCGGCGGAGACGTTCTCCCTCGCGGCCAAACTGAACGAGTTTTTTGGGTCGTGGATTCTGGAGTATGCGGAGCAATACAACTGGCTGCATCCGCGCTGGCGCTGCAGACCGGATGGCAGCGTTTGGACCCTCCAGACTCCGGCCAAAGAAATAGCCATGGCGCGCACCGCTCCCTATGCCATCCCGTCGGACCGGCTGCTCCGTGTCATTGCCGGCGGCAACGCCTGAAGATGCGTTTGGGACGAGCAACCATGCCGCCCGAAGGCTGGACGATTATCACCGGCGCCGGTCGAGGACTCGGACGTGCGCTGGCCCTCGAACTGGCTTCGCTCGGCGCATGCATTTTCGCTACCGACATTGACGCGGATGCCGCCAAAGAAACCGCGGAACTTGCGGCGCACAAAGGCTCCCAGCGCACGGCGCACCGTAAGTGCGACGTGACGCAAATTGCCGAATTCGAAGCTTTGGTCGAGGCGCTTGACGGTCAGCCCGTCGGCCTCCTGATCAACAATGCCGGAGTGGCTTGCGGCGGCGAAATAGGCAAAACGCCGCTCGAGGACTGGAAATGGTCCATGGAGACAAACTTCTTCGGGGCGGTCAACGGATGCCATGTGTTCGTGCCGCTGATGCGCAAGCAAGGCTGCGGATTGATCGTCAACATCGCGTCCGCGGGAGGATTCCTCAATATTCCCGACGCCGCCGCTTACAGCGCACCGAAAGCCGCGGTTGTCTCGCTGACAGAAACCCTCGCCGCCGAACTGCACGGAACAGGCGTGAAGGCAAAAGTGATTTGTCCGCTTTTTCTGCGCACGGACGCCGTCGAAGGAGGGCGGTTCACCGATGAAGCAACCCGCGAAGCCGGTCGACGACTCGTGCGCCAGGGCCGATGCCCTGCCGGCATGGCAAGGCGCATCGTCCACTTGATACTGCACCGCAGCGCAGTCGTCATTATTCCGGAACGTGAAGGACGATGGCTTCGACGACTGAAATACTGGCTCCCCGGACTTTACATCAGCTTGGTTTCGGCCGCGCGGCGCCGATTCTATGCGGCGGACAATCAGTCGGCAGTGTAGGCGGATACGTCGAACCTTCGCGTTCGGCGCCAATACTCCACGGTCGATCCCGGCCACATCATGTAGTTCTTGCCGTTGGCCGAGAGGTAAAAGCTTCGGCACCCCGACTGCCACGCCGTGCCCTGCAGACGCTGTTGAGTTTCCTCGGTGAAAGCGGTCTGCACGTCCTCACGCACCTCAAGTCGTTGCCAACCATGTTTCTTCGCCGCTTTGATCGCATCCATCACATAGCGCACCTGCGCCTCGATCATGAAGACGATGGAACTGTGCCCAAGGCCCGTGTTCGGGCCGACCAGCGTGAAGAAATTCGGAAACCCGGCGACCGATATCCCAAGATAAGACGGTGCATCGTCTTTCCAGTATTCCGACAATTCCCGGTCCCCTCGCCCATGGACACGCAGCGGACTGACGAATTCCGTGGCACGAAAGCCCGTGGCAAAAACAATGGCATCGACAGGATGCTCTGCGCCATCCGCTGTAACAATCCCCCTCGGCGTCACCCGGACAATGGGATCAGTGATCAGCTTCACATTCCCCTTGTTCATGGCTGGGTAGTAGTGGTCCGACAGGAGGACGCGCTTGCAGCCAAGGCGAAAGGCCGGCTTCAACTTGGCCCGTAAGGCCGGGTCATCAACTTGGCGCCGCAAATGCCACAGCCCGATTTTCTCGAAGAGTCTTCGGGTCCAGCCATCCTTGAGCACCGCGAAGGCGAACTGCTCGAGCCGCCAGTAGACAACCCAGCGGGTAAAGCGCCGCGCTGCGGGAAAGTGGCGGTAAATCCATCGCGCTTTGCTTCGGTAGCGACGGTTGAGCCGCGGCAGGATCCACGGTGCGGTGCGCTGATAGACATCAAGGTGCGCCACGCGATCCGCCAGGGCCGGAACGATTTGGATAGCACTTGCCCCCGTGCCAATTACCGCCACCCGTCTTCCCGCCAAATCGTAAGTGTGATCCCAGCGCGCCGAATGCATGACTCCACCCTTGAAGCTGTCCAACCCCGGAGTCTCCGAAATGACCGGCTTGGTCAGCGGCCCCGTGGCCGCAACAACAAAGCGCGCACGAAGCCGCGCCCCGTCGTCCAATATCAATTCGTAAGAACTCTGAGTCTCGTCGTAGCGAAGCTCCTTTACCCCGGTGTGCAGGCGCAGGTGCGAATGCAAGCCATAGGCAGCAACGCAGCCGGTCAGATAGTCCCGGATCTCATGCCAAGGAGGGAAAACTTCCGACCAATCGCCGCTCAGACGGAACGAGTAGGAATAAAGATGCGAAGGCACATCGCAGGCACAGCCCGGATAGGTATTGTCCCGCCAAGTCCCTCCGACCGAATCTCCGCGCTCCAGCAGGACAAAGTCACGAATCCCGGCCTCCCGGAGCTTGATCGCCATGCAAAGACCGGCAAATCCCGCACCGATGATGGCGACTTCGCAACTTTTAAGCGGATTCGTTTCTTTGCTCACGGATTCCCAGAAATATGGGCGATAAAGGCACCGGCATCCCGCTTATTTCCTTCAGAAGAAGCCCGCATTTCTGACAAAGTGCGGTGGCTTACTCCGGTGTCTCCAGTGCCGGAGAGCATACCGCCCTCATGCGCTCTATCATTCATCATCAAATCGACCAAGTGCGGCAGCCTGCCAGACTTCCCCTCCGACCTCTCCGCTGTCTCAGACTTTTCGTCTCTTGGTCTCTTAGTCATTTATCAGTTGGTCGCTCTATCGACCCGTCTCCGCTCTGCTCCGGCTGTCTTTTGGTCTCTTGATCTTGCTCGTCACACGTCACACGCCACTCGTCACTCCATTAATGTCTCCCACCACCTCCATAGCTGAAGCATTCCGCCAATGGCGTATCTGGTGGTGGCTTGCCCGGCGCGATATCCGCAGTCGTTATCGCGGTTCCGTGTTGGGCCCGCTTTGGCTTGTCGCCACGCTAGGCATTCTGGTCGGCGGCTTGTCGATCGTTTACGGAGCTGTCTTCAATCAGCCCCTCAAGACCTTCATTCCCTACCTCACTACCGGGTTCATGGTGTGGTGGTTCGTCTCCGTCAGCATCACCGAGTGCTGCACCGCTTTCATCAACAACAGTGCTTTGATCCGCAACCAACCGCTGCCGATAGCCATTTATGTTCTCCAGACAATAGCCCGCAACCTCATCATCTTGGCGACCAACATCATAGTCTTTCTTGCTGTTGCTCTATTCTGCGGACTACGGCCTTCGTTGATTAATCTGTTCGTAATCCCTGGTTTGGTCCTCGTCAGCATCCTGCTTTTCAGCGTCGGCCTTTGCCTAGCCATCATTTGCGCCCGGTTCCGCGACATCCCGCATCTCGTTGCTAATCTTTTGCAGGTTGCCATGCTCCTGACTCCGATCATGTTTCTGAAGTCTATGCTGGGTCCGCGCGCCGCGTTCGCAGATTTCAATCCGTTCTTCCACATTGTGGACGCGATCCGCGGACCGCTCCTCGGCCAAACCCCCTCGGCACTGACCTGGTCTTTTCTCGTATTGACAAACCTATTTGCTGCAGCGGCATCCGCGTGGTTAATGCGCCGCGCCGGACACCGCGTGGCCTATCTCGTCTAAGCGAATGTCTGCATTTCTTAAACTCCACGAAGTGTCGGTTCGTTTCCGTGTTTATGGCGTTGGCTCGCAATCACTCAAAAAGAAAATCATTTCTTTCGGCACGGGCGGGCGTCTGGCCCGCGATGCCGCCAACCACTTTGTGGTTCAAGCGTTGGACAACATCTCGCTAGAGCTAAAAGATGGAGACCGTTTAGGCATCATCGGCGCCAATGGATCCGGGAAATCGACCCTGTTGCGAACCATGGTTGGAATCTACCGGCCGAATGAGGGATCGGTCTCCTCTCAGGGTCGCATCGCAACCATCATCGACCACAGTGTCGGCCTCGAACTGCAAGCCACGGGACTGGAAAACGTTCAGGCACGCGCGGTTCTCTTAGGCGTTCAGAAGGCAGACTGGCCCACTTATACAGAGCGCGTCGGCGACATCTGCGAACTCGGCGATTATCTCTCCATGCCGGTGCATACTTATTCGTCCGGAATGATGATGCGACTGAACTTCGCCCTCTCCATCAGCATCGATCCGGACATTCTTGTTCTCGACGAGTGGCTTAGTGTTGCCGATGCCGCGTTTCGCAACAAAGCGGCGGCCCTGATGGAGGACCTCGTCGCCCGTTCCCGCGTCCTCATCATCGCTTCGCACAACCTCGAGTTGCTGCAAAGGCTCTGCAATCGGGGCATCTTCCTGAAGGGCGGCGCTTTGGCCAAGGAAGGGGAAATGCACAGTGTCATCTCAAGCTACTTGCTTGGTGCCCACGAACTGTCCTCGGTAACGTCTCGGTAACACCGCAATCATGCTTGGAACCACCGAGAAGGCTCCAAGAAATCGAGCAGACACCCACATCAAAGGGCATTGCATTTTACGGTCTGCCCGCAGAATGGACGCCTGAATTAAAGATTTGACAGGGATATCGACAGTTGTAAAAACGGGGCGTCATGAAAAAACGTTACCTCCTCGTAAATCACGTAGAACCGCTCCCTGCTCCCAAACCTGCGCCGACACCAGCGCCGACACATACGCCCACACCTACCCCCTCACCTACGCCGACAGCTACCCCAGCCTAACTTGCTCGGAGGTCGCCTTGGAATTGCGAGGCCCGCTACCACGCAATATCCATATCTGCGGAATTTGTGGCAAAGCCACCGCACCTTTGGCGGTGGAGCTTGCTCGTTTAGGCTTTAAGGTCACTGGCTCTGACTCCAGCTTTCAGGAACCTGCGAGCCTTTTTCTCCAAGGGAGTAGCATTCCGTGCAAGCAGGGGTTTTCGGCGGACGTGATCTGTGAAAAGATAGATCTCGTTCTAGCTGGCGCACTGAGCGGCGCGGAAAATCCAGAAGTCCGGCGTGCTCGCGAGCTAGGTATCAGAGTAACCAATTACGCGCGTTTTGTCGGGGAGCAATTTCTCAGCGACGCTCGGTGCGCTGTAGTAACCGGTTCTTTCGGCAAGACCACGACGACAGCCATGCTGGCTTCAATACTCCATGAGGCAGCATTGGATCCCAGTTGGCTAGTGGGCGGGGAGAGCAGTTCCTTGCCGGGAGCCGCCCGACTCCGGCAAGGGGGCTTCTGGGCCCTGGAAGGTGACGAATACCCTAGCGGCATCGACGACACGTCACCCAAGTTCAGCTATTACCGACCGGAGGTTGGTGTTCTGACCAGCTTGGCCCACGTTCACCCGAACAAAATTCCTTCGCTGGAAGCTACTGTTAAGCTGTTCTCCGAATTTGTCCACGCAGTGAGAAGAGCGCCGGTTTTCGCGGCCGATACTCCTGCGATCCGGAACAAACTGAAGCCTGCCTGTCCCCCCGGAAGTGTTCGGACCGTTGGGTTTGGAAAATCGGCGAACACCCGTTTGCGTTGTTTGCAAAGACACCAAAACGAAACGCGATTCCGGCTCGAAGGCGTCCAGTTCTCTCTTTGTCTTCGGGGAAATTTTGCCTGTACTAATGCAGCGCTTGCGGCGCTCGCAGCGCAAACTTGGGGGGTAGCTTTGGAGGAGTCTGCCGAAATCATTTCCCGATTCAAGGGAGTCTACGGACGACAGGAGATCATCGCCGATTCCTCAGCGCTCACCGTCGTTTACGATATGGGCATTTATCCCCAGTCCATAGCGCAGGTGGTCAGGGCATTCGCGTCTTCAGGATCATCGAGAAGGCTTTGTGTGTTGTTCCACCCCCGCCACACCCTCGGACGCCCCGAAGCCTACTATCGCGATCTGGCCCGGGCTTTGGCGCCCGCAGACTTGGTTTTGCTCGCAGATGCAACGAATCCTCCGATCACTTCCGGAGTGTTCGAACTCGATCCCCAGCGCCTCCGAAGTTTGCTCCCCGAGACAACAAAGGCGGTCGCAGTAGGCAACGCCCTGTCATGCTTCCCGCACTGGAAGGAGAATATGAAGGTCGGAGATACTTGGCTTATCTTCACGGAACCACTCTTTCCGGAACCTATTGGTTCTATCCGGCGCCACGCTCTGAAGGTGACAGAAAAGGAATCCGGAGCTACACCGCTGTGAATATACTCATTACGCAAGACACCATGGTGGAGCGGGGCGGTTCAGAAATGTTTGTAATGGAGGCGGCCATCGCCCTTCGGAGTCTTAATCACGGTGTCGCGATTTACTCCAGAAAGTTCGGCGCACTCGCCGATCCACTGCGCTCCAAGGGCGTCGAACTTTTAAGCGACCCCCGCCTGTGCCCATGGGAGCCCGATATCATCCACGGGCAGCATCGGTTCAACGCTTTGAGAGCTTTGTTCGCATTTCCCAAGGTGCCGGCCGTTCTGCACATCCACGGGTTCATGCCGGATTTGGAAAAGCCGTTTTGCCATCCCCGCATATTCCGCTATCTGGTTATCTCCGAGGGATCTGTCGGTTTCTGGTCGCGCACACTCGGACTACGGGAGGACAAATTCACCGTCCTGCTCAATTCGTTCGACTCCGAAAAGTTCGCAACGGTGCGAAAACCTCCGACATCGCCAGTCTCGGCGTTGCTTTACTGCAACAGCGGTTTCGATCCAGCAGACATCGAATGTATAAGCAATGCCTGTTCGCGACGCAAAATCAGCCTGACAAAAGCGGGCCGTTTATTCGGCAGGGAATTGCAGAATCCAGAGCGGTTGTTGCCGGACTTTGACATTGTCTTCGCTGCCGGCAGATCAGCAATTGAAGCCGCGGCGAGCGGTTGCGGCGTGATCCCCCTAGCAGGCCGGATGGCCGAAGAATTTCTCACCCCAGCCAACTACGGGCGTTTGCGCCGACAAAATATGGCCCCCGCGTTCTTCAAGCACCACAAATTGGAAGAAGGATGGATTCTCCGCCAAATAGATTTATGGAACTCCGAAACCGTGGAGGAAGTCGCTCGCATGGTTCGCCAAGACTGCAACGGGACCCGTTTGGCGGACGACTTGCTTTCAACGTATAACCGCACCATTTGCGAGGCAGGCTCTTTGGAATCGATCCCGTATGAGAAGGACCTCGAAGCAACATTTGATATGCTGAACCAGGATTTTGAACGTTCGATCGGCGCCTTGGAAGCACAACTCTCAGACGCGAAACAGGAACTCGCGGCCCTCCAAGAAAGCGCTTGTTGGAGGGCTACCGCCGGCCTGCGTCGAATGGCAGACAGTCTGCGGAGACAAGTCCCGCAATGAAACTCCGCGATGCTCTGCACTCTGGCCGGGAGCCATTCGCATCATGCGTTGTCATCAACAGCTACAACACGGCTCGGTTTGTTGGTGACGCGATCGAAAGCGCACTTTTACAGACCTGCCCGCCTGATCAAATCGTCGTGGTCGACGGGAGCACCGACGAGTCAAAGTGCATCATCGAAGAATATGCTTCGCGAAACGCAAAAATAAAGTCTGTATTCGTGCGGAACGACGGGCAACTTTCGAGTATCGTCACTGGCGTTGCGGCTGCCGCTGGTGAGATTATTTTTTTACTCGACGGAGACGACCGCTATGCGCCCGACCACATAGAACGCATGGAGGAATACTGGCGACAGTTTCCACAGGCGGATGTTATTTACTGCCGCCATCTGCTGTCTGGCAACCCTGCCCTTGTCGACTTCCTGAAGAACAGAGAGAAGCACGAGAGTGCTGACTGGCTTGGTCCGATCAGCCTTGAGAAGCCTTATGACTGGGGCCGATCTCCCGCCTTGGCATGGTGCCATCCCAACTATCATGCCGGCGGCATAACCGCGTCTCTGTCTTTCCGCAGAAAACATTTGCAATCGCTTCCCTTGAGGGAGCTTTGCGAGGCAACCAACGGACAGTTGCGAGCCAATGCGGACTACATGCTACTACTTGCCTCGGCGCTCTACGGGGGACGTAAAATCTACGTCCCGGACCAGACCGTCGAACACCGTGTGCACGCAAAAAGCATCACAGGGAGACACGCCTCGGGGGACCGCAATAGCCTTGCCGAACAGAGGAGCTACTGCGCGATAGCCCGATCGTGGCTCTGCTCGCGACCAGGATTCGGCTCGGAACTCTTCAACGTTTTGGATTCGGAAATGGCGGCTGTCCCTCAAATTGCTCTTGGGCATCGGCGACTCTATCAGGAAGCAAAAGAGTCCAACCCGGCCAATCGTTCAACTACGAGACAACTGCAAGCACTTCGGTCAGAGAACTTACAACTTAAAACGAAACTGGACGCGCTGCATAATAGCCACTCCTGGCGGGTAACCGCACCGCTGCGTTACGCAATGCGCAAGTTTCACGCAGCCAGAAGAAGGCTGTTTCGGAAGGGCTTGGCGTCCTTGCGCTTCGAGGAGGGAACAGTAGCGATCGATATTTCGACCCTATGGCATCACGACGCCGGCACGGGAATCCAGAGGGTGGTTCGGAAAATGGCCATCGAACTGACCTCGGCGGCGCGAGGCGGTAAAAGGATGGTGCTAGTTGATTACTCGAGCGGGGCGCCTCTGGACGTAACAAACGCTTTTCTTGGTTCAGGAAAAGCAACCGTTCCTGCGCGGCAGATCACCGGCATGGAGATGCTTATCATGCTGGATTCGTCCTACAACCTAGCACCCTCTTTTTCGCGTAGGTTGCGCGAAGCCAAACGGGATGGCGTCTTTGTGGTGAGCATCTGCCACGACCTTCTACCGGTCACGAATCCCGAGTGGTTCCTCGCCGTGAACCACATCCCCTTCCACCGCTGGCTTAACCTGGCGACCGATTACAGCAGTGCTTTCCTCTGTATATCGGAGACAACAGCGACGCGCCTCAGCAACCATCTCGCAGCTAAACAACGCACCTTATCTCCAGCCGTGGCATCGTGGCCGCCGGGATACGATTTGGACACCTTAGCTGCGCGAACCGCAGATAATGCTGCCACTGAGGCAGAACGCTTTGCACTGATGATCGGGACCGTCGAACCGCGCAAGAATCACACCTTCGTGCTAGAGGCTTTGGCGAGACTAAGAGCCGAAGGAGCCCACGCGCCTAAGCTTGTTGTTGTCGGCCGATACGGATGGAAAAACAACAAGGCCAAGCAACTGCTGAGAGACACTGTCAACGCCGGATGGGCCGAGTGGCACGATCACGGCATACCCGACGAGGATTTGAGTGACCTTTACTCTCGCGCGCACTGCGTCATTCAAGCCTCGCTCGATGAAGGCTTCGGTCTCCCTGTAGCCGAAGCTGCCGCCATGGGAAAGCCGGTCGTGCTTAGCGACATTCCGGTCTTCCGAGAGATCGTCAGGGAAAATGGCTATTTTTTCCGGTTGGGCGATGCGAAGTCCTTCACCGACGCTTTAACATCCGCATGTAGACCGGACGCCAAGCCGACCAGCACTAAAGCGGTCAGCTGGCAAGAAAGCGCCGACATTTTTTGGCGGCGTTGCTTGGAACTGAGAGAGGCGGACACTGCCTGGAGAGCTACCTAGAACTCTATAAACCGAAAAACCACCACAAAGGCCGCCGTGTGCGGCCTTTGTGCTTTTTGCGATTTTGACCATGGCGCGCTCCGTGCCGGGAAGCTTTAATCCAACTTCACTTGCCGCATGAAAATTTTGCATGTCTACGCCACTTACTACCCAGACCGGACGAGCGGTGTGGCGGAGTGCATCCGACAACTGGCAGCTGGCTTGCGGAAGAACAGCGTGGAGAACCGGATTTTCGCCCTGTCTCCTCACCCTACACCCCAAAGAACCGACGCAACGGAGGGAGAAGTATTCCGCGCCAAAGCGTGGGCGGCACCAGCTTCGTGCGACGCAGGCGGGCTGTCGTCCTTGCGACTCTACCGCAGCCTCTGCGAATGGGCAGACATCGTGCATCATCATGTTCCCTGGCCTTTCGGAGACCTGCTGCATTTTCTCGCCGGGTGCAAGAAGCCGCTGGTTGTCACTTGGCATTCAGACGTTGTCCGTCAGAAGTTTCTCGCCATGGCTTGCGCTCCACTCCGCGATGCGCTCCTGCGACGTGCATCAGCCATCGTTGCAACATCCCGAGCCTATTCTCGCACCAGCCCGATTCTCTCGCGGCCTGACGTCGCACCCAAGGCTGAGGTTATTCCTCCTGGAATTTCGGATGTGGTTGGCATGGCTGCCGATGACAAAACGGAAAATGAACCGTTCTTTCTGTTTCTCGGCGCGCTGCGCTACTACAAAGGTCTGCCTTTTTTAATCAGGGCGGCGCAGATGAGGGGTGCAAGAATCATTATAGCCGGCGACGGCGACGACCGCGAACTCCGCCGACTTGCGGGCGCGAGCCCAAATATCCTTTTCGCAGGCCATGTCGGCGAGGAGGAGAAATGGCGCTTGCTGCGCTCCTGTCGAGCGCTGGTGCTTCCGTCCCATTTGCGATCCGAGGCTTTTGGCATGGCGCTGGTCGAGGCAGCGATGTGCGGCAAGCCGATGATCACTTGCGAGATCGGAACGGGCACTTCGTTCATCAACGTTCACGATGAGACAGGCCTTGTCGTCGAGCCAGCGTCGCCTGGAGCCTTGGCCGCCGCAATGAAGCGTCTGCTAGACGAGCCTGGGTTGTGCGAGAACTTCGGGCACAACGCCCGCGCTCGCTACGAGGAACTCTTCGATGGCGAACAGACAACTGCGGCACATTTGCGCCTCTACCAAGACCTCTTGTTCAACGTAAGGTAACGGCGCCGCTTTCGGCGGCTACCCGGACCCGTCCATGCTCACCGTTCCCGAAAAAAAGCTGATTCTATTTGCCACCGACTTGGCGCTGTCGGCTCTTGCTGCGGCAGCGGCTCTTTTGCTCACCGTCACCATCTCGCCATTCCAGGGAGAGGAACTTTTCCCGCAAGCCGAGAGTATCTTGGCGCTGGGGCTTGTTCTGCTCTCCACTGGCTACCTCAACGAGACCCTAGACATCGAATGCCTCCGCAGCAGCGGATTGATGCTCAAGAAGTGGGTGCAAGCTTGGTTTTTCGGTGTCGGTCTCTTCGCGGCAGGTTACTTTCTGCTTGGCTTTCCGTGGGGAGAAGGAGACTCGGTCGGACTCAAAATCACGCGGTTCGCACCACTGATTTTTGCGGTTCTTCTCCTCTTTGCTCTCCCCCTTGGGCGCCTGGCTATCGCGAGCCTGATCGGATTGCGCAGAAATAGGCGGACCTGCGTGGTAGCAGGGGCCGGCGCAGGGGCACGCGAGTTCCTTTCGGTCAACAACGGCTCCAATGGCGATTGGAACGTGGTGTGTCTTGCCGACGACAACCCGCTTAAAGCCGGCACCGACATCGTGGGTCACAGGGTCACGGCAAAGCTGGTCGACCTCCCGGAGATCGCGAGCCGCCATCGTGCGTCGGATGTTATTCTCGCAATCAATAGTCCCCTGCAAAAGGAGTCGTTGGACGCGGTGATGAAATGTTTCGAGGCAGGGCTCGAGGTTCTGACCGTGCCACAGGCCCTGGAGCGCGCTTGCGGAAGGATACCGATCCACACGCTGGGCGAAAAGTGGCTACCCGGAACTTTTTGGTCCAGCACCGACCGTCCGCTCATCCAGCGCGTGGTAAAGCGCTCTGCAGACATTGCCATTTCCCTCATCCTGCTAGCTGCATTATCGCCTTTGATGCTGCTACTCGCCCTGGCCTCGTTCTTGACCCAAGGCCTTCCCTTGTTTTACCGGCAACAAAGGGTCGGCCGCGCCGGGCGACACTTTACGCTTTGCAAATTGCGCACGATGAAAACCGATGCGGAGAACAACGGCCCGCAATGGGCCGAAAGAGATGACAGAAGAGTGACGAAGTTCGGACAATGGCTGCGCCGAACAAGGCTCGACGAAGCCCCGCAGCTCTGGAATGTGCTCAAGGGCAACATGAGCCTTGTCGGCCCGCGACCGGAAAGGCCGGAGTTTGTCGGCCGGCTCGAGACTGAGATTCCGTTCTACCGCGCGAGGCTTGCGATCAAGCCCGGTCTCACGGGATGGGCGCAGATCAAGTCCGGCTACGCAAGCGGGACGGACGAAGCCAAAACCAAGCTGGAATACGACTTATACTACATCAAGAACCGCTCGTTTTGGCTCGATCTGCTCATACTGCTGCAAACTACCCGTGTCGTTCTCGGGTTGCATGGGCGTTGAATATCAACAACGCGATTCGAGGTCGGCGATAAGACGTTTGGCCGCATCGGGAATGACCGTGCCCGGGCCGAAGATTTCCGCCGCACCGCTTTGGTGGAGAAATTCGTAGTCTTGGTGCGGGATCACGCCGCCGACCACGACAAGAATGTCGGGACGGCCGAGTTTTTTCAGTTCGGCGACCAGTTGTGGCAAAAGCGTTTTGTGCCCGGCGGCCAGCGAACTGAACCCGACGATGTGCACGTCGTTTTCCACGGCCTGTTTGGCGGTTTCTTCGGGCGTCTGGAAAAGCGGACCGATGTCGACGTCGAATCCCAGATCGGCGAAGGCGGTCGAAACCACCTTGGCCCCGCGGTCGTGTCCGTCCTGCCCGATCTTGGCCACAAGCATGCGCGGACGGCGTCCGTGCCGCTTCTCGAAATCGGCGCAAAGCTTGCGCACCTCGGCGATCTGTTTGTTCTCGCCGAACTCGCGTCCGTAGACGCCGGAGATGGATCGCACCACAGCCATGTGCCGACCATACACCTTCTCCATCGCGTCGGAAATCTCGCCGAGCGTGGCGCGGACGCGGGCGGCGTCGACGGCCAAGGCGAGCAGGTTTCCCTTCCCGCTCTCGGCGGCTTCAGTCAGGGCTTTGAGCGCGGCCACGACCTTCGTGTTGTCACGTTCGGCGCGGATTTTTTTAAGCTGCGCGACTTGCTCCTCCCGAACGGCGGTATTGTCGATTTCGAGAATGTCGAGCGGGGCTTCTCGGATAACTGGTATTTGTTCACGCCGACGATCGTTTCGTTCCCGGAGTCGATGCGGGCCTGACGCCGCGCCGCCGCTTCCTCGATGCGCATCTTGGGCAGGCCCGTGTTGATCGCCTTGGCCATGCCACCGAGCTTTTCCACCTCGGCGATATGAGCCCATGCGCGGTTCATAAGATCGCGGGTCAGGCTCTCGACGTAATACGAGCCGCCCCACGGATCGACCGTGCGACAGATGCCGGTTTCCTTCTGCAGGAAAATCTGGGTGTTGCGCGCGATGGCCGCGGAAAAATCGGTCGGCAAAGCGATGGCTTCGTCGAGCGAGTTGGTGTGAAGCGACTGGGTCCCTCCGAAGGCCGCGGCCATGGCCTCGATGCAGGTGCGGACCACATTGTTGTAAGGATCTTGTTCGGTGAGACTCCAACCGGAAGTCTGCGAATGCGTGCGCAAAGCAAGCGATTTGGGATCCTTGGCACCGAGTCCGCGCATCAGCTTGGCCCAGAGCACGCGTGCCGCGCGCATCTTCGACATTTCCATGAACAGGTTTTTCCCTTGCGCCCAGAAAAAGGAAATGCGCGGAGCGAAGGCATCGACCGGAATGCCTGCCTTGATTCCGGTGCGGACATATTCCATGCCATCGGCCAGCGTGTAGGCGATCTCGAGATCGGCCGGCGCTCCCGCCTCGTGCATATGATAACCAGACACGCTGATGCTGTTGAATTTCGGCATCTTCTCGGAGGTGTAAGCAAAGATATCGGCCACGATGCGCATGGAGGCCTCGGGCGGATAGATGTAGGTGTTCCGCACCATGTATTCCTTGAGGATGTCGTTCTGGATGGTGCCGTTGAGCTTCTCCGGCGGCACGCCCTGCTCCTCCGCAGCCACGATGTAAAAGGCCATGATCGGTATGACCGCGCCGTTCATGGTCATGGAGACCGACATCTTGTCCAACGGGATGCCGTCGAAGAGGACTTTCATGTCCTCGACCGAATCGACCGCCACGCCGGCCTTGCCCACGTCGCCGACCACGCGCGGATGATCCGAGTCATAGCCGCGGTGCGTGGCCAGATCGAAGGCGACGCTCAATCCCATCTGCCCGGCAGCAAGATTGCGCCGGTAAAAGGCGTTGCTGTCGCGCGCGGTGGAAAATCCCGCGTATTGGCGGATGGTCCACGGACGGACGACATACATCGTCGGGTAAGGTCCGCGCAGGTAGGGGGAAATCCCCGCGGTGAAACCGAGTTGCGGACAGGCTGCGCGGTCGGAAGGACCATAGGACGCCTTGATCGGGATGTGCTCCATGGTCTGCCCGCAAACGGCGTCGGAGGACGTCGCAACACCGGCGACCGGTTCTGGCGCCTCGGCCAAATCACCAAGAGCCAACCGCGCATCAGCCCAAGCCGCGTCGGCGATCTCCTTGGTGAGGAATTCGAGGAACCATGATCCACCGCCCGCATCGGCCACGCCGGCGAGAAAACACTCCTCGCGGAGGATGCGCTGCGTATTCAGGGCAAGACGCCTAGAGAATTCGGCCTTGCCGCCATCAAAAGGAAGCACGGTCAGACTGTCGCAACCACCCAGCACGGCCGCGCAAGCGGCCACCGTATAACGCAAGATGTTCGTGTGCGGTTCTTCGCCGTCCCGGGCAACGGGCGTGGTCACGGCATGGATAACCATGCGTGCGGCATCCGATGAACCACCCGAGGCGGAGACGATGCGTGCCCACCCGTGGCGCGCGGCCCTCAGTTTTGCCATGACGACGAAAAATTCGCCGGATGCGGAGAAGGTGAAACGAATTTTGCCCGCGGCCTCGTCGACAGTGAGCCCGTCGGCCTGCATCCGCCGCAAAGTCTCGAGACCGTGCATCCAGGCAAACGCCACTTCCGCGGCGGCACCTGCGGTGACCTGCGACGTCGCGTCAATCCGCACGCCGCCCTCGGGAAGATCCGGTTGCCCTTCCTCGATCGTCGTCCAGTCGCCGGATATTTTTGAACCGCGCATGAACGGAAACACTCCGGGAGGAGCCTCTCCGCCGGGCAGCAGGGAAACATTTTCCGCCGTGTAGAGAGGATCGACCTTGAGTCCGTCAGCTGTCTTCGAAACCAGACCGGCGAGCGGCTTGCCCTTGAGCGTCGCCTCCGCCGCGACACGCCAATCGGCGAGGGACGACAACGGGAATTCCGAGAGGTCGAGTTTGTCGTCAGGCAACGACTCGATCATGCGACCTCCTCGACTTCCACGGCGTGCTTTCGACCATCGATTTGTATCGTGTAGTGCTTAGGATGCGAACCGCGCGGGGAGTGATTATGGGATACATGCCCAGGCTGCGGAGCCGGTGTCGCTGCAGATTTCGGAGCGATGTTCGATTCGCCGCGCAGCAACTTTTCCGTTTCGATTGGAAACATGGCGAAAAGCACCGCCGTCTCGTCGTCCTCAGGGAGACCCTTTGCCTTCAAACTATCACGGAGTGCGGACATGCCGGGTTCGAGCAGATCAGCCGGGCGAACTGTCACCGCATTTTTGCCGCTCTGCTTTTCGACGAGCGCAAGCAACTCCCGATCGACCGGACCGGGTGTCTTGCCGTATTTGCCGAGGACAACGTCCTGAGCCGGCTGCGAAATCATTTTCCAGCGGCCGAATTTCACGTTGAGCATGGCCTGAGTGCCGACAATCTGCGAAGTAGGTGTGACCAGCGGAATGTAGCCGAGCGCGGCGCGCACGACCGGCATTTCTTCGAGCACTTCGTCGTAACGCTCCGCCATCCCCTGCTCTTTGAGCTGGTTGCGGAAGTTGCTGAGCATGCCGCCAGGAACTTGGTAGGTCAGGATATCGACATCGACGCGCTCATTGGCCGGACTGGTGAAAGCTTTGAGTTCGACATAGACCTTCTCGAAATGCGCGCGCAGTCGGGACAGACGCTCGCGGTCGTAGTCCGGACAACGGGGATGTCCCTCGAGCAGCACCATCATGCGCAGTGTGTCCGGCTGGGACGTGCCATTGGCAAAAGGAACAATCGATGTCTCGACCGCATCGACACCCGCTTCGATCGCCGCGAGATAAGATGATGCGGCCAGTCCCGCCGTATCGTGGCTGTGGAGGATAATCGGAACACCGACGCGTTTTTTCAGCGCGGACACCAAATCATGCGCAACCTTCGGCGTAATGAGGCCCGCCATGTCCTTGATGCTGACCGACTGGCAACCAAGATCGACGAGCGCCTCGCCGAAATCGACGAAAGCTTCGAGGGTGTGGACAGAACTTACCGTATAGCAGATCTCCCCGCGGGCATGCTTGCCGGCTGCCAATGTGGCGCGAATGGACGTCTCCAGATTGCGAGCGTCGTTGAGAGCATCGAAGATCCGCAGGACATCCATCCCGCGGTCCGCCGTGCAACGGACGAAGGCTTCGACCACGTCATCGGGAAAACTGGTGTATTGGACAATATTTTGTCCGCGCAGCAGCATCCCATGCGGCGTTTTAGGCGCTCCCTTTTTCAGGGCGGTGATGCGCTCGAAAGGATTTTCCCCGAGGTAGCGGAGGCAGGAATCGATCGTCGCGCCGCCCCAAGTCTCGAGTTGGTAAAAACCGAGAGCGTCGAGGTCTTCCAACGCGGGGAGCATTTGCTCCGTCCTCATGCGTGTCGCGGCGAGGGACTGGTGTCCGTCGCGGAGCACCGTGTTGGTGAACTCGACCCGCTTCATTAGCTGATCTAATAGTCCGCCCGCTGCTAGCGGGCCGCAAGGCGAAAGAACGGTGCTACTTCAGCACCGCGCCGGTCAGAGCCGGCAGGGAAATTTCCACCTTGTTGCCGTGGCGCGAAATTCCCACTTCCTTGCCGCCGTTGGTGTCGAAGATCAGCTCCTTGGCCGACGAGTCGAATTGAATGGTCTGCGGCTCATTCGATCGGTTCAAAGCAACCACACGCGCGTCGGCCCCTGTGCCTCTGCTGTAGACGAAAACGTTTTTTCCGTCATCGGCAGCGAGCACAGCGAAGTCCGGGGATTTAAAGGCGGGATTCTCCGCATGCAGGGCAACGGCCGACCGGTAAAAATCATGCAGTTCTTTGTCGAAGTTGGGGTCGTCCTCCGGACGTTGGCGTCCGCGCGGGTCCGTCTTTTCGATTTCCATCTGCAGGTCGGGCCATGCCATCGGCTTGCGGCAATCGGGATCGTCACCGCCCCAGATGCCGGCCTCGACCCCGTAAAAAAACATAGGCGCACCCACATAAGTGACTTGGAACAGCGTGATGAGGCGCTGGATGGCGCGCTCCTCGGAGTTCGGTTCGCGCACTTCGTATTTGTCGTTGTTGCGCGCGGAATTTCCGGGCTCGTCATAATCGTATTTTTCCGAGTTGACGTATTGGCCCGTGCGATTGCGGTTGACGATCATCTGGGCGAGCCGGTCGGTATCGTGGGAATCGGTGAGGTTCCACATGGCCAGCTGCGTCGGCACCGGCAACTGTCCGCGCCGCTCGTCGAGCATCCGACCGAAGTCGGACGCCTTGATGCCGTTGTCGATGAGGTATGCCTTCACCGGCACGGAGAAGGCGTAGTAATTCATCGTGGCGGAAAAATCTGTCCGCTTGAGGTAGTCGGACGCGTTCGTCCACACCTCGGCCACGGTGAGCGCGCGGGGATTGAGCTGGAATACGTAGGCGTTCCAATCCCGCCAAAACTTGTCCGGAACCTCCTCGGAAACATCGAGACGCCATCCGTCGATACCGTCGTCCGTCCTGCCGTCGCCGTCCGGATCCATCCAGCGCTTGGTCGCGTCGAATATGTATTTCTTGGGCGCAGGGTGCAGGTCGGAGCCGTCCTTGGTGTTGCGGAATTCGGGCAGCGTGAAAAATCCGGCCCAGCCTTCGTAGCGCAGTTCGTTGCGGCGCGTCGAAGAATCGTCGAAAGACTTGATGTAATACCATTCGCCGTAGGGCGACTTCTCGCCGTTCATGCGAATGTCCCGGAACGCGAAGAAGTCGCGCCCTGTGTGGTTGAAGACGCCGTCGATCACGACCTTGATGCCGCGCTCGTGGGCTTTTTTGACCAGATCGAGAAAAAGTTTGTCGGCGGCGGTCCATTTCCACGTGGCAGGGTCGGCTGTCTCCCCGCCGTTGCGGATGATTTCAAAGTCGCCTGCGGGGTCGGGGCCGAAATTGGGATCGATGTGGTGATAGGAGTTCCCGTCGTATTTGTGGACCGAGCGTCCGTAGAAAACGGGGTTGAACTTGATCGCGGTTACACCCAGCTCCTTGAGGTAGTCGAGTTTGTCGATCACGCCCTGGATGTCGCCGCCGAAACGTCGGTGAAACACGCCGTTCTCATAGAAGTCGCCGCCGATGTCCTTTTCCCACTGGTCGCGCTGGTAGAAATCGCGCGTCCAAGGGGTAATCTGCCAGTTTTCTCCCGGCAGGAACGGGATCTCGAGGTCCTGGCGCGTGGGATCGTTGGCCGGATCACCGTTGCGGAACCGCTCGGGAAAAATCTGGTACCAGACCGCGGACTTGGCCCAATCGGGAACACCGGCCTGCGATTGACCTTCGGATGCGAATGCTGAAAGAAGGGTAAAAGGCAGGATGAACAAAGCGCGTTTCATGATTATTTCAGGGCTGTGAAGCCGAATAATCTCGACCGCGGGGGCCCGATGATCAAGGCGCAAACCATTGCGGTAAGCGGCGGGACAGCCAATAATGGACGCCTCTGCTGCTACCCGAAACGATGACTGCTCTCTTTCTGGCCGTGGTGTTCACGCTGGGCACCTCTTTTTGCTGTTCCCTGATCGAGGCAATGTTCCTGAGCACGACCAGCGCGGATGTCGAGGAACTCAAAGCCAAGCATCCGCGCCGCGGGAAGCTCTTCGAGGACAGCCGCGACAACATGGAGGAAACCATTTCCGCCATCCTCACGCTGAGCACCATCTCGAGCACGCTCGGCGCCGTCATGGTCGGCGGCATAGCCACGAAGGTTTTCGGCAGCTCCGCGCTGGGGATCATTTCGGCAGCCATGACTTTGACCAGCCTGATCTTCGCCGAGGTGATTCCGAAGAGCCTAGGGGTGACTTACCGCGCGCAACTGCAAAAGCATTCCGCGATTTTTCTTTTCTGGATGCGTCGAGTCCTGCGTCCGGTGACGCGGTTCTGCGACCTGATCGTGCGTCCCGTGTTGCGCAAAACGCCGGACGAAGACGCCTCGCAGCGCGAAATCCTCCTGCTCGCCGACAAGGGCGCGCGCGAAGGAAAGCTCACGGGAGGTGAGCGCGACCTCATCCGCAACGCGCTTTCCCTCTCCGCGACGCGAGTGGCGGACATTCTCACCCCGCGCAACGTTGTTGTTTCGCTCGACGAGGGTTCGACGGCCGCCGAAGTCCTGGCCGAGCACCCGTCGATCCGTTTCAGCCGCATGCCGGTGCACGACGAAAACGTGGACGACATCACCGGGATGGTGCGTCGCCGCGACATTCTGCATTGCGCGGCGGCGGGGCACGGGGAACGGAAACTCAGCGCCCTGAAGCTTCCAGTTTCCTTCGTTCCGGAGATGGCCACCGCAGCCAACGCCCTGCAGACACTGCTGTCCGCCAACCAGCAACTCGCCGTCGTGGTCGACGAATACGGAGGCTTTGTCGGGGTGGTTTCGCTCGAAGATATTGTCGAACACTTGATCGGACGCGAGATTTACGAGAAAGACGATCTTGCCGTGGATATGCGTGCCCTTGCCCGCCGGCGCGGGCGCATCCGCCGCGGCCAACCCGAACCGGCAAATTCCTGAGACATGAAAAAATACATCATCCCCGCCACCCTTTGCATCTTGGCCCACACCGCCTCGGCGCAATTTCCCAATCCGCCGGAGAAACCCGATCCGCGCCCGGTTCTTACCGTGCAGGGGCGCGGGGAAGTGCGCGCGGAGAACACCGTCGCGGTGATTCAACTCGGTTTCGAAGCGGCCGGTCCCGACGAACCGGCGGTGCGCGAGGACGTGACGCGACGTTCGCAAGCTGTGACGGCGCTCCTTAAAGAACAAAAAGTCGAGCGGCTCGAAACCACGGCAGTGAACATCCGACCGCAATTCGTCTACGACCAGGGCGCACCGGGAAAAAAGCCGATGCCGCCGAAAATCACCGGCTACATCGGGCAAGTCGCGGTGAGTTTCCGCACACCGGTCGGCGACGCCGGCAAAATCATTTCCTCGGCCATGCAGTCCGGGGCGAATTCCGTCTCGAACATGTTCACCCAACCGACCGAGGAGGCACGCAAGTCCGCGGAGAGCGAAGCCCTCACTCTTGCGGCGAAGGACGCCGAAGCCCAGGCGAATGCGTTGTTGCAGGCTCTGAATCTGACAAAAACCGGCATCCGCAGCATCGATGCGACCGGCGGGCAACCGGGTCCCGTTCCGATGCCGCGCATGATGGCGGCCATGGATGCCGAGGCCTCTCCGCTGCCGGAGTTGGATGTACAAGGCGGGGAGACGGTGATTTCACGCGAGATCACCATGCAGGTCGAATTCCGCGGGCAATAATGCAGAGCACCGGGGCGCCTATTTCGCCGCGGATATCCCAAAGACCCACGGGACGAGCGCAAACACGGCGAGCGGGATCAAAAGCGCGAAGAGCGCATTGACCAGCAAACCCACGCGCGCCATGCGCGGTAACGGGACCATTCCGCTGGCGAACACGATGGCGTTCGGAGGTGTTCCGACTGGCAGCATGAAGGCGCAACTCGCGGCCATCACGGCCGGGATGGCGAGCAACAACGGATCACGCCCCATTCCCACCGCGATCGAGGTCACCACTGGCAGAAATGTCGCGGTGGTGGCCGTATTGCTCGTCAACTCGGTGATCATGAGGATCGAAACGGTGACCAGCACGACGATGACCACGACCGGCAGTCCTTGCCAGGCTGCGGTCAATGTCCCGAGCCACGCGGCCAAGCCCGATTTGTCGATCATCTCGGCCATGCTCAAGCCGCCACCGAGCAGAATGAGCACTCCGTAAGGCACATCGCCCAACTCTCGCGCGGACAAAACAAATTCCCCTCTCCGCCAATCGACCGGGATAAAAAACAGCAACAGCCCGGCAGCCATGGCAATGACCGCATCGGAGAGTCCGGGGATCCACGGCTTGAGCAGCGGTTGCGCGATCCAGAGGGCAGCCGCGAGACAGAACACCACTGCCACCGCAACCTCACCCCGTTTCCAAGGTCCGAGCGCAGCCAATGCGGAGCGCACCTCGTCCTGCAATGCAGGAACTTCGAGCCGCCGGTCGGAAAGACAGGCGCGCGCCAAAATGGCATGGGTAAAAAAGATTCCGGTCACCACCAGAGGAACACCCACCAGCATCCACTGACCGAATCCGATCTGGATGCCGTAATTCTCCCTCAGGAAACCGGCCATGAATGCATTGGGAGCCGTCCCGACGAGCGTGCCGATACCGCCGATGCTCGAGGCGTAAGCGACGCCGAGCATCAACGCCAAACCGATTCCCTCCTGCGCGCGGACATCCCCTCGAAGATGCTCGCGGAAAAGCGCTGCCACGGACACCGCCATCGGCAGCATCATCACAGTCGTCGCGCTGTTGTTCATCCACATGCTGATGAAAGCAGTCGCCGCCATGAACCCGGCCAGCACGCGGCTGGCACGCGAACCGGTCAGACTGACAATCCAAAAGGCGACCCGCTCGTGCAGACGCCAGCGCTGCAGCCCGAGAGCGACAATGAAACCCCCGAGGAAAAGATAGATCACCGGGTTCGCGTACGGTGCGGCAACTTCCTGAACGGGGGCCACGTCGAGCAGCGGAAAGAGCACCAAGGGCAGCAACGAGGTTGCGGGAATAGGAATGGCCTCGGTCATCCAAAGCACGGCCATCGCCCCGACCACCCCCGCCGTGCGCCATGCCCCCAGATCCATTCCGGCGGGCGGTTCGGTGCAAATCACGCCAACGAGGCTCAAGAGGGCGGCAGCCAGACCGACCCTGCCGGCAAGACTTATTCCTCGGTCGCCCATGGACGGATCATGCAGCCGATCCACGTCTGAAGTCCACGCCGCTCCACCCGGTTGCAGTTTCCCAATCCGCCCGCGCACGCTAACATACGCCGCGATGGCTGCCGACAAACTCACCCCCATGATGCGCCAGTATCAGGAGATAAGGCGTGGACTGCCGCCGAACACCATTTTGCTTTTCCGTCTCGGGGATTTTTACGAGATGTTTTTCGACGACGCGCGCGAGGCTTCTTCCGTTCTCAACGTCGCCCTGACCAAACGCAACGACGTGCCGATGTGCGGCGTTCCCTACCACAGCGCGCGCGCTTATGTGGCCAAACTCGTCGAAGCGGGCAAACGCGTGGCCATCTGCGACCAGGTCGGCGAGGTCACACCGGGCAAGCTTGTACGGCGCGAAGTCTCCCGCATTCTCAGCGCGGGGACGCTCGACGATTTCGGTCTGGAAGAAAACCGGAACAATTATCTGGCCGCGGTCTGTCCGGGCAAAACCACGGGTCTGGCCTGGATGGACCTGAGCACGGGGGAATTCCGGCTGGCGGAATTGGCCGGCGACGCGGCGCTCGCCGACCAGCTCTCGCGTCTGCAGCCGAGCGAGATTCTCGCGCCGGACAATGCGGGGGAAAACTTTGCCTTCGAACCCACGCCGCACGACGCCTTCGCTTTCGACCTTTTGCAGGCGGGCGATTTGCTGCGCGATCACTACCGCGTGCAATCCCTCGACGGATTCGGCTGCGCAGGCATCCCGCAAGCTGTCCGCGCCGCCGGGGCGCTGCTGCATTACGTCACGCGCAGCCTGCGCCGCGACGCGGCACATCTTGCGCCGCCGAAGCCGTGGCATGCCGAAGGATACGTCCTGCTCGATGCGGTAACACAGGCCAATCTCGAGCTTGTCGAATCCCGCAGCACCGATGGGACCAGCCTGCGCGGCGCGATTGACCGGACGCTGACTCCGATGGGCGCGCGCCTGCTGCGCGAATGGATCCTGCATCCCCTGCGCGATCTGGAACGCATCCACGACCGGCAGGAACTTGTCGCGGCCTTCCACGACGACCCGTCGCGGTTGGCCGCGGTCCGCGACATCCTTCGAGACATCCGTGATATGGAACGCGCGCTCGCGCGCCTCAGCCTCGCCTCGGGCAATGCGCGGGACCTCGCCTCGCTCCGCACCTCGCTGGCTCTGCTTCCTCCGCTGCGCGCCGCGCTTTCCCCTGATCACGAAGCAGGCTTGGCGGCGCTCGCCGCGGCCATCGGAGCATTCGATGAACTCGTGCGTTTGCTCGACGCCGCGCTGGTCGACGATCCGCCTCCGACCGTCCGCGAGGGGGGCATGATCCGCGAGGGATACAATGCAGACCTCGACTCGTTGCGCCGCGCGGGAACGGAGGGACGCCAGTGGATCGCGGATTTGCAAGACCTCGAAATCGCGCGCACCGGAATCAAGTCGCTGAAGATCCGCTACAATTCCGTATTCGGCTACTACATCGAGGTCACCAAAACGAACCTCGCCTCGGTGCCCGCCGATTACACACGGAAACAGACGACAGCCAATTCGGAACGCTTCATCACTCCCGACCTCAAGGACATGGAGGGGCGCATTCTCGGCGGTGAGGAACGCGCACGCGCGTTGGAGTCCGAGATCTTCGCGCAACTGCGCGAGGCGGTTCTCGCGCAAACAAGAGACCTGCAGTCAACGGCGGCAACCGTCGCGCGCATAGACGCCCTGTCGGGACTCGCCGAAACGGCGCGCACTTTCCGTTACGTCCGCCCGAAGCTAACCGCCGGCGGTTCCATCAAGATCGCCGATGGACGTCATCCGGTGCTCGACCAGACAATGACTGCGGGGCGGTTTGTCCCGAACGACACGGATCTCGATGCGGACAAACACCGGCTGGTTATCCTGACCGGCCCGAACATGGCGGGCAAAAGCACTTACATCCGTCAGGTCGCGCTGCTCGTGCTGCTCGCGCAGACGGGAAGTTTCGTCCCCGCAGGGGAAGCCGAGATCGGCGTGGTCGACCGCATTTTCACGCGCGTCGGCGCGACCGACGACCTGGCGCGCGGGCAATCCACTTTCATGGTCGAGATGAGCGAGACGGCGAACATCCTCAACAACGCGACCGGGCGCAGTCTGGTTATTCTCGATGAAATCGGACGCGGCACTTCGACCTTCGACGGACTTTCCATCGCCTGGAGCGTGGCCGAGCACTTGCATGACACGACGGGCTGCCGCGCGCTTTTCGCCACGCACTACCACGAGTTGACCGACCTCGCCCGCACCCGTCCCGGCGCAACCAACTGCAATGTCGCCGTCCGCGAATGGAACGACGATGTCATCTTCCTGCGCAAGATCGTTCCCGGCCCGGCGGACCAGAGCTACGGAATCCAAGTGGCCCGTCTTGCGGGTTTGCCCGAGAGCATCCTGAAACGCGCGCGCGAAATCCTCGCGAACCTCGAGAGTTCGGAACTCACCACCGACGGCAAGCCGGCGCTGGCCGAGAAACGCAAGCGCCCGCACAAGCTGCGCGCCTTCACCGACCAACTCGACCTGTTCGAGGGATCGTCGGGCGGTTGACACTGCTTCGCGCGCTTGGGACAAGGGAGGGATGCCAGTTTTGCATTTCACGAAAATGAACGGCGCGGGCAACGACTTCGTCGTGCTCGACAACCGCGACGGCTCGGTCGCGCTTTCCGAGAACGCGATCGCTCGCCTCTGCGACCGCCACCGCGGAGTCGGCGCCGACGGACTGCTCATTGTCGAGAAACCCGAAGGCAAAGCCGATTTCCGCATGCGCTATTACAATGCCGACGGACGCGAGGCGGAGATGTGCGGCAACGGCGCGCGCTGCTTCGCCCGCTTTGTCGACAAAATCGCGCCGACAGGAACCGGTTCGGTGAATTTCGAAACCCCTGCCGGCGTCATCTCCGCCACACTGCGCGGCGACGAGGTTTCGCTCGGCATGAGCCAACCGGGCCCCTTCGCGACCGGCTCGGAGCTGGATGCGGACGGGGAAAAACTTACCGTCTACTCCATCAACACCGGCGTGCCGCACGCGGTTGTTCTGGTCGACGATTTGGAAGGGACCAACGTCCACAAAACCGGCGCAGCGCTGCGGCATCACCACCACTTCCAACCGCGCGGCACGAACGTGAATTTCGCCAGCCAACTCGGACCGCAGCATCTCGCCATCCGCACCTACGAGCGGGGCGTCGAGGCCGAGACCCTCGCCTGCGGCACAGGCGTTGTGGCCAGCGCCCTCACTCTCGCCGCGCTTACCGGCGCGGAATCACCCATCCGGGTGCTGGTCAAAGGCGGCGACACTCTGACCGTCGATTTTCTCCGCTCGGGCGAGGGCTTTTCGCACGTCGTCCTCACCGGCCCCGCCGATTTTGTCTTTGAAGGCGAGATCGCCGTCTAGTTCACTCGCACCATGTTCACCGGCACCTACACCGCCCTGATCACGCCGTTCCGTAACGGCAAGGTCGATCACGAGGGCTTCGGCAAACTCATCGAGGCGCAGATTGCGGGCGGAGTGGACGGCATCGTGCCCGTCGGCACCACGGGCGAATCGCCCACCCTCTCGCACGACGAGCACCGCGATGTGATCAAGGCTGCGGTGCAAATCGCGGCCGGCCGCATCAAAGTGGTCGGCGGCACCGGCTCGAATGCGACCGACGAGGCGATCGGCCTCACGCAGGATGCGGAAAAGGCCGGTGCCGATGGCGCCCTGATTGTCGCCCCTTACTACAACAAGCCTTCGCCGGAGGGGCTCTACCGTCATTTCCGCGCCATCGCGGAGGCGACCAAGCTGCCCATCATCCTTTACAGCATCCCGGGACGCTGCGGCATCGAGATCGGCGTGCCCGTCGTGGCGCGCCTGGCCAAGGATTGCCCGAACATCCTGGCGATCAAGGAAGCCGGCGGCGCAGTCGAACGCGTCAGCCAGCTCCGCCAGGCAGTGCCGGACACCTTCGAGATCATCTCGGGCGACGATTCGCTCACCCTTCCGTTTGTTTCGGTCGGGGCCGTCGGGGTCATCAGCGTCGCCTCCAATGTCGCGCCCGGACCCGTCAGCGAACTTGTCCGCGCCGCGCGTGAAGGCCAGATGGCGCGTGCCGAACAACTGCACCGCCGGCTTTATCCGCTTTTCAAAAATCTCTTCATCGAGAGCAATCCGGCGCCCGCCAAATACGCGCTGTCGCTCACGCTCGGGCTTTCACCCGAACTGAGGTTGCCACTTGTCGAGATGTCCGAGGAAAACCGGCAGCTTGTCCGGGCAACTCTGGCGGAGCTCGGGCTTCTCCCATGAGCAATCTTCTCCGTCTCTGCATCCACGGTTCCAAAGGCCGCATGGGTGAGGCCCTCATCCGCTGCGCGGCCGAAGATCCCGAGTTGGAAGTCACCGCGAAGGTCGACGCCGGCGATGATTTCGCCACTGCTCTGTCCACATGCGATGCGGTCATCGACTTCTCCGCGACCAATATCACGTCGCAGGTGGCAAAAGCCTGTGCCGCCGCCGGCAAGGTCTTGGTTATCGGCACCACTGGGCACGAACTTGCCGAGCGCGAGCAGATCAACAAGGCGGCGCAAAGCATACCGCTGGTTTTTTCGCCGAACTACAGCGTCGGTGTGAACACGCTTTTCTGGCTGACCCGCAAGGCCGCCGAAATTCTCGGACCGGGTTTCGATCTCGAAGTCGTCGAGATGCACCACCGCCTGAAAAAAGATTCGCCTTCGGGCACCGCGCGTCACCTCGCCGAGATCCTGGCCGAAGCACGCAAACTCGATTACACGGTGGCCGCGCGACACGGGCGCGCAGGGATTGTCGGCGAGCGAACCCCCGATGAAATCGGCGTGCACGCCATCCGCGGCGGAGATGTGGTCGGTGACCACACGGTCATCTACGCGACGCCCGGGGAAAGACTCGAACTCACGCACAAGGCCTCGAACCGCGATACCTTCGCCCGAGGCGCCCTTCGCGCTGCCAAATGGGCGGCAAAGCAACCGGCCGGTCTCTATGACATGCAGGATGTGCTCGGCTTGAAGTAGTTGTTCAGATGCCGTGCAGGATACCGGCCAATAATTCCACACCTTCCGCGACCGATGGCGCAGGGCGGACAAAATAGCGGTCGGCATCGACCGGGACGATTTTCCAAGGTCCCTTGATTTTTGCTGCTTCCGCCCGGGAGCGCGCCAGATCGAATCCGCAAGGCGCAACGACGACGAAATCCGGCGCGGCGGCACGGACCGCTTCCCACGTGGTCTGCGCCGATTTTTGCCCCGCGCAGCCGAGCACCTCGGCTCCGCCCGCCGCCTCGACCATTTCCGGAATCCAGTGCCCGCTGGCGTAGGGCGGATCAGTCCACTCGGCGACAAAAACCCGAGGCCTCGGCAGGCCCGCCACGCAACTGCGGACGTTTTCGATCCGCCCGAGCATTTGCGCCGCCAACTCCTGGCCGCGCGCCTCCACCCCGAGTTCGTGACCCAGCATTCTCACCGAGTTTGCGATTTCGGCGATAGTATGGGGACCGAGGGAAATGATCCGCGCCTTCAATTCAGTCAATTGCTCGCCGGACACGGCACAAACACGGCAAAGATTTTGGGTCAGGACAACATCGGGTTTCAATTCTTCGATCATTTCCGAGTCGATGGCGTAAAGTCTGCCCCCTTGCGAAACAGCCGCCTTGACCGCTTCGTCGATCTCCCGACTAGTCAGCTGCGCCGAGTTTATGATGCTCGTGGAGACCGCAGGGACATCGGCAACGCTGGGTGGCCAGTTGCACTCGTGGGATCGCCCGACCAACGAGCAGGCCAAGCCGAGATCGGCGACGATTTCGGTGGCGCTGGGCAACAGCGAAAGGATGCGCATGCCGGACACTGTAAACCCATAGGCTAACTGAAGAAAAACTTGTCTTTTGCAACTAGTTGGACTAGTTGTTGCCTATGATCAAGGAAGTCGGCGCTTTTGAGGCGAAAACGCATCTTTCCCGGTTGCTTGATGAAGTCGCCGGAGGCGAGACCATTCACATCACCAAGCACGGCAAACGGGTGGCGGAACTGCGGCCTCCCGTTCCGAAAAAGCACACCAAAGCCAAACGCGGTTGTGCCAAAGGTCCAGGTTTTTACATGGCTCCGGACTTCGACGAACCACTCGAGGAATTTAGGGAATACATGTGAGGTATCTAGTCGATACCAATGCTTGGATCGCGTTGCTGGAAGATTCGCCGAATCTTTCAGATCGGGCCGCGGACCTCATGGAAAGCGGACGACATGACTGCTTCGTCAGCCTCGCCTCCGTCTGGGAAGCAGCCATCAAAGTCGGACTAGGCAAACTCAAGCTCCCCTACTCGCTCGATACCGATCTGCCGCGCATCTTCGAGGAAAACGGTTTCGAAGTCATCGTGCCCGGTTGGCACGCGGTCACCGCGGTGCCGCACCTGGACCATCACCACGGCGACCCGTTCGACCGCATCCAAGTGGTTCAAGCCCGCCATCGCGGACTCGACATCATCAGTCGCGATCCGGTGTTTGATCGCTACGGTCTGCGCCGAGTGTGGTGAGCGCGTCGCGCTTCTCCATCCATCGGGCGATCCAGATGCAAGCCTCGTAGAGCAGGAACATGGGTGCTCCCATGAGCATCAAGGTGAAAATATCGGACGTCGGGGTGATCACTGCGGCGAGCAGGAAGATGACGACGATGGCATAGGGGCGCGTGGCTTTCATTTGCGCGTGCTCGAGCAGTCCGACTTTGACCAGGGCGAGAACGACGACCGGGAGTTCGAAAGCCAACCCGAAAGCCAGAACAAACTGCGTGGTGAAGCTGTAGTATTCCCCCACCGTCCAAGTCGGGCGCCACTGCATCGCCTGCGCATCGCGGAAGAAGAATTCCAGCGTTGAAGGCAAAACGCCGAAGAATGCGAAGGAAGAACCGACGAGGAAAAGACCGAATCCCACGGCCGAAGCCAAGAGAACGACGCGACGCTCTCGCGCCGTCAGCGCCGGCAAGACGAACTCGGCGAGAAAGTAGAGCAGAACGGGAAACGAAACGACCAGGCCCGCGTAGAAAGCCAGCTTGAGCGAGATGGTCATGGAGTCGGCCACACCGAGCGACTGGAGATTGTCGGAGCGCGCCGGATCCACCGCCAGCAACGGCGCCTGCACAAAAGAGGCGAGTTCCGTCCGGAAGATAAACGCGGCGGACATGCAGATGCTCAGGGCGACGGCCATGCGGACG
>JBEDBL010000009.1:0-32040 GCA_041177245.1 Verrucomicrobiota bacterium
AAGGGCCCGGAGCAAGGACGACTGGTTGCGCGCGGCTTCGCGCAGGGCACCGGAAATTTTTTCCCGATCCGCGGCTCCGTGCCTCGCGGCCAAATCGACCAACTCCGGAATGAGGGCCATACGCTAAGCCGGTCAACCTCCCGGCGGAGTTTTGGTTTTCTGCTTTCGCGGTTTCTCGACGGGTATGGCTTTGGGAACCTCGTAGTCGATCCCCGCCGGACGCAAGGGATCGCGGCGCTTGCGGATTTTGGAATCCGGTTCGAGTTCTTCCGCGTCGTAAACCACCGGCGTGTTGGCGAAGGCCGCGGGCGCCGCCGCGGCGTAGGCTTCGTCACCCAGCTTGCTGCGGTCGCGCTCCTGCCAACTGGCCTTGGCAAGTTCCTCGTCGTTTTCCACGACCGTCGGTTGGAGAAGCACGATCAACTCCTGCCGACGGACTTCGCGGGATGTCTGTTTGAAGAGATAGCCCAGAACGGGAAGGCGCATGAGGAAGGGAATACCGGAGTCATCCGCCTGCATCCGCTCGATGATCAAGCCGCCGAGCACGATCGTGCCGCCGCTCGGCACGGTAACGGTGGTGGTCAGTTCCTGCGCGCTGATGATCGGCGCGGTGTTGCCACCGCCGAAATTCTGCTCACCTAGAACGTTATTGTTCGTTTGCACGATGACCAAAGTCACATCTTTGTTGGCATTGATGAGCGGCAGCACCTCAAGTTTGAGCAGCACGTCCTTGTAGGTGATGTTCGCTGTGATACCCGTGTTCGGGTTGACCGTGGTCCCGCTCAAGGTCTGGGAGGTCAACGTGCTGCTCGCGTAGGGTATCTGCTGCCCCGAACTGATGACGGCCTTCTTGTTGTTTGTCGTGTAGACAACGGGACGGGAGAGAATCTTGAACTTGCCGGTGCCTTCCAAGGCTCGTGCATAGACATCCACCGCATCGGCAATCGTCCCGTAAACGGTGAGACCTTGCAGGTTTTGGAAAAGTTTCGGGCTGACCAGATCGGACGCCGTCGGAAGGTTGGTGTTGGGCTGCAAGATGGAGTTGATGATGGAGCCAGCCGCGCCCGTTCCGGCCCCGTTGTTGACGTATTTGAGGAAATAACTGAACCCGAATTCCATTTCGTCCGTGAGGTTCAGTTCGCCGATCACCGCGGCGATGTAGACCTGACGCGGGCGCACATCGAGCATGTCGAGCAGTTGCGCGGCCTTCTGGCGGCTGTCGGGCGGTCCGATGACGATGATGGAGTTCGCACTTTTATCGGCGATCACTTTCGTTTTTCCGATGATCACCGACTCGGGCGCGACGTCGGCGGTCGGTTCCTTGATGCGATCCGCGCGGCTGGTGCCGCCGCCGCCCATGCCACCGAGGCCATCGGAGGAACCGATGCCTTGTCCGGTGCCCGGTTGCACAAGCGAACCGCTGTCATTGCTCCCGGTGCGCGTGCCGCCTGACGTGCCGCCGGCATCTTCCTCGCCGTCGGAGAGAAGATCGGAAAGCACAGGGAGAACATCGGATGCCGCGACATATTTCAGCGGGCGTTCGAGCACCGCGTCGAGAGGCACGGGTGCGTCGAGTTGGTCGATGAGTTGCTTGATGTAGGGGAAATTGACCGGCCGGGTGACGACGAGGATGCGGTTGGTGCGCGGATCGGCGACGAGCTGGGTTTCACCGACGACAAGATTTGTCTCGAATTGCCCGGCGCCCACACCGCCGGTCAGCGCAGCTTGGATCACCTGGCCTTGGGCATCGACCTGCGGAGGTTGTCCCGGTTGCGGTTGCCCCGGCGCCTTCGCCGCATTCTCGTCGCGCTTTTCAAGAAGGGTCTGCAGGATCTCGACGACTTTTTCCGCGTCAGCGCGCTTCAGCGTGATCCACTCGGTGATGACTTTCGCGGGGGGGACATCCACCATGGCCTGGAGATCGATCAGCTTGCGAATGACTGGAACGTTCTCGGTAACAAGAACGGCCTGCACGTTGGGAACGGGGGCGAACGATGTGTAGGCGTTCGGCGGACTGATGGCCTGACTGAACAATTGGACCGCATCCTGCGGAGACAGGTAGTTCAGCTTCATGAAATAACTCACGACCTCCTCGCCCGCCGGAAGCATGGATGGCGACGAATAAATGGGGATGCCTTGGGAACGCGGGAATTTGGATGGCCCGAGGATCTTGACCGTTTTGTCGTCCATCACGACAAACGTGTAGCCGTTGAGAATGAGCGAGGCTTCGATGAGACGGACGGCTTCGCTGCGCGGGACTTCGCCCGGAACAGCGATAGTCAGGGGCGCGCCTTGGCCGACCCCGGCATCGCGCACGAGGCGCTTCTTGGTCAGTTGCTCGTAGAGGCCGAGAATCTCCGTAACCGGGCTGTTCTGGAAATTAAGGCTGACGGTTTGTTCCGGAACGGGAGAGGCAACCGGTTGCTGGACGGGGGCCGGAGGAGGCAGAGCGGGCTGCGGTGCGACCGGTTGCTGGGAAAATACGACCGGGGCACCGCCTAGGAGCAGGGCCGCGAGAATCGCTGGATTTGGCATCCGGTAGTGCCGCTTCATCGGTGTATTTAAGCAGAGGGTACGGGTTTCTCAAGGCGTGCTTGGCGCGGAGGGAACAATGGCCCGGCGGCGAATGACACGCGGCGGCGGCATTTGTGCCTGGCCCGGTGCTTGGACTTGGCCGTTTGCCGGAATGCCGGGGCCCGGCACGGACGTAACCACGCCGGGTTGAACGGCCCCCGGAACACCTGCCGTGGCTTGAGGGTTGTTGGGGAACGCTTGGTTGGGCATAGGCATGCCCATCTGCGGGTTGCGCAGGGGCACGGGAACCGCCGGACGAGCCATGGGCGGTGGAGCGATGCCTCCTCCCGGCATACCGCCCGCGGCAACGGAGTCGAACTTTATGATCCCCTGTTCATTGCCCAATTTCACCGTGGCTGAAGCGTCGCTCTGTTTCTGCATGTTCTCATTCACCTCAACGAGCGAGAGACCCAGATTATTAGTGAAGTTGCGGCTGACTTTGTAAGATTGCTGGGTTGCGCGCTCGCGAACCCAGACGACCGGTTCGCCGTTTTCCCGCAATATTCCGCCGAGAACGAAACGCTGCGCCAAGCCTTCCGACTGCTGCGGAGGGGCGATCGATTCATTCTGGAAGGGCGAGTTCTCCCACAACGACGCATAGCGAGAAAGGGGAAAGGACTCGGGGACAATGCTGTTGGAATCTGATGACGCCGCGGATTCGGCGGATTCTTTTTCCGCAGGTGTCGCACCCGGCGACGGCGTCGCGGCGGGCGGAGATGCGGGCGATTTCGCCGGTTCTGCCGGAACTTTCGAGACGGCCGGGTTGGTCGGACCGACGATGGGCCGGTCGGCAACGGGAGTGACTTTGAGGGCGGGAGCCTCCTCTTCGGCGAACACCGGGAAGCCTTGGAGCACGCCGGCAAGAACCAGAACTTTAAGGACCGACTGCTTCACGGTGTTTTACCCTCCACGGGACGGAACCACCGCGCGACCTCGATGTCGCAGATGACTTCGGGCGGTTCGCCGCTTTTGATGCGAAGCTGTTTGATAGCGCGGAATTCTTTGGGTTGTTGCAATTTCGAGATCCACTCGACCAGTGACTTCATGTTGCCTTTGACCGTCGAAGCGTCGAAGACCTCGGCGTAAGGACGCCCTTCCGACGGAACCGGACCACCCCCGCGGCGCGTGTAGGCCAAACCGCTTTGCTTCGCAGTGCTCTCGACAAACTCGATGAAGCGGTTGTCGTCGTCGACCGTCGAGACATCGTCGGTCGGTTGGTTGGACTCGAGCCATTGCGCGCGCTCCTCCCAGTAGTCTTGCTGACCGAGGACGGTGCGGCTTTGCATGAGTTCCGCCTCGAGCGTTTGGATGTTCGTCTGCAATGCCGCGCGGCGGTTGAGAAAAGTTTTCAACGCCACGACGTTGAGCAGCAGGAAAAGCGCGCTCAACAGCATGAAAAGGAGCCGTTTTTCTTTAGATGTCAGAGCTCTCATTGGTGCTTTGTCCGGCGGATCCGCGCCGGGTCCCGTCGATCTGGAAACGCGTGCTACCATTCGGCAACTGCTTGGGGGCCTGCGGCGCCCAATCGTAAAGAACTTCCAATTCCGTGTTCTTTTTCAAATCGTCTTGGAACTTGATCGCGGCAGCGAGCGTCGATGCCTCGCCTTGGATGAGGACGCGGTCGAGGTTTATCTCGAAGAGCGTCAGACGGACACCGTCTTTAGGAAGGAGCCGGGAGGTCTGGAAGAGGATTTCCAACGCGTAAGTCGACGGTTCCAGCGTCGGTTGCAGCGCCTGCCATTTGTCCATCGCCGTCTTCGTCGCCTGGACAGCGGGCGCATCCCGATCAATCTCCGCGCGCAGTCGCCGGCCCTGCCATTGCAACCACAACGTCTGGCCGGCGAGCAGAAGGACAAGCGCCAGATAGAGCGCCGCACCGGCAAAGGCCAGACGCTGCTGCTGCGCACTTTTCTTTTTGTGCACCTGCAGTTCGCGCACCGCAAGCGGGACGCAACCGGACGACACCACCGGACGGACAGGAGGAGGAAAATCGCGGACCGTCGCAGACAGAGCGCCAGACTCACTGAAGGCGGCGAGGTCGATTTCGTCGCCTTCTTGCCGGTAAAAAACCACGCAGGGCAAGGCGTCGATCATGTTTCCCGCTTCGAGCGGCGCAAGCATCATGGAAACTTCCAATGCCATGGAAGCACCGGCGGAGGGTTCGGCCAGCGCTTGGAAATGAATAAGTTTGTCGCCGCGCGTGATGGCCGCGACCCAAGCCCCCTGCTCGTTCCAAATCGCCACGCCATCGTTTTCGAGCGGAAGGCAGGCGGGCGAAACCGCGTAGTCAGTCACGTCACCGTGCCAGTAACGCGCGGCGAGGTGCACGGGCAACACCGTGACTTGGACAAGCGCCTCGGTTCCATCGCGCGCTATTTCTTGCCAGTAAAAAGCCGTGTCTTCGCGCGTTCTTCCCGCCAATCCGCGCATCTCGAGTTGCGTCAGCACGAGATCGCGGAACAAAGTCGGATCGTCGGCCGGAACCCAGACACACAGCGAAAAAGCGCGGCGCACCGGGATGGCAATCAGGTCGCTCGGGGCGGGTTTCAATTCGGAGAGTTCCGCGGCCTCCAATCGCAGAGCAGGGACACCGGAACCGGCGTCGCCCCACTTTTGCCAGCAGGCGGACGCGGGACGGCAGATGCTGCCGCTGTTTGCGGATGCATCGCGACCGGTTTTCACTTTTCCTCCCATAAAAGATAATTGGCCGACTGGCCTCCGGCGCCGGACTCCGCGACGACAGAGATCATCCTTTCACACTCCCCCACGATCCCGCGGCTATCAATTCTTTTGACCGTGCTTTCGGTGGTCAGTCGCGCGGCGGCCTGTCCCGGCGGATACGACGAGGCGGTGAGCCAACCGTTGAGTTGGTCGACGCTTTCGAAACGCAGGTCGTCTTCCGTGCCCTCTTCACCGTCCGGACCGAGACGCGCGCGGATGACGTCGGTGGTCATTTCCGGCGTGAGGCCGGTCGCGGTCTGCAATACGTCGGAGGAGGCTTCGTTAACGTCGATTTTTCCGTCGCCGAAAATGGTGAAAGCATCGCGCCAATCGGGTTTGACCTTGGCCAGTTCCTCCATACCGAGCACGCGGGACATTTCATCGACCGAGCGGAACGGGCGGTCAGCCGGCGCGTCGGCGATTCCGGCCGCCTCGTATTCCGCGCGTTCGGCACCATTGATTTGCCGCCCTATGTCGTTGTCGACCCAGTCGGTGAGCCGGTCGATGAGGATGTCCGCCGCATCGCTGTCCAGTCCCCAGAGAACGAAAAGGTTTTTCAAGACCATGCGGTCCTGTGCGGCGAGCAACAAGTTGATGTTGTAGCGCGCGCCTTCGCCGCGGATGCGCACGCGCATCATTTCTCCGGGGCGCAACTCGCGGTTGAGAAGTTCCGTATCCTCACGCGTCACCTGCGGATGAAGACCGAGCGCCACGCCGCTGAGCGCCAGTTGCCGCGCGGCCAACCCACGCGAATCCGCCGATTTGGTGGCGAGTTCGATATTGACGAGATCCGCGACCCAGAGGACGGCAAAGGAAAGAATCGCGACAGCCCAGAGCACGAGGAGCAAAGCGGCACCGCGAGTTTTCAAATATGCACTGTTGCTCACGGTCTTCAGGGTTTTGGTACAGGCGGCGGTTGCTGTGCGTCCGGAGGAGTGCCGCCTTGGGGAGGCGCGGCTTGCTGTTCTTTGACCGGCGGAAGCCAGAAAACATATGTGCGCGGAATCTCCTCACCGAGCGCCCGGAAAGTCAGTTCGACCAGCGGGGGTCGTCCCATTCCTTCAGGCCAATCCTCGCGCCAATCCTGTTGCGATTCGTCGAAAAATCGCCAGCGCGCATCGCGCAAATCGGGAAGCAAACGCAGCCATTTGCCGTCGCGCACGGCGTCGCGCCTTTCCTGTTCGCCGAGCGAAGAGGGCAACGAGAGCAGGCTGAATTGAACGCCGCCGCCGAGACGCGGCACGGCGGAAAGCAGGACCGTTCCCGAGGCCGGTCCCCCGGTTCCCCAGGAGAAGACGCCCGGCGCATCGCGCAGCATAATCTCGGGAACGCCGCTCCCGTCGGAGCGAACGCCGCCGGTGATCTGCGCGGTCGCCGGCAAATTGTGGAACGTCCGGCGTAACAGGCCGACGAAAGCATCGAACCGCTGCACGCGGAGATTTTCCTCGGACAGCACCGCGGACGCGCCGATGGCGGAGTTCACCACCGTGTAGATGCCGCCGGCGAGAAGGACGAAAATCACGAGCACCACGGTCATCTCGATCATGGTGAAACCACCGGTGTTTTTGCGGGCTCGCGGAGTCATGGTTGGTAGCGGAGGAACTCCTCTTTCCATTTCTGCTGCTCCCCGGCCTCTTCCCACGCGGCCTGTACCGTGATTTTCCAGATGCCGCCGAGTGTTTCCTGGTCTTTGTTCACCAGATCCTCCACAGGTTCGGCCGAGGTCGAATATTTGACCCCCAGCGCGTCCGGTTCGCTTTCGATCCCCTGCTGCATCCGGTCGATAGGCAGGATCATGGCCTGATCGATGAGCGATTCGATCTGCTGCCGGATCTCGTCGTCGCGACGCAGAATGATGCTCGCGGAAAATGCTCGGTCGAGGGCGAGGGCGAGACCGCCGACCGCCAGAACGAACATGCCGAGCGCGATGAGCACCTCGAGCAGGGTGAAACCGCGCGCCTTCACGGGATCTCGTAAGCCTCCTCGCCGATGTCGGCCGTGAGCGGATCGAAGAGCACCTCGATCCATGCGTCATTTTCCTCCACGCGGAACGCGACCGGTTCGCACAAGCCCGAGGGTTGGAAAATCCATGTCTGGCCGTCGGGCTTGAGAGCTTTTTCCGCCTCGAAGGGCCGGAGGGAGTAGCTCATGCCTTGCGGAATTTGGAAGACATCGGAAGGTTCGTCGGCACCGGGCCTTAGCAAACCGAATCCTTTTTTCCCGAAGACAACGCCCGTCGGGCGTCCGGTGGTCATGGCTTCGGATCGCGCGGTTTTGGCGAGGATGAGAAGCTCGCGAACCACGTCGCGCAGGCGCTGCTCGCGCATGAAACCCGAAGACAATGGAATTGCCGTGCCGATGATCATCACCATGATGGCGAGAACGATCGCGATCTCGATGAGCGTGTAACCGCGCGGCTTTCCCGTTCTGTGCCGCACCGTGGTCATCGCCGCGGAATGCCGGCCGTCAATTCCCGTCCGGAGTATGGTTGCTTATGTCGTCCTCCGTGCCCAGTTGCCGGTCGGGCCCTTTGGAGATCAAATCGAAACCGCGCGGATTCTGTTTGCCTGGATTGTGGTATTGGTAGGGCTCGCCCCAGGGGTCGAGGGGCACACGTTCGAGGAGCTGAACCCAACGCCGCGGCGCCTGTTCTCCGCCGGGCCGCTTGACCAGCGCGTCCAAGGACGATGGCATGCGCATATTCATCATCTCGTAGGTGCGCAACTGCGTGGTGATGGCCTGGAAATCCGCATCCACGCGGCCGGCCCTCGCCACATCCACGTTGCCCACAAGCAGGTAGATCACCGAGCCAACGAGGACGGCGATGATCATGAGCACGGTCATGATCTCGATAAGGGTGTAACCGGAGGCGCGATGCGCGGTGCGGAGACGGCGGTATGAATGATGCATCATTGGAGAGGACGCGGAAAACGCGCGGAAATTAGGAGAAAATCATGCTCGTGCCGCCGTCCCTTGTCAAAGGCCGTCAGAGAGCACCGCCACTGTTCCAAAAATCCTCGAGGGCCCGGCCCGGCGAGGCGGGCGTGGTGGCAACAGGCGGCAGGGGTTCTTCAGCCGGCTCATCGGACGCTCCGGGCAGATCGCGCACCGGCATGCTGAGATCGGGTTCGCGCGGCGCCGGAGGGTAGCGAAGTTCCAGCACAGCCTCGCGCAGATAGGTTTTGTTGCGGTAGTCGGCGTGGAGCGGTGAGCGCAGTTCCAATTGGACGGAATTATCGCCCGGATAAAGGACTTGCGAAGGAATGTAGATGCTCGCCTTGCGCCAGCCGGCGTATTGCAACTCACGACCGGGCAGCCCGAGATGCCCCGGATCTTCAAGCGTCGGCACATCGATGGCCAGCGGACCGACTTCCTGATCGTTGAGAATGAGCCAAACCTCCTGATCGAGGTAAACGCCGGCCAGCGAGGTTTCGAAACGCGCCCGGACCGGAGCCTGCTGCAGCGTGGCGACGAGGGTAATCGATGGCGTGAGAAGTTCCGCTTTTTCGGTGAGCGCGGCGCGCACAACACGGTCGCGCCACTCGTCCTGCAAGATCGGACGCGGGCCGCCGTCGACATCGGCTTCGGCCAAGGTCAATCGCGACGCGGTCACGACGACCGGCACATAGCGCGACGCGGAAGCGAGCATGGTCTTTTCGGAAACCCACTCGAACCGGACGCGATTCACGGTGATGTCGTTGCCGCCCTGCAGGAGCAACGTGCCATTGCCGCCGAGATTCGAAGCGCTGATGAGCAAAGGACGCTGGTTGGGAACACCGAGTCCGTCGCCTAGATTTTGCGTGATGACCTCGGGAGTGCTCGAGCCGTCGCGCAACCACTCGACCCTCATGCCTGCTCCGTCGTTTTCGTCGAAAACAAAATGGACCAGCAAATCTCGGCCCGGCGGGGGCGAAAGACGAAAGGCGATGCGCGCGGCATTGCCCGGTGCGGAGACCGGAGGACCGTGCATCCATGCCGGAATATGCTGCCCAGCATCGAACGGCAGATCCGCCGTGAAGACCGCATCGTTGTCCTCGCCCCGGACGGCTTGTGCGGCAAGCACGGCGATCATCAACGCGATGCAAACGCGGAAACGTGGGAACCTGGTCATGGGGGAAATTGCTAAGGCTGCGGGTTGTTTGAAATACCCTCCGGCAAATAATCTTGGAAGAAAGAATCTCTCGCAAGGGCGTCAAAAATCTCCGGCCTGACCACTTGCCTGGCCCGGGCAAGGAAAGCTTGGGCCGTCGCTTTGTCGCCATCCAGCAGGGCTTGGGCCGCCGCGAAAAAGAGCCACTCGGGCGGGATATTTTCGTCGCCGATGGAAGGCATAACCGGCTTCTGCTCAGAGTCTTGTTTCAATCGCAACCCGGCCAAACCCGCCTTCACCGTGGCCACCAAAAAGCTGTCGGCCCCGGAAACCCTCTCCAGTGCTTTGCGATAATGCGCCACCGCCTCGCTTGGCTGGCCCACGGCTCTGGTGTATTCGCCCATCGCATAGTGAACGAACGGACTGAGCGGATCCTTAGCCCGGGAGTTGCGGGCCCACTCCGCGACCCGGCGTTGATCGGTGGTCTCTCCGGCCGATGCCCGCCCCGCGGCAGACATCACAAGCAGAGCGTAGGCATTCGCCACTTCCTGGTTTTTGGCCAGGGAAGCATTGGCCGCGGCTTCCGCCCCCGGAAAATCGCCCGACTGGAGAAGACAGAGCCCGCGCTGGTAATCCAGACCCTTCAGCGATTTGTCGGCTGCGGCGGCCTCGCTGAAAAGCCGGATCGCGTTCGTGTTATCGTTGGCAAAACGCGCGGCCAGCGCACTTTCGACCAATTCCCGCGCATGCTCTTCCTGACCGGGAACAGTCTCCAGCGAACCCGGAGAAACGGGAGGACGCGCCGTCTGCCGCGCCACAAAGATCCCGGCAACGAATGCCGCTGCACAAACCATCAGCGCGGCCATCGAGTAAAGAATCGCCCTCAGAACTACCATTCATTTCATGCAACGCGGCAGAAGCGCCGCCGTCAAGCGGACCCGCTTTGGGATTGAAGGAAGCTTTTCCGGGCGGTAGACAAATGAGGAGCGGCTCCAGCCGCGCTTTTCGTTTATGCCGAGCCTCGATCTCTTCCTTCAACCCGAGATTTTCCTCGTGTGGACATCCGTCCTGAAAACCTCGGTGATTCTCGGCATCGTCCTCACCATGGTCGCCTACTCGGTGTGGGCCGAGCGCAAGGTCAGCGCCTTCATCCAAGATCGCGTCGGCCCCAACCGCGTCGGATGGGCCGGCCTCATCCAACCGGTTGCCGACGGCGTGAAGCTGCTGCTCAAGGAAAACTTCGTCCCTGCCGGCGTGAACAAACTTTATTTCAGCCTCGCGCCGAGCCTCGCCATGATTCCGGCTATCCTTGTGCTCGCCGTGCTGCCCTTCGGCAGTTCGCTCTTCAACGTGCCGATGGTCATCGCCGACCTCAACGTCGGCGTGCTCTGGGTTTTCGCCGTCTCATCGCTCGGCGTCTACGGCATCGTCCTCGCCGGTTGGTCCTCGAATTCGAAATACCCGTTCCTTGGCGGCATCCGCTCGAGCTCGCAGATGATTTCCTACGAACTCGCGCTCGGGTTGTCCGTCATCCCCGTGTTCATGATCACCGGCACGCTCAACCTCGGCGAGATCGTGCGATACCAGGTGGAAAATGGGTGGATGGTTTTCCCGGTTTGGTTCACCTCACCGCCCGAGGCGGCCTCCACGACCATCGGATTCTTGGAGACGATCAAATTCTCCGTCGGCATGAGCACGGAGAAAATGCTCCTTTGGATCCCCATGATGATTTCGTTCGTAGTCTTCATGATCGCCATGTTCGCCGAAACCAACCGTGTTCCCTTCGACTTGCCCGAAGCCGAGCAGGAACTCGTCGGGGGCTACCACACGGAATACTCGTCCATGCGTTTCGCCCTTTTCTTCCTCGGCGAATACGCGGCCATGATCGCCGGTGCGGGCGTCATCGTGACTCTCTTTCTCGGCGGCTGGAGCCTGCCCTTCGTGCCCGACGGTTCGCACGGATGGTTTTGGGGCCTTTTCAACATCGGCACGTTCTTCGCCAAAGTCGCCGCCATCATCTTCTTTTTTCTCTGGGTGCGCTGGACCTTGCCGCGCTTCCGGTTCGACCAGTTGATGAAACTCGGCTGGTATGTTTTCTTCGAGGTCGCGCTGGCGAATATCTTCATCACTGCGGGCATCCTCGCTTACCTCAAATCCTGACATGGCAACCGTCGTCCAACGCCCCAAACTCAGCCTGCTCGAGCGCTCCTATTTCCCTGCGCTCCTCGGTGGTCTTTGGATCACCATCAAGCACTTCTTCAAAATGATGGCCGGGCGCACGCACGTCACCATGCAGTATCCCGAGCAACGCTGGGACAGCGCCATGCCCGAGTGGTATCGCGGCGCGCCGACCCTCGTGAAGGACGAGCACAACCGGGAACGCTGCGTGGCCTGCCAGCTCTGCGAATTCATCTGCCCGCCCCGCGCCATCACCATCAAACCCGGCGAACTCCCCGGCGACAGCGTCTGGGTCAAAGTCGAGAAATACCCCGAGAAATTCGACATCGACATGATCCGCTGCATCTATTGCGGACTCTGCGAGGAGGTCTGCCCCGAGCAGGCCATTTTCCTGCGCAAGGATTACTCGATCACCGGCCTGACCCGCGCCGAAATGGTCCACGACAAGGCCAAACTCTACGAATTGGGTGGCGTCATGGACGGACTCGTCCACAAGTGGAACGAAAAAAAGTGATCGAAACGGCCCGCGCTCTCTTTTAGCGTCGAGGCCTACCGGCGAAAAAGCGGCGCGACTGGCGCCCCCGGGCGCAAACCACCGCATGCTCACCTTCCTGTTCTGGGTCCTGTCGGCCGTGATGCTGGCCTCGGCTGTCTGCGTGGTTGCATTCCGCAACCCGGTGAACAGCGCCATGAGCCTGGTCGTTTCGTTCCTCGCCCTCGCCGCGCTCTTCGTCACCCTCGACGCCTATTTCATCGGGATCATCCAGGTCCTCGTATACGCGGGCGCGGTCATGGTCCTCTTCCTCTTCATCATCATGCTCCTCGACCTCAAAGCCGAGGCGCGCCGCCGGCTCAACCTCGCCGCCTTGGCCGGCGGACTCGCCGTGCTCGGCGGTTTCGTGGTCCTTCTCGTGCAGGTCATCAAAACCCTGCCCGCCGCGCAGCAGACCTTCCCCGCGCTGGCCCGCACCGGTTACTCCGATGTGGCTGATGTCGGCATGACCCTATTCTCCGGATACAACCTCCCCTTCCAAGTCATCGGTGTCCTCCTTCTCGTCGCCACCGTCGGCGTGGTCATCCTCAGCCGCCGCAGCCTGCGATGAACATGCTCACGCTCGGACACTACCTGCTCGTCAGCGGACTGCTCTTCGCCGTCGGCCTCGCCGGCGTGCTCCTGCGCCGCAATCTTCTCATCATCTTCATGGGTCTCGAGCTGATGCTCAACGCCGCAAATCTCTCGCTCGTCGCCTTCGCCCGCCATGGCGTCACCACGCTCGGGCTGCCCGACTACAACGCGCAAGTCCTCGTGTTCTTCATCATCACCGTCGCCGCCGCCGAGGTCGCCGTCGGCCTCGCCATCATCGTCGCACTCTACCGACTGCGGCAGACCACGCATGTCGAGGATCTCGACAAAATGAAATTCTGACGCCGTGATGAACCCGCAACTTTGGCCCTGGATCATCCTTTTCGCCCCGCTCGTCGCGGCCGGCGTGATCCTCTTCCTGCTCCCCCGCAACAACACCGCTGCGGGCTGGCTCGGTGTGCTCACTGCGGCCCTGACCTGCTTCCTCAGCTGGAAAGTTTTCCTGAATCCCTCGCTCGTCGTCACCGCGCAGATTCCGTGGATCGAAATTCCGGGCATCTTCTCCATCCCCATCGGCGTGATCCTCGACGACTTGAGCCGCGTCATGCTTGTTGTCGTTACGACCATCGCGACGCTCGTCTTCATTTATTCCGCCGGCTACATGCGCGGCGACGAAGGCATTCCGCGCTACTACGCGTCCCTCTGCCTCTTCCTCTTTTCCATGCTCGGCATCGTCCTGGCCGACAACTTCGTTATGATGTTCATCTTCTGGGAACTGGTCGGCGTCAGTTCCTACCTGCTCATCGGACATTATTTCCGCAAGGACTCCGCCGCCGATGCCGCCAAGCAAGCCTTCACCGTCAACCGCGTCGGCGATTTCGGTTTCATGCTTGGCATTCTCATGCTCTGGCTGGCCACCGGCTCGATCATGTTTGCCGGCATCGAACAAAATCTTTCCGCGCTCACCCTGCATCCCGGGTATCTCACCGCCGCCTGCCTCCTTGTCTTCTGCGGCACGCTCGGAAAATCGGCGCAAATGCCGCTGCACGTCTGGCTGCCGAATTCGATGGAAGGCCCGACGCCGGTTTCCTCGCTCCTCCACGCAGCCACCATGGTCGCCGCCGGCGTCTACATGCTGGCACGCATTTTCCCGGTTCTCCTTGCCGCGCCGGAAATCACCCGCGAGGTCATCATGTGGATCGGCGCCATCACCTGCTTCGCCGCGGGACTCATGGCCACGCAGCAGGATGACATCAAACGTATCCTCGCCTACTCCACCATTTCGCAACTCGGCTACATGGTTGTCGGTATCGCCGTCGCGCCCGCAGGCGAGATCGCCATGTTCCACCTTTTCACCCACGCGTTCTTCAAGTGCATGCTCTTCCTCTGCGCGGGTTCGGTCATCATCGCGCTGCACCACGAGCAAGACATCTGGAAAATGGGCGGACTACTCGGGCGCATGCCGCTAACCGCGCTTTGCGTCGTCGTCGGCACGCTCGCGCTGGCCGGAACACCCGGCTTCAGCGGCTATTACAGCAAGGATCTCATCGTCGCTTACGCGCACGGTGCGAACAACGCGGTCTTCTGGATCACCGCGGGCGCCGCGCTCCTCACTTCATTCTACATGTTCCGTTTGTTCTTCGTTGTTTTCCTCGGACGCCCGCGCTCGGAACACGCCGAACACGCCAAGCAGTCGCCGGCGGTCATGACCATCCCCCTGCTCCTGCTCGCCATCCCTTCGGTCGCCGCGGGCTATCCGGTTGTCGCCAAACACTTCTTCGATCTCCCGCATCCCGAGATGCCGCACGTCGTCCACTACGCGCTCCTCGCCGCGTTGATCGGCGGCGTTGTTCTCGCCGCCGCGCTCTATGCGCGCGGACCGCTCAAAGATCCGGTGCGCATCCCGCTCTTCGCCAACCGTCTCTACATCGACAATTTCTACGGCTGGCTCGTTTCCCGCGTGCAGGGCGGACTCGCTGTGATCGGCTCGTGGTTTGACCGCTGGATCATCGACGGCCTCGTCGTGACGGGTGCGGCCCGCACCGTCTGGGCCACGGGCTACGTCCTGCGCCTCCTTCAACTCGGCAACCTGCAAGCCTACGCGTTCTTCTTTGGCGCCGGCATGCTCGCGCTGCTCTACTTCCTGATCTTCCGGTGATGAGCCCTCTCCTTTCCCTCATTCTCATCCCGCTGGTCACCGCGGCATTCTGCATGGCCGGCGCCGCGCCGCGCCGCATCTCGCTTTTTGGCGCGGGAGCCAACCTGCTCCTCGGCCTTTACCTCCTCGTCTCCTACAACATCGGAATCGGCGGATTCCAGTTCGTCAGCGAAAACGCCCTCTTTCCCTCTTACGGGATACACTTCTCCCTCGGGGCGGACGGACTCAGCCTCGTCCTCATCCTGCTCGCCACGCTGGTCACTTTCGCCGCGGTCTGGGTGACGCCGAAGATCGAAAAATTTGCCGGCATGTTCTACGCGTGCCTGCTTTTCATCTCGGCCGGAGCGATCGGCGCATTCTCTTCGATCGATTTGTTCTTCTTCTATGCCTTCCACGAATTGGCGCTCATTCCGACCTTTCTGCTTATCGGTATCTGGGGATCGGGCGAACGCCAACGGATCGCGTGGAAAGTGACCATCTACCTCGCGTTCGGAAGCTTCATCCTGCTCCTCGGTCTCATCGGACTCTGGCAGGCCGCGCCGCCAGAGCTCCGCACGTTGGACATCCGCCTGCTCCAGCAACTCGGCTATGCGGGAATGATGCAACCGGGCCCGGTTGTTTATCTGCTGCTGCTTTTCGGTTTCGGCATCCTCATCGCCCTCTTCCCCTTCCACACTTGGGCGCCCGAAGCCTATGCCTCGGCCCCCGCGCCCGCCGCCATGCTCCACGCGGGCGTTCTCAAAAAATTCGGACTCTACGGCCTCCTCCGTCTCGCCGTTCCTATTTTCCCGGCGGAAATCCAGCAGTTCGCACACCTCGTCCTCATCCTTTTGTTGGGAAACATTCTCTACGTCGGATTCGTTACTCTCGCGCAGAAGCGTCTCGATCTCATGCTCGGTTATTCGAGCGTGATGCACATGGGCCACGCATTCCTCGGCTTCGTCGCGCTCAACCAACTCGGACTCGGGGGAATGTCATTGATGCTCTTCGCGCACGGATTGACCATTGCCGCGCTCTTCGCGCTCTCCGGAGAAATCGCGCGCCGCACGGGAACGCTGGAATTTTCCCAGCTCGGCGGATTGGCCGGCGTCGCCCCGAAGCTCGGACTCCTCTTCGGTTTCGCCGCCATGGCTTCGATCGGGCTGCCCGGGTTTTCCACCTTCGCCAGCGAGATCATGATTTTCTTCGGTGCCTTCGCCCGCGGCACGGTTGGATCATTCGACTGGTTCCAAACCTGCACGGCTCTCGCTCTCTGGGGCGTGGTCATCTCCGCCGTCTACATGCTCCGCGCCTACCGCAATATTTTCTGGGGCGCGCAGGGCAGCGCAGTCAAGGATGACACTCAGGATATGTCATCGGGCGTCCGCTGGGCTGTAATCATCCTCATCGCCGGATTGCTCGTCACCGGATTCCGTCCGGCGCTGCTCCTGAATTACCTCAATCCCGTTTTCGCTTACCTCGCGCCATGAACCCGCTTTACCTCGAGGTCTACGTAGTCGTCCTGGGCATTATTCTGCTCATGGCCGAAGCTTTTGCCGGGGCCGGACACAAACGCGGCATAGCCTACGCGGGAATTCTCGGGCTTCTCGGAGTTCTCGCCGCCACATTCTTCGCGGATCCCTCCGCCATGAATTCCGCCGCGCCCTACGCGAAATTCTACCGCGCCGACACGCTGGCCATCTTCCTCAAGCAGTTTGCCCTTCTTTCCACCGTGATCGTGCTCGTCATGGCCGTGGAATACGCCCCGACCGTCGAAAACAACATGCCTTCCGAACGACGCGGTGCCGGCCTCGGCGAGTTCTTTGCCCTTCCGGTCCTCGCCTGCGCAGGCCTCATGTGGATGGCCTCGGCGGCCGATTTCGTCATGATCTTCGTCTCGCTCGAATTGGTCACCATCACCTTCTACATCCTCGTTTCTTACCTGCGGCAGAGTGGCGCGAGCCTCGAGGCGGGAGCGAAGTATCTCGTGCTCGGCGCGCTTTCCACGGGGTTCCTTGTCTACGGCATCACTTGGATCTACGGCGTCACCGGCCACACCAATTTGGAAGCCATCGCTGAAGCGTTGCCCGGACTCGACTACGCCGTGGTGCCCGCGTTGCTCTTCGGTTTCGGGCTCGTGCTGGTCGCGCTGGGTTTCAAAGTCGCCGCCGCACCGTTCCAGTTTTGGGTGCCCGACGTCTACCAGGGCGCACCCACCCCGGTGACCGCTTACCTCTCAGTCGCTTCGAAAGCCGCCGGCTTTGTTGTTCTTCTCCGCGTCCTTCAGGCCTTCGTTGTCGTTCCCGATCTGCAGGAGAAAATTCTACCCGTTATCTCCGTGCTCGCGGGCGCAACCATCATTTTCGGCAACTTGGCTGCCATCCCGCAGTCGAACCTCAAACGCCTTCTCGCCTACTCGAGCATCGGCCATGCCGGATACCTTCTTCTCGGCGTGGCTTCGCTCGGCGCGCCATTCGCCGGCACCGCGATCCTTTTCTATCTTGCCGCATATCTGCTCATGACGCTCCTCGCCTTCCTCGTCATGACCATTGTCGCCCAGGCTTCCGGCGGAGACGATCTCTCGGACTTTGCCGGACTCAACCAACGTGCGCCGCAGCTCGCTTTTGCCATGCTGCTCGCCATGCTTTCGCTGGCTGGAATCCCGCTGACCGCCGGATTCCTCGGCAAACTATTCATCTTCGAGTGCGCCGTGCAGCAAGAGCACTACGTCCTCGTGGCGTTGGGCGTCGTTGCCGTGGCTTCGGGGTTTTATTTTTATCTCAAAGTCATCCGCGCCATGTATTGGCAACAACCTGCCAATCCCGACGCGCCCGATATCGAAGTCGGGCCGCTGGCGAAATTCACCATCGCCGTCCTCTGCGCGCTGATCATCTGGCTCGGCGTTTATCCCGCCCCGCTCCTCGCGCTCCTGCCCTGAGTTTAACGCCTCTGTGATTTTGCAGCGGAGGTCTGTGACCGCCGACTGCATTTCAATCGCGCGCCACTCGGTCGGACAACTCGTTACGATCGTCCGCTTGGCGCGGATAATGCCGCGCCAAGACCTCGCCGGCACGCTGCACTCCAGCCAACACACCCTCGGTGAATTTCCCTTCGCGGAAAAGGGTCTCCATCACTGCTGCTGTTTCGTCCCAGAAACTTTGTCCGCACTTGGCGTGGATTCCCACGTCGCCAATCACAGCGAAGGTTTGCTCCGCGGGTACGACAAAAAAGAGAACTCCGTTGCGCAGAGCCGTGTTGCCCACGTGCAAGCGCTCGAATTCAGTTTGTCCCCGCGCCCGGACATCCTCCCCGCCCAATTTGCGACGCGTGATAAAAACCCGAATTTCACCCGATGTACGCGCCTCGGCCGCACGCACGGCGTCAACAACCCGCTCGTCGGCCAAAGCATCGATGAATGCACGCGACTTCATTTTACCAACGCCCGGTTGCGCCGCCTCCACCGAAACCGCCTCCACCACCAATCGACCCCCCACCTCCGAATCCACCGCCAAAACCTCCACCGCCCAGGCCACTGCCGCTAGAGGGAAACCACACATCGCGCCGGCCCGAAGGATAGTAAACATGACCCCCCCGAGCTTGGCTTCGCCGGATGGAGATGATCACAAAGATGACAAAGATGATGAAAATGATCAGATTAATCGTCGCTTCTCTTCCGGAGAGTTCTTCATCCGCCAACGTCCGCCCAGTTCCGGTGTATTCACCCTTCGAGGCAGCCATCAACGCCTCGACCCCGCGCTCAATCCCGCCTGCCATATCGCCCGCACGGAACGAAGGAACAATGTCATCTTGAATGATGATGCTGGCCAACCCATCCGGCACCGTACCTTCCAACCCGTAACCGACTTCGATGCGCGTGGTACGCGACTCGGGAAAGACGAACAGAACCAAACCGTTCTCTCGATCTTTGCGCCCGACTCCCCACGCTTCTGCCGTGCGCTGCGTGAAATCCTCGACGACATAATCGTCCGGAACACGCGGCATCACACATACCCACACTTGGTTGGATGTCTCGCGTTCGTATTGCTCCAACGTGCGCGCCAACCCCTCGCGCTGGGCCGAGCTGAAAACACCGGCCTCATCCAAGACATAGTCCGCCGGCTTGGCCGGCAGCGGAGATTGGGCGGCGTGGACGGCCGCGGCTAAGACCGCGACCGCCAGAACCGGCAGAAAACTGCGGATGAACCGCACGGGCGGATCAGGATCCCTGCTTGTTGCCGAAGTTGAAATTCACCTCGGGCGCCTGATCGGCGCCGGCGCGCGCTGCGAAATACGGACGATCTTTAAACCCGAGGAAACCCGAATAAATGATCGTGGGGAACTGTTTGATCGCCGTGTTGTATTCCTGCACCACGTCGTTGAATTTGCGCCGCTCGACGGCGATGCGGTTTTCCGTGCCTTCCAACTGCACCTGCAGGTTTTGGAAGTTGGCGTTGGCTTTGAGGTCGGGATAGCGCTCGACGACAACTAGCAAGCGGGACAGCGCGCCGGAAAGCGCATCCTGCGACTGCTGGAAAGCAGCCATGGCTTGCGGACTGTCCGGTGGTGAACTCGGGGACACCTTGACATTGGTCACCTGCTGGCGCGCCTCGATGACTTCCTTGAGAGTCGACTTCTCGAAGTCTGCCGCCCCCTCGACCGTTTTCACCAGATTCGGGATCAGATCGGCCCGGCGCTGGTAGGAATTTTCGACATTGGCCCAAGAGCTATCTGTCTGCTGTTTGAGGCCGACCAAACGGTTGTATCCGCAACCGGTCAGCATCGACGCGGCCACGGCCAGAAGGAGGAAACGGGTGGGTTTCATAGCGGCTTGCTGTATGGAGAAAACGCCCGCCGCTGGCGAGTGCAAAACAGTCCTCCGCCCGCCAACTTCAGCCATCGTGCGTCTATACTCCTGAGCCTGAGCCTTTATTGGACACTGCCTCAGCACTGGAAATCAATCCGTGTTCAACTTGCTCCGCCGTAAGCAAGCGGAGGCGGATCCGTGGCTAAAAATCTCCGCGCTCAGGCTCCTCTTGACGCGGCGGCCATTAGTGGGATAGTTGAACTGTTATGAAAATCATCCTTACCTTGTTGGCCGCGACCTTCATCGCAGCCGGTCAGATCTTCGCGCATTGCGGCACCTGCGGTGTCGGGGATGCGCATAAAAATGGCTGCGTCAAAGGGGAGACCTGCAAGTGTTCTGACTGCGGACAAGTCTGCGGTTCGGAAGCCTGCAAAACATCGAAGTCCTGCAAGGGCGACGGTTGCTAGACCCACTCAGGATCATTGAAACTCAAAGAGCCGGTTCCTCGCGGGACCGGCTTTTTTTACGCTCGCGCGCGGAGGACCCGCGCGTAGACGGCTGGCGGGATCAGTAAACTTTTTCGCGGTCCCTTCGCTCGTGGGGGAGCGGTTCCTCGCCTAGAAAGTCGTAGTTGTCGGAAATTCGGTAGAGCATACGCCGCGCACATCCGACGAAGCTCGGCGCGTGGCGGTCGAACCAATGCGATGCGCTGATGTAGAGCCAACCGCAAGCAAGCACCTCGCCGAGGGAAACAATGGCCAATGCTCCGGAGATCCACCCGGCGAGAGAGGTCATGTTAAGCTCGGAACCCGCCGGCCAAATCACAGCGACCGGCCAGAAAACCGTTGCACAGGCAAATGCCGTGCCGAGCTTCAGGCCGATGCGGCGACGGGCCAAGGGCCAGAAAAATCTTTCCGGCGGCACGGGTTGAGACCCAGGACGCAAGCGCTCGAGATGGTGTTCGCGAGCCAGAGCGGCATGCCGGGCGATCGCGAGAAGAGGAACAAGTGCTGACGCGGCGATCAGAGTCGGCGCGCAGGGCAACGAGAGCACGAATTCCAAAGTGCTGAAAAACAGCCATGCGACAAATGCGATGAAGAAAAGCAATTCCAGCATGCCCCTCTACGATGGCACAACGCGTGGGTCAGGCAAGGATCCGTTCAACTCGCTTGCTGTACATCTCAAGCTGGCAGTCGAATCCCCCCAGATCGACCGTCTGGCGGTATGCCAACTTAAGTGAGGGCGAGCTTGGCCCATCGCGCAGCGGGTTGGTGAAAATGAGCAGGCCCCCCGGCTCCAACGCTTTGGTGGCGGCGAGGAGGAGGTCGGCAATGAGTCCGTGCATATCCTTCACCCGGATGCGTCGTCCGAGGGGTGGATTGGTGATGACCAAGGTGATGCTTCCCGGGGCGATGCCTGCCACTTTTTCCGCATCCTGGAAATCGCACGGAGTGAACATCGCGGAAATATTCTCCAAGCCCGCAGCTTCGAAGTTTGCGCGGGCGATGGCGATCGCAGTCGGATCGAGATCCGTGCCATGCACGGCCCTGACTCCACCGAGCATGGAGCGCTCGATGAGTTCCAGTCCCGAGCCGCAAAAAGGATCCCAAACCACTTGCCGGGGTTCCTCTGTGTAAGGGCTGGCTTGCGCGGCCAACCGCGCCATGCAGGCGGCTAATGGCGGGTGCGAGGCCGCCGCTATGTCATCCTTGCGATACCCAAGGCGCGGATCGGGGTAGACTCGAGGACGCAGCTCGACGATCACGTCTCTCTGTTTCCTCGGTCCGCTACCAACCGGTATGACATCCACGGACCACAGAGCCCGACGCGCATCGTTGAGTATTTCTGGCACGCGTGCGTGGGCTTTTTGCACCACGTTGCGGATGACGCCGCGCTGATGACCGCGCGCCGGGAAATCAACGCGGTAACGAGGCACTCCATTGGTCGCCGCCAGCATGATCTTCCGCGCTATCGGGGAAGCGATGCAGCGAGCGAGGGCATCCTCCCATTCGGAACCCGAGCTGTCCTCCATCAGACCGATGCGGATGCCCACGGTGGCAAAGCAGCGCAACTCATAGAGCATCGATAAGGAGAACGGCTTCAGCGGATTCAGTGTCACACATCCCGGGCGAACCGGTCCGAGACGGAAAATGTTTGGATCGAGTTGTTCCTCGGCTTCCTCGCTGACGATCTTCTCCAAGCCCCGTCGGCAGCGGAGGTTGATCTGCATCGCGGGTTTGCCCGGGAGCAGTGCCTCGAGTTCCACCGTGCCGGGGTTTTCGCGCCGGGCAATGGCCGCCTGCACTTTCTGCTGCGTCAGTTCCGGGAGCGATTCCCCCTGCGCCATGAAAGAGAGTGTCGTGCTCCCCCCGATCTTCTCCAGCGCACGTCCAAGATGGCGCCGCTCTCTCTCGCCGGCGTTCTCCTTGAGAAGACTCAACATCTGCGCCTCCGCATTTTCATCCGCGCCAATCTTCGGCAGCGCCGCCATGGCGTAGCGCCGGATTTTTTCCTGCGGATCTTTGAGCAGCGCCGTGAGCCACGCACGCACCGCCGACTTTTCTTCCTCCGTCCCGTAACGTGAAAAAATTGTGCCAAGCGCACGGATCAGGGCAACTCCCTGCATGCGCTCGCGCAGGGAGGCGGCATCGAATCGCGGAACCTCCGATTTCCAGAGTTGCCCCTTCGGCAGATCGCACAGCCGCTTGTAGAGATCCTGATCCGATTTCATGAGACGAAGTATGCCCTTCCAGGGCGAATAAGAAATGGCCTTTCCGAGCGATGCGTTCAACCACCGCAAGCTTTCCCGCCAATTAGTCCGTGGAGGAGTTTGGAGTTGCGCCCAGATTTTTTTGGGGCAGGTTGGCGCCCCCATGGCTCTGTTGCAGTTGAAATCGGTCTCGCTCCACTACGGTGGGGACTATCTCCTCGACGGAGCCGACCTCTCGATCGAGGCGGGGGAGCGGGTGGCGCTGCTGGGGCGCAACGGTTGCGGTAAGACCAGCTTGCTGAGACTCATCGCCGGCGAGGAGGGGGCGAGCGCGGGGGATGTCCTCCGTGCGCCCGGAGCGTTGATGACGCGCTTGGACCAAGAGGTTCCGCAAGTTGTGGAGGGAACAGTGTTCTCGGTGGTGCGGGGCGGAATTTCGCCGACTCGCCATGAGGAGGACTGGGAGATCGATGTGAGGCTCGAGGAATTGCTGGCCGAAATGCAATTACCCACCGAGGCGGCGTTCGGTTCGCTTTCCGGCGGACTGAAGCGCCGCGTTTTGCTGGCCCGGGCGCTGGCCGGCCGGCCGGATTTGCTCCTGCTCGATGAACCAACCAACCATCTGGACTTGGGTTCCATCCTCTGGTTGGAAGATTTTCTGCTCAGGCATCCCATAAGCCTGCTCTTTGTCACGCACGACCGGACCTTCCTCCGGCGCCTGGCCAACCGGATCGTCGAGCTGGATCGCGGCAAGCTTTTCGGATGGTCGTGCGACTATGACACGTTCCTGCAACGCAAATCCGACATGCTCGAGGCCGAGGCTGTGCAGTGGAAGGCTTTCGACAAGAAGTTGGCGCAGGAGGAGGCTTGGTTGCGTCAGGGGGTCAAAGCGCGTCGCACGCGCAACGAAGGAAGGGTGAGGGCTTTGCTCGAGCTGCGCCGCGAACGGGCGCGGCGGCGCGAGCGTTCGGGGACGGCAAAGATGGAGATTCAGGCGGGCACGGTGTCGGGTCAGCGGGTTCTGCGGGCGGAAGGCTTAACCTTCGCGCACCCGGAAATGCCGGAGCCGGTGGTGCAGGATTTTTCCAGCGAGATTTTCCGCGGCGACAAGATCGGAATTCTGGGTCCGAACGGTTGCGGCAAAACGACCCTGCTCAAATTGCTGCTCGGGCAGCTGGCCCCGCAGTCCGGTCAGGTCACCACCGGGACCAATCTGCAGGTCGTGTATTTGGATCAAATGCGGGATCAGATCGATCTGGACAAGACGGTGGCGGAAAACGTGGCCGGTGCCTCGCAGTCGGTGCATTTCCAAGGACGAGACCGCAATATCCACAGCTATCTGGCGGACTTCCTGTTCCGCTCCGACCGAGTGCGCATGCCGGCACGACTGCTCTCCGGCGGTGAACGCAACCGACTGCTTCTCGCCCGCCTGTTTTTACAGCCGGCCAATGTGCTGGTGCTCGATGAGCCGACCAACGATCTCGATGCGGAAACGCTGGAACTGCTCGAGGAGTTGCTGGTCAGCTGGGAGCAAACCTTGCTTCTGGTGTCCCATGACCGCGCTTTCCTCGATGCGGTGGTGACCAGCCTGCTCGTCTTTGAAGGCGGCGGAACGATCACCGAAGTCAATGGAGGCTACAGCGATTGGCAACGTTGGTCGGCCCGCGGTGCGGCGGTGCCTGCCGCGGCGTCGCCTGCGCCCGCGAAGGCGGACGAGCCGAAAAGCAAACCCCGCGCGCGTGCGGAAAAGTTTCTCAATCGGGAGCGCCGCGAGTTGGAAGAACTGCCCGGTCAGATTGAAGGCTGGGAGGCGGAGCAGGTTCGTTGCGCCGCGCAGCTGCAGGACCCGCAACTCTATCGCAGCGATCCCGGAGCCCTACCTAAAATCGAGGCCGAATCCATCGCGCTGGAAGCGAAAATCCGTGCGGCTTACAGCCGATGGGAGGAATTGGAAGCCAAGCGGTGCGCGTTGGAAGGGGCGTAGAGCATAGGATTCGGAGTAGTCAGTTGGCTTCACGGCTGGATGATTCGTGCCCCGCGCTGCCAAGTGAAGTATGACCACACCCAGTGAATGAAAACATTGATGCGGTTTCTCATGTGCATGAGAAAAATGAGGTGCACAAAGAGCCACATCAACCAAGCGGCGAATCCTCGTATCTTCAGTCCGGATATGCTGACCACGGCAGCCTTGCGTCCGATCGTAGCCATGCTGCCCTTGTCCCAGTAAACAAATGCGGGACGCGGCTTGGCCTGGTCTTCGGTGGTGACGAGCTTGGCAATGAATTGTCCCATTTGGATTGCGGCCGGGGACACACCGGGGACGACCGCGCCTTTCGGGTCAATCAAGGCGACGAGGTCGCCGGCGGCAAAAACTTCCGGATGACCGGGTAGACTGAGATCCGGAAGCACCTTGATGCGACCACTGCGATCAAGGGAAATACCCGCCAAGGTGCGGGTAACTTGATTGGCCTCGACCCCGGCGGCCCAAATGATGATATCGGACGCGATGCACTCGTGGGGCGTTTGCACAAAGCCAGGTCCAACTTCTTTCACCTGCGAGTTCAAATGCACTTGAACGCCCATGCTGGTCAGTCGCGCGAGTGTGTAGTCGGGCAACCCCTTCAACTTAACGCCTGTCGACCGGTTAAGGTTGGAATATTTCGGGCTTGATGAATTTACCGGGCTCGTACCGCTTCAGCGTGCGGGGCGCTACCCCCTTGTTGTGCGAGGCTTGAGGCCTTGCCTCAAAAACTTTCCTGACGACAACGCGCTGGAGTTTATGGCACGGATTTTTCGTCAAGTTTGTGATTGCTGCGGCAGCACACGGGTGTTTTTTAGGCTGAGTGGTTTGGACGCGGCGCAGATTTTTGCGGACTACGACATCGGCTGGCGCTTACCTCTGCTTTCCGAGGTATGCGACGGCGCGCCAGCTTGCGACAGATGTAATCGTTGTCGGCGCCGGTCTGAGTGGTTTGTCCGCGGCGAGGCAATTGACCGATGCCGGTCTCGCCGTTCTGGTTTTGGAAGCAGCCGGCTCTGCGGGCGGACGCACCAAACTTATGAATCTTGGCGGTGTGTTGCCGGTCGATATGGGCGGCATGTGGATACACGGCTTCCGGGAAAATCCGCTGACTGTCGTGGCCCGTGCGGCAGGAGCGCAACTGCAGCCTTTCGACTGGGACCAAGGACCAACCTATGCGGCGGAAAAGTCTGTCCTAAGCCAAAAGGAACTCGCGGCCGATGAACGCCTCCTCGCCCGTGCCATATCCTTCTCGCGCAGTTGGTCGGAAAAATTGTCGCACGATGTTTCCCTCTCCGAAGGTCTCGATGCTTTCGCCATTCATGGCGGGCTGGACGATGGCCAGCGGCGCGCTCTGGACAGCGAAATTTATTCAAACGTGACGCTTGAGTATGCAGCGCCGCCAGAGGAGTTGTCCGCGTGGTGGTGGGACGAAGGCAAGGAGTTCGGAGGAGGCGATTGCCTCGTTCAAGGAGGACTTGGCGGGTTGGCTGTTTCTCTCATGGATTCCTTCGTGGAACAAATCGACTGGTCCGGGCAGCCCAATCGCGTTGTCTTGCGCGGCGGCGAAGAACTGCAAAGCCGCGCCGTTCTTGTCACCATTCCGCTCGGGGCCCTCAAAGCCGAATCCATCCGTTTTGTCCCGTCCCTCCCGGCGCGCAAAAAAAAGGCCATTAGCCGTCTCGGTTTCGGCTCGTATCACAAAGCTTTCTTTCTTTTCGACGATGATGTCGACCTTCCTCCCGGTCCGATTATTCGGATACGCAACGACGGCAGACTCTGGTCCGAGTGGTGCAACTTGTCGGGCTATCTCGGAAAACCGGTTTTGATGGCATTGAACGGCGGATCGGCTGCCAGGGAAGCGGAAGCAATGTCCGATGGCGAGATCGCGCGCTCAGCCTGCGGTCTTTTACAGCGTTTCACGGGAGCGCGGATTCCCGAGCCGTGCTCCGTATTTAGTACACGTTGGGGATTCGACCCGCTTACACGCGGGGCTTACTCCTTCTCAACAGTAGGCTCCGGTCCACGCGATCGGCGGGCCTTGGCCGAGGCTTTGCCCGGAGGAGTTTACTTCGCGGGCGAGGCCGCTTCGGTCGATTACCCCGCCACGGCGCACGGCGCAGTGCTGAGCGGTCGGGAAGCTGCCCGCAGGATCCTGCGCGACATTGGCACCTGAGCTTTTCGCGGAGCGCATCAGTCCCGGGCTTGTCCTCAAGCCGATCCGGCAGGAAGGTCGCGGTATGCATCCGTGGCGACCGCATGAAGTCGAGGAAGTCTTCTGCCGGTCGAGCGGACCGGGCGGCCAACACGTCAACAAGGTCTCCACCGCCGTCACGCTCCGCCACTTGCCGACCGGGCTCTCCGTGCGGGTGAGCGCGTCGAGATCCCAAGCCCGCAACCGCGCCGAGGCGGTGCGTTTGCTCGCAGCCAAACTGGAATCCGCCGCAGCTGCCAACCGGCAGTCGAGCCTGGCCGAGGCTTCCAAAAATCGACGCCGCAAAGCGAAGCGCTCGAGGGCAACGAAACGTCGTTTGGTCGAATCAAAGCGCCGTAGAGCCGAGACAAAGCAGCTGCGAAAGAAGGTCTCGTAATATTTTCGGCCGCGGAGATCGAGGGCGAACTCGTAAACAGCACGGACTGCCCCCTGGTTGATAGGCTGCAAGGCGTGGCTGTTCCGGCGTGATTTGCCCACACGGATCGAGACTGGGTTATTCTCCCGATAGTCGTTCTCCCAATGGAGACAAGGTCACTGCACGGAAAAGATCTCCGTGTATGAAAACGAACACAGCAACCGGTATAACCACAAAAGCTCTTTTGTTGGGCATCATCGCAGCGGGTCTGCTCTTCTCTACGGGCAGTGCTTGGTCTGCGACGACAAATAACTACATCTTCAGTTACAGTCAGACCCCGGGTTTCCCGGATCAGGAAATGGGCAGGTTGAGCATTTTTGATTCCGGGGCGGACACGGTCTGGACGCTCTCGGCCAACTGGGACGATCAATACAACGCGAGTTCTCCCTTTGTTCTGTCCCTGAATTACACAATGCCGACGGGCAGCATTTCCCAGCCATCGTTGTCGTTGTTCGATGTGGTGGGAAACGTGGGGGTTAAATCCTTCAACAGCACGGGCATCTATTTTCAACCGTCGAACAGACCGGACCGTTTCACCGATGGAGAATCTGCGAGTTGGAGATTCCTCAACACCTCACCCGCCCAGTTCACCGATTTTGAACTGCACATCAACTCCATCTACAACGGAAGCTCGGTAAAGTTTACCCCCTATCCCCTGCCGGAACCCTCCAGTTACGCCTTACTTGCCTTGTCCGCGACGGCATTAGCCGGCTATGCGATCCGTCGGAGACGCCGTTTTTAGATCCCCTGTTTAAATGCCCGCGAGAGGACAACTCTGGCTGGCCGGAATGGGATCAAAACAGAAATGGAGGCTAATACCAAAATCGCCCGAAGCTTATGGACTTCGGCGATGTTTGAACCACGGCAGGGCCCGCTGCCCCAACGGGCTGCTGCCTATGCTTTCGAAAGCGTGCGGGGAAGTTTCCAAGTTTTCTTCACGTATCCGGAGCCGGTCTCGAGGCGAAGCCGCGAAATTCCAACTGGTCGGGGCTGACCAATGACCACGCTTCGATGCCATCCTCCCTCAAATCCCGGGCGAATTCCGATGCGTAGCCGTGCAAAGTGAGCACGCGCTTCGGTTTGACCAGTTCCACATATTTGCGCAAATCGTCATAGCCCGCGTGATCGCTCAGTGGAAACGCCGCATCGACCCGGTAGCGGTGGATCGCGCCGGGTTGCAAGGCCCAGCCGGTAATCACGGCCACGCGTTTCTTTTTGATCGCACCCAGCATGCGCGAACCGCGCACGCTGGGCGGACAGATTAGAACATGGCCGGAGATCTCGGAGGCTTTGTAAGGCGCGAAATCCGGGAATCCCGGAATGAGCTGACTGTAGATGCGTGTCATCTTGGCCACCGCTCCGTGCAGCATCGGCTTTAGTCCGGCCGCCGCCACGGCGCAGAGGATTTCCTGGGCTTTGCCCAGCGAGTATCCGAGCAGCACCGGAACCTCGCTGTTCTCCAGCGCGGCATGGCAGAACGCGACCATGTCGGACAAAATCTTTTCCGTCGGCGGGAACACATACTCCGGTTTTCCGAAGGTCGTTTCCATGATGAGGGTGTCCGCGCCGCGGGATTCGATTCCTTCGCTGGCCAGACCGGGCCGCAATTTGAAGTCCCCCGTATAAAGCAAACTACCCTCGTTGGTTTCCAGATGAAGCTGAGACGAACCGTGCACGTGGCCTGCAGGAAGAAGGGTGAATCGCGCGCCGCGCAGTTCCCGGGTTTCACCGAATGGCAAAACATGCTCGTGCGCGGACGATCCGATGCGGGCGCGCATCAAATGCGATGTCCCCACGGAGAGCACCGTCTCGGCATGCTTACCCGTGTGGTCACTGTGCGCGTGCGAGACAAACGCGAAGCCGCGCGAACTTTGCGGATCGAGCCACAAATCAAGGGATGGCACGTGGACACCGCGCTCGTAGGCGACGGAAATCATGCCCATACCCTCGCGCAAACCTGCTCGCTTCCACCTTGCATGGGGCTATTATGACCGAAAAGCATCCGTCGTCCCATGTCCGTCCCGCAAAACACCATCGCGATCATTTACGATTACGACCAGACGCTCAGCCCCAACTACATGCAGGAGGAGGTCATCTTCCCGCAGTTCGGGATCGACGGGAAGCAGTTCTGGAAGCGCTGCGGCGAACTGGTGCAAAGACACGGTTACGAGCACGAGTTGGCCTACATGAAGGCGCTGCTCGACTACCTCGAGATGGACCGACCGACCAACGCCAAGCTGCGGCAACTCGGAGCCAAACTGAGCTTTTTTCCCGGCATCCCCGAAATGTTCACCGAATTCGAGGGAAAGCTGAACGATGTCGCCGACGCCATGGGTTGGAGCGCAGCGCACGGGATCAAACTGGAGCATTACATTGTCAGCTCCGGCCTAAAAGAGCTTATCAGCGGCAGCCGCATCGCCCCGCACGTTCGTAAAATTTTCGGCTGCGAATATGCCGAGGATGACGAGGGACGCATCACTTTTCCCAAGCGTGTTATAAGCCACACGCAAAAGACACAGTTTCTCTTCCGCATCAACAAGGGGATGCTCGACCTCTCGCAGGACGTCAACGACCACGTGCCCCCCGAGATGCGTCCCATCCCTTTCCAGAACATGATCTATGTGGGCGACGGACCGACCGATGTGCCCTGCTTCACCGTGATGAAGCAGACCGGCGGACGCGCCATCGCGGTCTACAATCCGGAAGACAAAACCCGCGTCAGTTTCCAAAAGTGCTATCAGCTCACCGCCCACGCCGACCGTGTGCGTCACATCGCGCCGGCTGATTACCGACCCGGCAGCCACCTGCGTCTCCTCCTCGAGGAAATGGTGACGGAAATCGCCGACAACATTATCGAACGCCGCCGGACAGATCTAGAAGCGGCCACCGTGCGAGCTCCGAAACACTGAAATGTAGCGGCGAGGTCCTCGTCGCCGTTCGTTATGTCGCTCGCCGCCGGGGACGGCGGCGCTACAGTCCGAAGCAGTGGCTTTCTCCCTCCAACGCAATCTCCCGCTTTTCATCGCCTTCCGCGTCCTGTTCAACGCGCGGTTCTATTACCCGGTCATCGGTGTCCTTTTTCTCGATCTCGGACTGACCCTCGAGCAATACGCGCTGCTCAATGTCGTATGGGCGGTGGTCATCGTTGTCCTGGAAATTCCCTCCGGCGCGCTGGCCGACGTCATCGGGCGCAAACGTGTGGTCGTTGTGGCATCGGCACTCATGGTCGCCGAGATGGCTATCTTTGCCTTCGCCCCGCGCGGCCCGTGGTTGTTCAGGTTCCTGTTGCTCAACCGCGTCCTGAGCGGTGCGGCTGAAGCCTTCGCCAGCGGAGCCGACGAAGCCCTCGCTTACGATTCGTTGCCGGAAACGGACCGCAGAACGGCATGGCCCCGCATCCTCGAATCGCTTATGCGCTGGAAGTCGGCCGGATTCTTCCTCGCCATGGTCAGCGGCGCGGTGCTTTTCGACCAAAGCTTCATGGTCTGGCTTTTCGGCTGGACGGGTTGGGCTCCCCAGCCGCACGCCACTGTGCGCTGGCCGGTATATGCGACACTAGTCACCTCGGTGTTGTGTCTTCTTGTGGCTTTGAATTTCAGGGAGCCTCCCGCTATCGCTCATGAGGAGCACCACGCCGCGCGCCGGGCGTGGCGCAACATCGTCGAGGGCGCAACGCATGTCTTCACCTCGCGTCGCATTCTTTTCCTCATGTTGGCCGCACTGCTCATCGACAGCTTTGTCCGCGTGTTTTTGACTTTCGGAAGCAATTACTACCGTCTGATCCAATTGCCGGAGTACGTCAACGGATTGCTTGGTTCGAGTCTGGCTCTGCTCGGATTCGCCGTCGCACCCTTGGCCAAGCGCATGATTGCCCGCCATGGAGTCGTGGCGAACTACACCATGGTTGCCGCGCTCGTTTTGCTCGGACTCGGCGGGACCGCTATGGCTTGGACGTATTGGGGTGCGTGGGTCGTCGTGCCGATCGGAATCAGCATGTCCATGCTGCAATTTTTCACGTCGAACTATCTCAACCTTTGGACCGAATCGCACGTGCGTGCCACGGTGCTGAGCTTTCGGGGGGTCGCTTTCAATCTGGGCTATGCCGTTGCCGGTGTGCTCTTCGCGCAACTCACCACACACCTGCGAGGCAATCACCCCGGAGCGGACGAGATCGGAATTTTCGCGATGGCGCTGCCTTGGTTGCCGACGGTCTTTCTCGGTTGCGGAATTCTTCTCTGGCTCACGCGGCGCTGGACGGCACCGGGACGCACTTGAGACGTCTTAATTAAGATCCGGTCTCGCTTGCGCCTTGTCGAAATCTGTTTCCAGAAACTCCATCAACTGGTCGTTAATTCCCGCTCGATCTGCCACAGCCGGAGAGATCACTTGCCGCAAGCCGGACACGGTTTGCTCGTTGAAATGGTCACGACGCGATTCCCACGCGTCCAGCAACGCGGGATCCGCGGGTTTTTTTGCCTCGTTAAACCCGGCTTTGATCATTTCACTGGCCCTGCCTTGCATGTAGGCGTCGACCTGAGCCGCTTGCGATTCGTTGAGACCGGCCGACTGCCTCGCCATGTTGGCAAAGAATTTTCCGTATTCAGCGGGATTGTTCTGGAAGCCGGCAATCTGGGGCAACACGCCGAGCAGATCGGTATACCGACGTTGAAGATCAAGAAGGTGCCGACGTTGTTCCGGTGAGAGGGTGGACGGATCGACTGCGGCAAGCGCGCGCATCTCGGAGAGCGAGGGCATAATGTATCCGGCTTGGCGTCCGATATCCTCGACGTTGCCAAAAGAGACAACGACATCGCCGCTTAAAACTTTCGTTTCGTCACGCGGCTCCGTCGTGCCGCGGTTGGTGTTCCCTTTTCCTACCGGTGTCCGTGTTGTCAAACCCTCATTCGCAAAAGAAAAGTCCTCTCTTTTCGAAGGCCTCTGATTTGTGATCTCAGATTCTGACGAAGACGGCACGCGTGTTGTTTTTTCATGCTCCTCGCCACGCCAAAGGAAGATCGCGAGACAAACCAACGCGGCAAGAACAAGGCTCGTCGGCAAAGCAAGGTTGCTGCTTTTCGCCATAGAGTCAGAC